>JAYTXP010000108.1:0-24039 GCA_043742885.1 Chitinophagaceae bacterium | reverse complement strand
TGCTGTACTCGATACAAACGCATCGATCTTTATTTTTCTCTCCAGCAACCTCTCCGCCATCTTCGGCGCATCTTTTTTCCCTCGCCCATTTAAGGGTCGGTTTATATCGCTGAGTGCTAACTGCGCCCAGTCGGATTTGGCATGCCTGATTAAGAGTAGTGCTTTCATTCAATACCCCCTCTCATTCTTCCCTTCCACATAATTCATAAATGCTTTATTCACTACTTTATTTCCCCCGCGGGTAGGATAGTTGCCGGTGAAATACCAGTCGCCGAGATTATTGGGACAGGAAAGATGAAGATCCTCGATGCTTTGAAATATTACCTGCACAGGAATATGGCATTCCGGTGGTGTGATCAGCTGCGCGATCTTATTGGTGATCTGATCAATGCTGAATAATTTATATAACTGCTTCACGACATTCTCACTATCCAGCAGATCCTGCCTTAGCAACTCTTTGCATTTTTCGTAGAGTTCACTCATCACATTGTCCTTACAATGCTCTTTTACCAACGCCACCACCGCATTGAAGGCAATAAAATCTCCCATCTTGCTCATATCAATACCATAACAATCAGGATAACGTATCTGCGGAGAAGAAGAAACCACAATGATCTTTTTTGGTTTCAAACGGGCCAGCATACGTATGATACTTTCTTTCAGCGTAGTTCCCCTCACAATAGAATCATCGATCACTACCAGCGTATCTTCTCCCGGCCTCACGGTACCATAGGTAATATCATAAACGTGCTGCACCATTTCATTTCTTGCAGTATCCTCTGTAATAAAAGTGCGCATCTTCACATCCTTGATTGCTATCTTTTCAACTCGTATCCTTCGGTTGATCATCTCCTCCAGTTTAGCTGCATCATAATCTTTACCCCAGCTCAAAATCCTTTCCAGCTTTACCTTGTTCAGATAATCCTCCATGCCTTTCAGCATACCATAAAAAGCAGTCTCTGCCGTATTAGGAATAAAAGAGAAAATAGTATTCTTTGTATCGTGATCAATTGCATTAAGTACCTGCTCATGCAGATTATATCCTAATGCGATCCGCTCACGGTAAATTTTTTCATCACTGCCTCTTGAAAAATAAATGCGCTCAAAACTGCAGGCCTTTCTTTCTCTGGGTTCAAGTACCTGCGCGATCTCGATCTCTCCATTCTCATCAACTATCAGTGCGCATCCTGGCATCAGCTCCTTCACTTCATTTTCGCCCACATTAAATGTAGTGCGTATGGCTGCTCTTTCTGAAGCGGCTACTACTACATCATCATTGATATAATAATAAGAGGGCCGTATACCATTGGCGTCGCGGAATACAAAACCAATTCCACTTCCCGTAGCACCCGCCACATGAAATCCTCCGTCCATTAAAGGCAGAGCTTTCTTTAATACATTTTTAAAATCAAGTTTGCCGGGAGTAGATTCATCTTCCTTGCAAAGAAAACTGTACATCAGTTCGATCATAGCGGCCAGATCACTGAAACGCAACGTTTCATGTGGCAGTTTTCCTATTAAAGCATATAGCTCATCTGAATTAACAATATTGAAATTGCCAGCCATTACCAAATTTCGGGCAGGAATAGTATCATGATTTACGAAAGGATGGCAGTACTCCAGTTTGTTTTTTCCCTGTGTACCATAACGAAGATGTCCTAACAATACCTCTCCCATAAATCGAAGATGGCCCTTCATCAGGCCGGGTTGATTTTTTATATTGGGATGATATTTTTCCAGCGCATCATACTCGCTTCCTATTTGCTGAAATACATCGGCAATGGCCTGTGGCGCATTACTTCGAATACGATTGAGGAAAGGATAACCTGGTTCTACATTTAATTTAACAGCGGCCACACCGGCGCCATCCTGACCGCGGTTATGCTGTTTCTCCATCAGGAGATACAACTTGCTAAGTCCCCACAACGCAGATCCATAACGTTGCTGGTAATAGGAAAAAGGCTTTCTTAAACGTATGAATGCAAGACCGCATTCGTGTTTGATTGCATCACTCATGGAGGATGCAAAGTTAATGACTTAAAAGGACTTCTTATCAGTGTTGAACCTTGCCAACTGGGGGCATGACTGCACCTCATCCTTATCAACCATAACATAATATGTAGGGAGCTTCGCCTTCAGCCATTTCTCTACGGCATTCGATTTTTTCTGCTCCAGGGCATAGGTAGATATCTTGGAATAATCATCCTTCAAGTTCATTCTATGTGGCTCCGACCTTGATTTCAGGTATACCACCTTTACGCCTTTTTTCCCCTGCTCTGTATCAAAAGCAGTAGGCTGGGATAATTCTCCCACTTTCATATGGGCCAGCATTTGTACTATATCTTTATCCAGCTGATCGATAGTAACATAGGTAGAACCATCGCGGCCGGTAATAAAAGGACCGGAAAATTTCTGTGTCTCATCATCACTGTATTTGGTAGCAGCTTCATTAAACCCCAGTGTTCCGGCAATGATCTTTGAACGCACGGTATCCAGTTTCCCTTTGGCTGCCCTGATCTCTTCTTCTGTAACAGGAGGGATGCGAAGTATATGACGAACAACGGCATCATCACCATTACGCTGCACCATTTGAATAATATGATATCCGAATTTTGATTTTACCGGGCTGGAGATCTCGCCTTCTTTTAAACGGAAAGCGGTAGAAAGAAATACAGGATCCCAGGTTTTTTCTGCGCGATTGATCTGATATTGTCCACCCCTCTCTTTACTTCCGGGATCTTCTGATACCTGTTTGGCCAGGGCCTCAAAAGTTGTAGACTTTGCTTCGATCTGCTTTTTGTAATTATTCATTTGTCCCAGGATATAAAGGTCCACATCGCGTGAAGCCTTGGGATAAAGAATGATCTGCCCTACTTCCAGTTCGGACTCATAATAAGGAAGACTATCCTTAGGAACTTTATCGAAAAATGCTTTCACTTCAGTTGGAGTGATGCGCACATTCTCCACAATTTTTTTCTGCATGGCCGCTGCCATTTTCTGCTCTTTCACTGATTCACGTGCATCATCTTTGATCTGGTAAATGGTTTTACCGGCCATTTCTTCCAATGCCGCCTGCGAACCTAACTGGTTTATATAATAACGGATCTTCTGATCGAGTTCTGATTCTACTTCTTCTTCTGTAACCGGTAGGGAATCTTTTTCTGCCTGCAGCATTAAAACTTTAGAGATCACCGCCTGTTCAGTAAGTAAACATTGCGCATTATCCGGAATGGTTCCTCCCTGGCGGGCAATATCTGAAATCGAATTCACGATATCCGATTGAAGAATGATACGATCTCCAACTATGCTTACGATCTTGTCGGCCACCACTTTCTTTGGCTGACCCTGCACCATGGACTGAAGCCCAAGGAAAACAAAACCGATGAATATGATCTTTTTCATGCTATACATAACTTCAAAAATACCCACGGATTCAGGAGTTCAGCCCCGGAGCCCGTCATTTAACAAATATTTGGTTGACGGCCTTAGAGCGTCCGCTTTACTTCCTCTTCTTCATAGGCTTCTACGATATCGCCCACCTTCATATCGATGAAATTCTTGATGGTAAGTCCGCATTCCATACCGGCCTGTACATCTTTCGCGTCATCTTTGAAACGCTTTAATGATCCCAGTTCAGCAGAATTTTCTCCCACCGGATAAATAACGATACCATCGCGGATCAGGCGGATCTTCGAATCCCTCTTGATCTTTCCATCGAGTACATAACAACCGGCCACAGTAGCCTTATCGAATTTGAATACTTCGCGGATCTCCACGTTAGCGGTGATCTTTTCCTGCATCTTCGGTTCAAGCATACCTTCCATCGCGCTCTTCACTTCTTCGATCGCATTATAGATAATGGAGTACATCTTGATCTCGATACCGGCATTTTCCGCGAGGCGGGATGCCTGAAGGGAAGGACGTACGTTAAAGGCTATAACGATCGCATCCGATGCTTCGGCCAATACGATATCACTTTCATTGATCTGTCCAACTCCTTTATGGATCACACTTACAAGGATCTCCTGTGTAGAAAGTTTTTGTAATGAATCACTCAATGCTTCCACCGATCCATCCACGTCACCTTTGATGATCACTTTCAGTTCTTTGAAAGATCCCAGGGCCAACCGACGACCGATCTCATCCAGTGTAATATGTTTCTTCGTGCGTATACCTTGCTCACGCAATATTTGCGCGCGACGATTGGCGATCTCTTTTGCTTCGCCCTCATCTTCATATACTTTAAATTTCTCACCAGCCTGTGGGGCACCGTTCAATCCAAGTATCACTGCAGGAGCAGAAGGTCCGGCGTTCTCCTCTTTTTTATTACGTTCATTGAACATGGCTTTCACCCTTCCAAAATACTGACCACTTACGATCAGATCTCCCTGTTTCAATGTACCATTCTCTACCAGCAGAGTGGCTACATAGCCGCGGCCTTTATCCAATGAGGCTTCAATGATTGTACCATTAGCTTCTCTGTCGGGATTAGCTTTCAGGTTCAGTATCTCTGCCTCAAGTAATATTTTCTCCAGCAGTTTATCAATGTTCAATCCCTTTTTAGCAGATATCTCCTGGCTCTGGAACTTACCACCCCATTCTTCCACGAGAATATTCATTTGTGATAGCTGCTCATATATTTTAGTTGGATTCGCACCATCTTTATCAACTTTATTTATCGCGAAGATCATCGGCACCTGTGCCGCCTGAGCATGGCTGATGGCCTCACGTGTTTGTGGCATCACTGCATCATCCGCAGCTACCACGATCACAGCGATATCCGTCACTTTCGCACCACGGGCACGCATGGCCGTAAAGGCTTCGTGACCTGGAGTATCAAGGAAGGTGATCTGTTTTTCAGGAGTAACCTGCACCTGGTAAGCACCAATATGCTGTGTAATACCTCCGGCCTCACCCGCTACCACATTGGCATTACGGATATGGTCAAGCAAGGAGGTTTTACCATGGTCAACGTGACCCATGATTGTTACAATTGGAGAGCGAGGCTTCAATTCTGATTCTTCATCATCATCTTCTTCCTCTTCCATTTCCATCTGCTTCTCCATATCGATGAACTCTACATCAAATCCAAACTCGGAGGCTACCAGCTCGATCACTTCCGCATCCAAACGCTGGTTGATAGATACCATGATACCTAGGCTCATACATTTACTGATCACTTCCGCAAAGTTCACATCCATCAAACTGGCGAGCTCGCTTACGCTGATGAATTCTGTTACCTGCAGTTTGTTATCATCGGTCATATTGCCCTGCGCATCGGCCATCTCCTGTCGTTTTTCACGACGGAGTTTTGCTTTCAATCCTTTTCCTCTTCCGCCACCACCAGATAATTTGGCTTGTGTTTCGCGGATCTTTTCCTGTATCTCTTTTTCGTCAATAAGTTTGTCTTCTCTTTTTCCTGCAGGACCTCCACGGCGTATTGGTAAGGGAGCTCTTCTTCCACCGCCACCACCATCCCGGCTAAAGCCAGGTTTTTTATCGCCTTCTTTATTAATGAAGATCTCACGACGAGGGTCTTTTTTCGCAATAGGAATACGCTTGCGTTGTTTTTTCTCATCCTTTACAGGACGTGTCTCACTATCCACCGGCAGATCGATCTTACCGAGGATCTTGGGACCAGTAAGTTTTTCTATTGAAATATTTTCAATTACCGGAGGCACTTCATCCTCTTCCGGAGTAACCAATTCAGGTTTTACTTCTTCTACCCTGGCAGGTTTTGCTTCCTCATCTTTTTTCTTCTTAGTTGATTTTGCTTTTGGCTTTACTTCTTCTGCAGGGGCAGGAGCTTCTTCTTTCTTTGCCTTCGCCGTTTTCTTAGGTCGTGTTGAAGAATCGATCGTAGAGAGATCGATCTTAGTTATTACTTTCGGGCTTTCTATTTCAGGTACTTCCACCTTCTGTATCACTTCTTCTTTCGGCTCTTCTTTTACCGGCTCATGTATCACTTCCACAGGAGGAGAAGGGGCCACTACAACTGGCTTCGGCTCTTCTTTCTTCACTTTTGAAGCCGGCTTTTCTTCTTTTCTGAAAACAATATCCTCTTCGTCCCTTTTCTTTTTAGGATCTGCTGTACTGCCTTTAGGTAATTCCAGCTGATCGCTTTTCTGTTTTGCGGCCTTATCACTCTGGAACTCCATCTGGAGAGCGCGGTACATATCCTCCGTCAGCTTTGACGTAGGCTTCAGTTCATCTTTGGGAAAACCTTTCCCTACCAGGAATTCCATGAGGGTATCCTGACCAACGTTGAACTCCTTGGCTGCACCTAATAATCTGGGAAGCTTTAATTCTGCCATAATTTATTTTATCTGGAATGTTTATGAAGTAAATAAGTGAATACGACAATAGGTGAATATTACCTATTTGCCCATACTCTATACTTATTCGTCCATTAAATCATTCACCTATTCACCAATTCACCCTCACTCACTATTCACTACTTACTGTCCTTCTCAAATTCCTCTTTCAACACCTTCCTCAAATCAGTGATCGTTTCCTTCTCAAGGTCGGTTCTTCTTTCGAGTTCTTCTGCGGAAAGATCGAGTACGCTGCGGGCCGTATCACAACCCACACGCTTTAGTTCATCAATGACCCAGCTATCGATCTCATCACTGAATTCTTCGAGGTCGATATCAAATGATTCTTCTTCACCTTCATTATCTCTGTACACATCCAATTCATAGCCGGTCAATTCACAGGCTAGTTTGATATTCACACCACGACGTCCAATGGCCAGCGATACCTGGTCTGGTTTGAGGTACACATTTGCGTGTTTGGCCTCATTATCCAGTTCCATGCTGGTGATCTTTGCAGGTGTAAGTGATCGCTGTATCAGCAATTGAATATTGCTGGTATAGTTGATCACATCAATATTTTCATTCTTCAATTCACGTACAATACCATGAATACGGCTTCCCTTCATACCTACGCAGGCGCCTACAGGATCAATACGGTCATCGTAAGATTCAACAGCCACTTTAGCTCTTTCTCCAGGATCACGCACTATCTTTTTAATTACGATCAAACCATCAAAGATCTCCGGAACTTCAATTTCCAGCAGCTTGGCCAGGAATTCTGGTGAGGTACGGGAAAGAATGATCACCGGGTTATTATTCTTCATGTCCACTTTTTTCACCACGGCGCGGGTGGTCTCTCCTTTCTTAAAATAATCCTGTGGTATTTGTTCACTTTTAGGAAGTATTAGTTCATTGCCTTCTTCATCCAGCAGCAATATTTCTTTTTTCCATACCTGGTAAACTTCAGCGCTGATGATCTCGCCAATGCGATCATCATATTTTTTAGCAAGTGCGTTCTTTTTCAGATCGCTGATACGGCTGGCCAGGGTTTGCTTGGCCGCCAGGATCGCACGACGACCAAAATCCAGCAGGTCGATCTCTTCATATAATTCCTCACCCACCTCAAAATCCGGTTCGATCTTCACAGCCTCTGAATAGGCAACCTGTGATAATGGATCTTCCACCTGTCCGTCTTCCACGATCATTCTTCTGCGAATGATCTCCAGGTCTCCTTTTTCTGCATTCACAATTACGTCGAATGCTTCATCACTTGTATATTTTTTACGTAGCAGCGTTTTAAATACATCTTCCACCACTTTCATCATGGTAGGTCTGTCGATGTTTTCGGCATCCTTAAAATCACGGAACGCTTCAATGAGGTTGATACTTGCCATAACACTAATTTTTAATCACAAGGCGGTTTAAAATGTTACCTGAATTTTTGTTGCTTTTATTGTTTCAAAAGGAATGACATGTTGTTTGATCTCCATTTTCTTTCCCTTTCCCGTTATTTCTTCCACCGTAATGGCGTCTTCGGCCACTATCAGCATTTTACCTTCTGTTTTCACCCCTTCCTTGCTAGTTACCTCCACTTTCCTACCTATATTCTTCACATATTGCCGGTGCAGTTTCAGCGGCTCTTCCAGTCCCGGAGAAGAAAGCTCCAGCGAAAAATTTCCGTCTGGAAACCAGGCTTCTTCTTCCAGCTGGCGGTAAAGGCGTCGGTTAAACTGGGTCAGTTTGTCAATCCCAACTCCTTGATCCCCATCAATATATATCTTAAAATTATTAGTGGGTTTAATCCTGATCTCTACCAGGAACAGAGAAGGATCTCCGGCCAGCAGGTCGGTCATCTTTCTTTCCAATTGCGCGATTATGGGATCCATGTTGATATCCGGGAAAAGAAGAAGGGAACGATTTCGTTCCCTTCAGCTGATCATTTCTATTGCAAATATAGGAAAACGGGTTTAAAAAACAATTTTTTGAGGCTAGGGAATGTTTTCAGGTTTGCCAGAATGCCGTGATAATTAATTATTATTCATTAATAATTATTGAATTCAGTGGTCAAAATGTACGCCATATATCCAATGTATTAAATTTGCCCCCGTGAGATACATCCTGATCGCCTTCATCATCTACATCGCCTATCGGTTCATCTTTAATTTCCTGATACCAGTGATCATTACTACGCGGAAGGTTCGTAAAAGTTTTAAGGAAATGAATAGCCGAATGCAGCAGGGACAACAGGGACATCCGGAGCCGGTGAAGAAAGAAAAGGGAAGAAGTGAAGACGATTATATAGATTATGAAGAGGTAGATACGTAGAAACGTAAATATCTAAAAGGGTCATGCAATTAAAAAAAGAACCCGGATCGCAAAAATTTTAAACTAGTTTACGATCCGGGCTCCCCGATAGAAATTCTGTTATTCATTTATTTCCCAGTTCTGCATCCTCCCGCATTGGAGAATGTTCATTAAATGGATCCAGCTTTTCCAGCTTTTCATCTATGCTTTCTTTCTTATCTCCGTCTCCCTTTTCTTCGTCATCCTGCTCATCCTGACCATCCTGGTCATCGCTATCCTTATCAGTTACCTCTTCGTAGTTCACTTCTTCTTCCTGCCCGCTACGAATATTTTTGTTTTCACGATCGGGGTTTTCTGTTTGCGGAATCTGCCTGCCCTTTCCGGATTCTTGCTCATTCCGTCTTGGATCAAATGTTTGCATAAAGTTGTTTTTGTTTCTTTTTAAGCGGCAACAAACATGCCTCAGCAAATAGAACATGAAAGGCCTGTTTCCTGAGGAAACCCTTTCTCAATTGTGGAATTTGCCAGGAGACCGGCAATCCTTATTTTTGCCGTCCGCAGCTAACGCCGCCGGACCCTTAGCTCAGTCGGTTAGAGCATCTGACTCATAATCAGAGGGTCGTAGGTTCAAATCCTACAGGGTCCACAATTGCTTCCAAAACCTGCCTTTAGGTAGGCTTTATTTTAAAATATCCTGCTTTAACCTTTTGTTAACCAGCAGGAAAATACTTTTGTTCCTTTACCAGAATACCATGAAGAAAATTATACCTGTTTGTTTCTTACTGATCGCATCTTTCTGCGCAATGGCCCAGGATCCTATTCCAAAAAAAGAAAAAGAAAGAGTAGACCTGAGCAATCGTCCCAACGACCATTTTATGCTGCAGTTTGGTTTGGCCAACTGGACCGGTTTACCGGATACTATAAATAAGCAGGGTTTATCAAAATCAATGAATGTTTATTTCATGTTTGATTTTCCATTCAAGACCAATCCAAAACTAAGTATCGCCATCGGTCCCGGAATCGGCACAGATAATATTTTATTTACCAAGACACATATAGGCATTAAAGAATCCTCCACCGTATTTCCATTTACCAATGTGTCGGATACAAATAATTATAAAAAAAATAAACTGGCCACGGCCTATCTCGAAGCACCCATAGAGTTTCGTTATACTACCAATCCTGGCACTGGCACAGGATTTAAGTGGGCCGTAGGTTTGAAGATTGGTACGCTGCTAAGTGCACATACCCGCAATTCTAAATACGAGAACAAAAACGGCACTACCCTTGGAGCCGCTACCATGAAAGAATCCAGCAAAAAATATTTTAATAAAAGCCGTGTATCTTTTACCGGCCGTGTTGGATTAGGACATATCAGCCTGTTTGGAAGTTATACTCTTACTCCATTGATCCGCGATGGCGCAGGACCGGTGATTAAGCCATTTACAATTGGGCTTTGTTTGAGCGGACTTTAAGAGAAGGAGAGGAGTTGAGCTGTTGAGGAGTTGAGCGAAAGCTCAAATAAACAGGTATTCTCAACAGCTCAACCTCTCAACAGCTCAACCATTTTCTCCTACCTTCGCAGTATAAATTATGCTGGAGAAAAAGAATATTCTTAAAGAAGAGAAAGCGGTATTAGTGGGAGTGGTTACAAAAGAACAGTCAGAAACCCAGGTGCAGGAGTATTTGGATGAACTGGCCTTTCTCGCGGAGACTGCAGGCGCCATTACTGTAAAACGCTTCGTACAAAAATTACAACACCCCGATAGCAGGACCTTTGTTGGTAAAGGTAAACTGGAAGAGATACGCAAGTATGTCAAGGATAAAGATGTTCGTGTCGTCATCTTCGATGATGAACTTACCGGGGCACAGATCAACAATATTGAAAAAGAGATCGAAATAAAAACTATAGATCGAAGCGATCTTATTCTCGACATTTTTGCGAGTCGCGCTAAGACTGCTCAGGCACGCGCGCAGGTGGAGCTAGCCCAGTATCAATATATCCTTCCTCGTTTGCGCGGTATGTGGAAACACCTTGAAAGATTGGGAGGTGGTATCGGTACCCGAGGTCCGGGTGAAACGGAGATCGAAACTGACCGTCGTATTGTTCGTGATAAAATTTCTTTACTTAAGAAAAGATTGGCTGAGATCGACAAGCAGGCATTGACGCAAAGAAAAGAAAGAGGTGAGTTCATTCGCATTGCACTCGTAGGTTATACCAATGTGGGCAAGTCCACTATCATGAACCTGCTCAGCAAAAGAGAGGTCTTCGCCGAAAATAAATTATTTGCTACGCTGGATACAACCACGAGTAAGGTCGTATTCGAGCATACTCCTTTTCTTCTCAGTGATACAGTGGGTTTCATTCGCAAACTTCCTCACCATTTGGTGGAAAGCTTTAAGAGTACGTTGGACGAAGTAAGAGAGGCAGATATTCTTTTGCATGTAGTAGATATTTCTCATCCTGTATATGAAGATCAGATCGCTGTAGTTAATAAGACTTTGCTTGAACTGAATGCTCTGGAAAAACCTACGCTTACCATTTTCAATAAAATGGATCTTTATGAAGAAAGAACTTTTGATGACTGGCTGGAGCCACAGGCGAAAAAAGAAATTCTTGAAGATCTTTATGAAAGATGGCAGCGCGAGACCAATGGCAATTCAGTATTCGTGGCCGCTATTGAAAAAAGAAATCTTGATATGCTAAGGCAGAGTATACTAAATAAAGTGAGAGATATGTATCGCATACGTTTTCCCTATCGTTCCGAATATTTTTACTGATGCTTTTCTCCTCTAAAAAATGGCACCGAATCGCCGAACACATGAACGAACTCCCATTCGGTCCTAATAATATTGCCGTTGCGGAATTAAACGGCAATAAAATCTGCGTAGCCAGACATAATGATTCTTATTTCGCTTTTGCTTATAAATGTCCGCACGCCGGAGGTATTCTGGCCGATGGTCATATCGATGCTATTGGAAATATTGTTTGCCCCCTGCACCGCTATAAATTCTCATTACAAAATGGCCGCAATATAAGTGGGGAAGGTTATTATTTGAAACACTGGCCCATCGAGTTGAGAAAAGAGGGAGTTTATATACAGGCATAAATAAGGGCCGGCGGACCGACCCTTATTTTTCTATACTATATTTTTTATCTGCGGTAGACCAGGATCTTTCTCGATCCGATGATGCTTCCATCCTGACCCACAACATTCACAATATAACTGCCATCCGCAGCTCCTAGGGCCCTAAGATCAACCAGCATATTGGTATAGGAGTTGGTTGTAACAAACTCTTTAGAGAATACTCTTGCCCCTTTTGAATCTATTACATTCACAACTACTTTTTCTCCTGTCTTGTTAAAGAATCGAATATTGAAGGACCCCTGATTAGGGTTTGGATATATCCAAAGATCATTCGATTGCTGTCCGACTACTACAATATCGATCGAATTATTTGTACAGCCATTAGGATCCGTATATACCAGTCTATAGGTACCCTGACCATCAACGGTAATTCCATTCAGGTTGGCTCCCTGTGCTCCACTTATCAGTGCACCATTCAGGAACCAGCGATAGATACCACCGGATGGGGAAACTGCAGAGAGTATATTCATACTCTGACCAGGCGTCAGGAATGGAGGAATAGAAGTGCTTAGGTTTACCAGCGGCAACGGATTTACATAAAGCGAGGCAGGCGCGGATTGTATGGTGGTACAAAGTCCGATCACAGCAACCCGGTAAGAATTGGTATTTAATGTGAAGTTGACTACGTTAATTGTTAGTATAGCACTGGTGGCTCCGGCAATATTCACCCAAGCTGTTCCATTCCATTGCTGCCATTGATAATTAAGCGCATTGGTAGAAACAACAGTGAAACTTGTATTAGTTCCATCGCAAACAAATTTGGTAATGGGTTGCTGTGTTATCACTGGTAATTGCGCATCTACCACAGTAACTGTAAAGCTGCAGGTGCTGCTATTACCACAGGCATCGGTAGCTGTTACATTAACAGTTGTAGTACCAATTGGGAATGCAGAACCGGAAGCAGGCAGGCTCACAATGGTCACTGCACCATTACAATTATCCGTTGCGGTTGGTGTAAAGTTCACAATAGCTGTACAGGAACCTATTGGTGTAAGCACATTTATATTAGCCGGACAGGTAAGTATCGGGGCTGTCTGATCATTTACTGTAATGATCTGCATGCAGGTACTGCTATTGCCGCAAACATCAGTGGCACGATAGGTACGAGTAATAAGATATCTGTTAGCGCAGGTTTGTCCGCTGATCACATCACCAACAAAAGTTATAGTTACCGTACCCGCGCAATTATCCGTCGCTGTTACCAATGAAATATTTGGTACAGGTACTGCTGATGCGCAACTAACTGTTAGCCCGGCAGGACAGGTGACCACTGGTGGAGTTACATCATTCACCGTGATGGTCTGTGTGCAATTGGTAAAGTTCCCTACTGCATCTGTAGCACGATAGGTACGTGTAATAAGATATCTGTTAGCACAGGTTTGTGCACTGACCACATCACTGATAAAACTAACTACTACACCCGGACAGTTATCGCTGGCAATTACGCTTCCTATATTCGGCGCGGGAACAGCAGATGCACAACTTACGGTTACAGCAGCTGGACAAGTGATTGCAGGAGGTTCGTTATCTATTATTGTTACAGTGAAGGAACAGCTTGCCGATCCGCAGGCATTGGTAGCTGTAATAGTAACAGTAGTTATTCCTTTATTAAAAGCAGATCCGCTTCCATCACCCGAACCTGAACCCGTGGTAGCACCGCTGAAGGTATAGCTCAGTGTTGGTGCAGGCGTCCCGCCAGGTGTACTGGTATAGTTTACAACACGACTACATAGCCCGGTGGTATTATTAAGTATAATATTTCCAGGACAGGTAATTGTTGGTGGTGTGCTTACTACAGTTACTGTGGTGCTGGCTGTATTACTGCAACCATTATTTCCATAGAACAGCGTAACAGTATAAGTGGAAGTTGCCAATGGCGAAACTACAATTGACTGGGTAGTTTGTCCACCCGGGCTCCAGAGATAGCTATTCGCTTTACTGGCCGTAATAGTAGAAGATGCACCACAATTGATCGATGCAGGCACTGGAGTAGCTGCTGCAGGATCACGAGGCAAATCCACAGTCAGATTATAATTACTGCAACCTTGTCCTGTGTTCACTTCATGAACAACAATATCTATACTACTGTTAGCTGGAATAGTTACTTCATAGAAAATTGATATTGCGGGAGAAGAGCCCGGATCAGCCAGATAATTATTACATGGATTATTCGGATCAAAACTAGAATAGGCCACAGAGAAAATATTGGTACTACATCCTGAGTTAAGGCCAATGGTGGCACAAACAGAAACTGACCTTGGATTCGTTAAAGTATATACATCATAAGCTCTGGCACCTGAAGCAGAAAACAGACCCGGACAAACTTTTGGAGAGGCGCAGGTAGATATAACACCAAAACGGTTGATCCTGCCGGTTTGTTGGGGATCACCTGCTCCAATAGAACCGTTGAATACATAATCTGCCACATTCATGATCGTAGTAGAAGAAGCAGAACAACCATTCGCATCTGTCACAGTTAGTTTAAATAAACCAGAGGATGTAATTGCCTGTGTCTGTCCTGTACCTATTGTAGTGAAAGGAGCGGCAGTTGAAAAACTTTTTGCCCATATATAGGTATAGGTTGGATTATTGACTGCAGAAAGAGTACTGCTTAAACCTTTACAGGTGGTAAGGCCGCCACCGATGATCGTGGCATCAGGAAGAGGATTAACAGTTACAGTAGCAGTTATGCTTGCACCAGAACAACCATTTGCCGATGGAGTAATCGTAAAGGTAACCGTGACAGGAGCATTAGTTGTATTGGTTAAGCCACCACTTATATCCCCACTACCGCTGGCAGCAATACCGGTAACTGTTCCGGTATTATTTCGGATCCAATTATAAGTAGTACCTGATACGTTGCCAGTAATGGCAATAGTTGTAATATTATTTCCCGAACAGATCGTTTGTGAAGATGGAGTCGCAACAGCATTTGGAGTGGGATTCACCAATATAGTTGCACTAACTGGAGTACCTGTACATCCATTTGCAGAAGGAGTGATCGTAAAGGTTACTGTCACCGGTGCAGCAGTGGTATTGGTAAGTGTACCACTTATATCTCCGCTGCCACTGGCTGCAATACCGGTGACCGTTCCGGCATTATCACGAGTCCAGTTAAAAGTTGTTCCCGATACGCCACCGCTACTAACGATGGTAGTAATAGTATTTCCGGAACAGATAGTTTGAGAAGAAGGAGTTGCAACAGCATTGGGAACAGGGTTCACGACCACAGTAGCATTGACCGGCGCACCTGTACATCCATTTGCTGAAGGGGTTATAGTAAAAGTTACTGTCACCGGACTAGAAGTCGCATTGGTCAGTGAGCCGCTGATATCTCCGCTGCCGCTGGCCGCAATACCAGTAACGGTTCCTGTATTATCACGTGTCCATGCATAGCTGGTGCCGGATACTGCACCAGAAAGGACTATTGTAGTAATAGTAGATCCTGAACATACGGGTTGAGTTGACGGTGTAGCAATTGCATTTGGAATGGGATTGATTGTTCCGGTTACAGCTACATTCCTGGTTGTAGTTCCAGTAGAAGTTAGTACTACATTACCACTGATAGGACCAACTGCAGCAGAAGCAGATGACCGAACATAAATAATAGTAGGCGCAACAGTACCTCCGGATTGAAAAAGGGTAAGAGTAGAACTATATCCGCTTCCTATGCTGGTTGACAGTTCAAAATTAGCTGGCGCCAATACAAAAATATCCGCAGTAAGTAAACTGCCTGATGCGGTGAACTGCTTCAGGTTTGGATTTGCAGAAGCGGTTCCAATACATGCAACAATAGTACCGCTGGCAGTACTCACTGAAATATTTGGTCCGGGGGCGCAACTAAAGCTGCAGGCAAGTGGCAAACTAAATGGAGCAGGAACCGGAGGTGCAAAACTATTATCCGTATTCCAGTTTGATGCATTGTTGATCGCAGGGATCAGCACCGTAGGCAACTCATTTGTAGTTGAACAATTATATTTCGCGTTGATTGCTGATGGAATGGCGCTGGTATTGGCTAAGGCACCAAGGGCAGCTGGTAATATGGAATTATTAGAAGAGAAATAACAACTGCCCAGACTGGCATCCCAAATTTTATTAATGCTGATGCCTGCCAGCAATGTAGGAGAAGCATGAAGTCCCTGATAGGCAAATATCTGATCACCTCCAATGGCTAGACTCAGATAGGCACTGGCATCATTAAAACAAGCCTGAATACCTGTTACTGTTCCGCTATTGGTTGTCAATCCATATTTACATTTGATCCTTATCTGAGTACCACAGGAAAGGGCAGAAGAAGAGGTCCAGCGAAGGATACCATCATTAATCGCTCCTGTATTTACACCGCAGGGATTAGCTGTTTGAAAAGCGTTAGTAGTGAGCCAGCCAAAATCTGTGAAATTTATTATAGTGCCGGAGCTTATATTCTTGAGCAGAATAAACGCGAATTCATCATCCTGAGTAGTACCATTAACTCCATCGTCGGCAGAAATATAGCCTACAAAAGCGATATCGCCGGGAGCAAGCGTGGTTTGAGCAAAACTTTTCTGTTGAAGACAAATGAAAAACAGGAAGAAGAATGCCGCTTTTAAAGGGAAATACCGGAGAGTGGAACTCATAAGCTGGTTTTTGTAATAGTCAATCCCGAAGGATAATATTTTCTGGTTATATGCTATTCAAAAGAATCTCCTTTGTTGATCCCAAACTCTGCCAATCTTCCTGCATTCATGAAACCCTCGGGAGTATAAATTATATTCAATCTAATACTTTTTGAATCACAGGTACAGACCTCTACACTACCCGAATTTAAAAAATTTATCCTACCCGGAACGAAATTTTCCGTTAGATGATCATGAATAATTTCAGCCTCCAGTATCCTGATCCCTATTCCATTAATGAGGGTGCCTGCTCCCTTGTTCCATGGATTACAGGCATTGATCAGGGCAAGTATCGACTGGGCATCCATTAATTTCCAGTCGATCATCACCTCATTGGCCCCTGGTCTTTTATACCAATGAGCCTTCGATTCATCCTGAGGACGTACAATTAAATGATCACTGTAACTTAGAATTTCCATTAACCTGACCGACATCGCAGCCCCCAGCACTCCTAATTTATTTTTTAACCAGCCATAGGTCATTGTAACCTGCCATTGCAATTTTTCCTGCATAAGGATATCTCCTTTATCCATTTCTTCGCCTACCAAATGCACTGTTAATCCGGGGAATGGCTCTTTTTGTTTCAGTTGGGCAAACACCGGATCCGCACCTCTGTATTGTGGCAATATCCCGTAGTGAAAATTGAAAAACCCTCTTGACGGGAGATCAATTATGGTCTTTCCCAGTTTCCAGGGAAATGTCATCATCAATCCTACCGAGGCCGAAGCAGAAGAAAACAGATCGATGAGCTGCGTTGTTCTCTCGGCATTTTTCAGTTCAGTTACAAAAACTCTACTATCGCTAAGTGCTTCCTGAATCTCAAGGATAGTATCCTTATTATCTTCAGGAATACCCACCCCTGCCAGTTGCCCATAAAAAGCAAGACTTCTCAGGGCCGGTATGGCGATCGGATCATTACAAAGAACTATAGCGCTAATTGTGCTCATGATATCAGGAACATAAATACGTATTCATCCATCCGGAAGAATCTCCCACATTGCTCTTATCAATGAGCTGCTTCCATTCCACCATACATTCTTCCGATGATTTAAATTCTTCGATTCGCCATCCCTTTTCATCCACAGTGGCAAAATAGCCGGGGCCTACCCAATGATGGGTCAAAGAGTCAAACATCATTTTTCCTCTTGGAGAAACTAATTTCTGGTTCTTTAGTACCCCTAAAAATTGAGAACCATTTCCATTTTCAGTTGCGCTATTCAAATACTCGCTTATTATTATTCCAGCTTCCCATCCCAGCAGAGAAAAAAGATTTGCTTCTCTTGTTGTTTCCCGAATTATTTGTTGTTTAAACTCCTCATTTTCTACAGAATCAATACCACTATGCCAGGGCAGGTAAGTATATACCTTAACCTTGTCGTTGCAATCAAGACCGGCAACGGTTTGTTCTTCCAGCATAAAGAGAGATGAAAAAATATGAAGTTTTCGGTCAAGGTCCAGATTTTTTAACTCCTTCAGAAAGCGGTTAGATTCATCTCCCGAAAAAAGAGAAAGCAAACAGGAAATTTCAGGATTAGCTTGTAGAAATTCACTGAGCTCATTAATATTAAATTCATCCGACCTAAGCGGACTTATATAGGTATGAACAAGCTCTCCCCCTAGTTCCTGAAACGCAGTCACCAGTGAATGCCCATGATGATACCCTCCGTCATAATAGGAAATGGCAAAAACTGCTTTGGAGAAATCATGTTTACTGGCCACTAATCCGGAAAGCCTGGACAGCAACGCATCTTTAAGATCAAGGAAAAAAATATTATCCGTTGCAACCCAGTTATCAGCATAATTCGCTCCGGGATTTACTATAATGACAGGTTTTTGTAAGGCCTCCGCCAATGGATATATTATATCAGCTACACGCATATCCAGAAAGGCCACGAGAATATCCACGTTTTGTATCAGTAATAGTTGCTCCGTTTTTTGATAAGCTTCCTTTTTATCTCCTCCGAAGCCAACTGGTTCCAGAACCAGTTCAACCTGATCATGAACATTTATTTTTTTCAAAAGAGATCGAATCCCTCCAATAAAATCATTACCGAGCAAGGGAAAGATACCTGATCGGGGAAAAAGTATACCTGCTTTTAACATGATGAGTTCTTAGTTCCTGCTGGGGAAAATGCCTTGCAAGCAAATAATATAATTCATACCCAGATAGGGCGGTCGTTTAGAAAATGCAGTTCCTGCGCCTGTAATTCCCAGGCTAAAATTATTGAGATTGGCCATATTCGAATCAGTGCTGGTAGAATAAGCATTTGCACCGGATACTACTGCAGGATAATGGTTTACCGCCGAACCGTCCGGGGCAACTCTCTCAGAAAACCCGCCTTGAAAAACAGAACTGGCTCCACCCAGGGTATGATTATGTGCAGGAATATTACCAGCGATAAGAGAAAGGCTTTCTATTCCGCTTACTTCACCAAGATTTACATTGGCCAGTCCCGGGCCTGTTCCTGTTCCAAATGCTGTACGACCGCGCAAATCCGGTAAAGCGAAATTTGTGGTTCCATTTCCACCATAGGTTGTGCCTAATAGGGAGAATAATGCGGTATTGGTAGCAATAGACAATAAGGTACCATTACAAAAAGCCCAAAAACGGGGATTAAAATTTCCCGCAAAAAGTCTGATCTCTGCGATAGTACCGTTCATAATCAAATTTGTTTTTGGGTAATTGAATTAATTCCTTGAAGGAAATATTCCAAATAAACAGATCACATAATTCATACCAAGGTAAGGAGGCATATTATTAAACGGCAAGTTGCTACCTGCCAATCCAACACTCAGGCTACCATTCAATGGGGCCATTTGCGCATCTTGCGTGGTAGAATAGGCATTGGTAATACCCTGGGCCGGATAATTTCCAGTAGGGCTGATACTATTGCCTGTTCCATTTTTAGCACCAACATTCATAGAACCAACTATTGGGTGATTATGTGCAGGCAGGTTGGCCGTGCTAAGTGTTGTACTAGCGGCTCCTCCTAATTCTCCCAGATTAATGGTACTCAATCCCGGACCTGTACCAACACCTACAGGAACTCTGCCTCTCAGGTCTGGCAAGGCAAAATTAGTAGTGCCATTTCCGCCATAGTTTGTTCCTAAAAGGGAGAATAATGCCGTATTCGAGGCGATAGAAAGTAGCTGGCCACTACAAAAAGCCCATGAATTGGGAGCAAAATTTCCTGCAAAAAGTCTGATCTCTGCGATAGTACCTTCCATAATCAAATTAGTTTTTGAAACAAGTCAAATCATCAGTTCATCAATTAAATATAGAAAATTTTTTAATCCGCCAGCGCCCTTTATAATAAAATAATAATTACATGAATCTTCGTTGAATTAAAAAAAGATGTAGTTTGCTTAAGATGCCCTTTTCTTTTGAAACTAAAACCCTGACCATGGGATCCAGAAGATCTTTTGTGAAACAAACGGCCCTGGCCGGTGCTGCACTCGTGGCTGCCAATCCACTAAGCGCGCTGGCTTCTGTTAGCCCTTCCATCTATGGAGGTGGTTTCAGTAATAAAAATTCTATCAGCATTCTCCATACCGGTGATCTGGGTGGTCAATTGTCCTGTATAAGTGATGGTTCCGTTTATCAGGGACTTGGTGGTTTCAAAAATATCCCGTCGGTAATCGAAGCCCTTAGAAAAGAAGTTAGCAACCATTTGTTTCTGGATGCCGGAAACATGAACACCGAATTATTTGAGCTGGCAAAGACCCTGAAATATGATGCGCTGAATTTAAATGACTTTAATAATAACACTGATTATTCAGGATTGTCCTTTATCAGTCATCACCCTTCCGCCAATACAGCTCCTTTCCGGGTTATTCAAAAAGGTAAAATACGCATTGGTATTATTCCGGCAAATACTGGTTCAGGAACTTCCAACCCTGTACTGCATGCATTGGAAATTTCCACCCATCTTAAAAAGGAGGAAAACTGCCAATTGGTGATCTGTCTTTCCAACCTTGGACTGGATAAAGGAAAAAGGTTGAACGATTTTTCGCTCGCAAAGCGTTCTGAAGATATTGACATGATCATTGGTTGCGGAGAGGCCGCAGTCTTACGTTCGCCAAAAACCGGCTTTAACAAAAATAAAAAAGAGGTCATCATTAACCAATCTGCTTATGGCGGCTTGGTAGTTGGCAAGGTCGATTTTCAATTCAATGAAAATGGAGAAAAGATAGCTGTAAGGTTTAATAACCTGTTGATAGGAACAGGCTATCATCGCTGGAAAGGACTACCCTCCTCTGACCAGAAGGTCCTGGCATGATCCATTATATCAAATTCAATCTGTCATTCGATGTAAACCAGATGAAAAAAGAGTTAACTGTTCTTGCATCAGTTGACTGGCCTATGCATTACCAGGCCCGCGATTATGAAGGAGAATGGAGCGCCCTTTCCTTACGAAGCAGCGACGGACGATCTGAAAATGTAATCATTTCTCCTATTGAAAACACGCTTTACCAGGACACCGAATTATTAAACAGTTCTCCTTACTTCCAACAACTACTCCGGAATTTTAATTGCCCTTTGCAGGCCGTCCGTTTATTGAAACTAACCCCCGGTTCCATTATTAAAGAGCATACCGACGCAGATCTTTGTTTTGAAAAAGGGGCTATCCGCCTTCATATTCCTGTACAAACCAACCCTGATGTTGAATTTATTTTATCGGGTGATCTGCTTACTATGCAGGAAGGCGATTGCTGGTATGCAAATTTCAATATGCCACATGCTTTGGCCAACCGGGGCAATACCGATCGCGTTCATCTGGTAGTAGATGCCATAGTCAATGATTGGGTAAAAGAATTCTTTAGCGGAGAAAACGTTCTGCTGAAAAAAGAATCCGATATCCCGGAACCAGGTATGGATGAAAAGACAATTCGCGAAATGATCTTTCATCTGCGATTACAACAAAATCCTTCCAGCCATCTGCTCGCTGATAAAATGGAAGCCGGCCTGGCTAGTTCTTCCAGGCAAGAATAATTATATTGCGAACCTTATGTTCAAACAACATCAATGGATCAAGGCCATCGTTTACCGGTTTTATTCCGTACTAATCACTTTTCTGATCTCTTATTTATTTACAGGCAATCTTCTGGTCTCCTTATCTATTGGCTTAATTGACTCCATCATAAAAATATTTTCTTATTATGCATTCGATGAACTCTGGAATCACTTCACCAAATGGAAAATAAAACCAGGTGTTGTTTTCCTTACAGGACTTAGTGGTTCAGGCAAAACCACTTTAGCCCAATCTGTCATAGAGAAATTGCAAAAAAAAGGAATAAGTCCTGTATTATTGGATGGCGATGAGATAAGAAAGGCAATTAAACTCACTGGCTTCGATGAAGAATCCAGAAAAAGACATAATCTCAACGTGGGGTATATGGCTAAAATTCTTGAATCACAAGGGAAGCTGGTCATTGTTTCACTTATTTCTCCCTATGCGGATATCCGTGACCAGATAAGGGCCATGTGTGAGCGATTCACAGAGGTATATGTGTCAACTGATATTTCAGTTTGCATGCAGCGTGATTCCAAAGGGCTTTACGAAAAGGCCATCAAAGGAGAAATCAAAAATTTTACCGGCATATCTGCCCCTTATTATCCTCCGGAAAAAGCAGAACTGGTTATTGATACAGCTACTGTATCGGTGGATCAGGGAACACAACTTATTATCAACGTATTAAGATCATGAGATATAATTTATTCATCGGCCGCTACCAAAGCCCTCATAAAGGCCATATGGCATTATTCCATAGTTTTCTTGAAAGAAATCTTCCTGTTTGCATTGCCATCCGTGATATTGCTCCCGATGAAACCAATCCGCTGAGCGCAGAGGAAGTAGCCGGACTTTGGAGACAGGTATACAATAACAACCCCCTGGTAAAAGTGATTATTATCCCCGATATCACTTCCGTAAATTATGGCAGAGGAGTAGGTTATGAAGTGAATCAATTAACGGTTCCGGAAAATATTGCAGCCATCTCTGCCACAGAGATAAGAACGCAGATCCGAAACGGAGCCAGGGAATGGAAGGAATTTGTAGACCCTTCTATTCATGAAAAATTATTGCACTTACTTATTAATAAGTAATGAAGAACTGGCTTCCCTATAGATTACAGGAATCATCGGAATATCTTAACTGCCGCTGGCTATGGATAGATGATGTTCTTTTCACCGATCCATTCTTTGACGAAACCATTTCCCGCTTCCGCAGACTTAAAGAAAATAGAAAAAATATCTCTTGCGAAAGTAGTATGGATATGATGGAAGTATGGTCCGGAGAGCTTAGCCCTGCAGAACCCAAGGCAATCATCTTTCATGTTTCCCGTTGCGGCTCTACCCTTTTATCCCAGCAACTTTCGCTTGATAGTTCCAATATCGTTTTGTCGGAAGTGCCCTTTCTGGATGATATTCTGCGATGGGGATTTCGTACCAATCAAAAGAAAAAAGCCACCCATTATTTTAAAGTCGCCATGCGATTTTATGGTAATAAAAGAAACCGCGATCAGCAAAGAGTATTCATCAAGACCGATAGCTGGCATATCCATTTCTATCAACAGCTGCGGGATATTTATCCTGCCACTCCTTTTATTTTATTGTTCCGTAAGCCTGATGAGATCATTCGATCTCAAAAAAAACAAAGAGGGCTGCAAGCCGTGCCCGGAATGATTGAACCCGAATTATTCGGATTTGAAAAAGAAAAACTTCATTTCGCAGAACTTGATCTGCATATGGCGTTGGTACTGGAAACATATTATAGATCATTTCTGGAAACGGCAAAAAAAGACCCGCTGGCCCTGCTTTGCAATTATGCGGAAGGCATGGATACAGTTTTTGAAAACATGTTAAGGTTCGCCAACATAACCCTGAATGATGAGAATAAGAAATTGATCCTTGAAAGAGGAAAATACCATGCCAAAAGACCAGAACAAATTTTTCAGGAGACAGTCATGCATGAAGTTATTCCGGAGTATATGCAGAAAGCTATGGAACTCTATTTGGAATTAGAATCTCTGCGTTCAAACCTCCGCCCACATACGGAATAAATTGGAATAGGTTTGTAAAAGCTGTGCCGATTCAGGGGCATGAGGATCACGATGCGCCAGCAAACCATGTACCTGATTCAATTCAAACAATAATTGCCTTTGCTCGGAGGAACGAATATTACTCTGAAGCCAGGTAATCGCGGCCAGTCTTTCTCCGCTTCTGATCTCATTTACACAATGCAGAAACTGACAGGGATAAAGTATCGCGTCTCCCTTGGCGGGCTTAAAAGCCACCGGACCTGCAGCTCCCTGCAGAACCAACTCTCCTCCTTCATACTTATCAGGATCGGTCAGAAAAATAGTCATGGCCATATCCGTACGGATCATCGGGTCACCCATAAGAGGTGAATCTACATGCCATCCATAGTATTGACCCGGTCCATATTTACTGATGATGAACGGATAAATATTCTTGGGTTGCGCAGCCGCCTGAAAATGCGCATTAGTTTGTATGGCTTTTTGCAGAATAGAATGAATGGCCCGGCTCGCCCCATCATTTTTATCAAGCTGAAAATTATTCTTTACTTCTTTTGCCGCTAGGCTGGCTGTTAATTT
>JAYTXP010000107.1:0-7391 GCA_043742885.1 Chitinophagaceae bacterium | reverse complement strand
ACAGGCAGAGGCCCGTCAAAGAGGTTGGCTCGCTGGTAGTGCCCAAGCGGCTTATGAGGAAGGCGTTCGTCGTGATTACCGTTTCGTATCTAACATTGGAGCGGCTTATGCTACTGCCACATCTGCACAGTCAGATGCAGCGGCAAATGCTTACCTGGTAAGCAGTATTGTAAACGCAGACTGGGCAGCTTCTACAGATAAACTAAAGGCCATCTGGGTTCAAAAATGGATAGCACTGGTGAACGTAGACGGATCTGAGGCATGGGCAGAATACAGAAGAACAAACTCCCCTGCTAATCCTAATGGTAATATCCCGAGCCCTTACACTGCCCAATCAGTAGCTACAGCCAATGCTCAGCCTTTGCGCCTGTACTATCCTCTTGTAGAGAGTAATAGTAATGGTGCAAATGTTCCTTTGATTGGAAGCACTTATGTATTTAATACCAGGATTTTCTGGGATATTAATTAAAGAATTATAAAAACTACACAATATGAAACTGAGATCATTATTGCTTATTGCCTTCGTGCCGGCCCTGCTGACCTCCTGCCTGAAAAGCAAGGATAGCCTGGGTGTGATCGCCGACGATGGTAGTATCTCTTCCGGAATATTCGATCGCTTCTATTATGGCGCAGCCAAGGCGTTTGCCCTTACCGGAAGCCCGGCAGTTGAAACGCTGGATCTATTGGATATGCGTTATTCAGCTCCCCGTAAAAAAGCAGGAAAAATTCATGTGGTACTCGCAGTAGATAATACCCTGGTTAGCGCATATAACACTAATAATGGCACTAGCTTTGTGGCACTTCCTGTCAACGCTTATACCTTGCCTACTGGTCTGGAATTTGATTTCGAACCTGGTAACGAAGGTCGTCATACATTTCAACTGACCCTGAACAAAAACAACCTGAATCTTCAAAATGCATATGCTATTGGATTCAAGATTGTTTCAGTTAGTGAAGGCGTTATTGATGCGAATCAAAAAGATATCGTTGTTACTATCCTCGTGAAGAATAAATATGATGGTAACTGGACAATTACCGGATCATATTATGATGCTGCTCGCCCGGATTTTGTATCTATCTATCCTTTAGAGTGGCAGTTGGTTACTACTGGTCCGGCTTCTTGTAAAGTTCAGGACGCTGTTAACTTCGGTACACCAACTCCTGCCTACCTTTTTTATGTAACTTCTTCAGGAAGTTATAGCTACTATGGTAGTTTTGGTTTGAATATTAATTTTGACGCCAGCGATAATGTATCCAGCGTTACTAATTTTTATGGCCAGCCTTCCGGCAATAACAGAAGCGCAAATCTGGATCCTTCAGGAGCGAATAAATATTTTGCGGCAAGTCCTGCTTATATTAAAATTAAATATTTCATGGACCAGCCTAATATCATAACCCCTCACCGTGCTTATTTCGACGAAACATGGACTTATCTCAGCCCGAGATAATCAACATAATGTTCTCAGTAATGGAGCCGCCCTCAATAAGGGCGGCTTTATTATTTTAGCAGAGGAAGGGAAAGTTATAAATTTGCCGGATAATTATTTAAAATGGAACAGCAACCAGCTCCCAATCAACTGAATATTGAGATATCTGAAGAAGTAGCAGAAGGTACATATGCGAACCTTGCCATTATCACGCATTCTCACGCAGAATTTGTGATCGATTTTGTGAACGTGATGCCGGGTACTCCAAAAAGTAAAGTCAAATCCAGGATCATACTCACACCTCAGCATGCCAAACGCCTAATGAAGGCTCTTGCCGAAAATGTGGCTAAGTATGAAGAACTAAATGGTGATATCAAGGACCTTGAAGACCTGGCGGTGCCGCTGAATTTTGGGGGAGTGACGGGACAAGCATAGAGAAAGTTAGGAGTTCCTTTGGAAATTTCTTGGTTATCATAAAAATATCCATTGCCAATTCATATGACTTTTTAAAAGCTATAAGATCCTTATAATACCCCATACTTTTTAATCTTGTTTACATAATTCATGTTTTATAAAACTCCTAACTAGTTACTCCTAACTTTTCCTAAAGCAGTCCTTCATCCGCAAACGAATAATACCCTCCGTCACTCACTATTATATGATCGAGAACAGTAATGTCCATTAAGCGGGCGGCGTCGCGGATACGTGTGGTTAGTTGTTCATCGACCTTGCTGGGGCGCTGATTGCCTGAGGGATGATTATGACAAAGGATCAGGTTCACAGCTTCCTCCTCCAATGCTTTTTTGAGAATGATCCTTGGATCGGCTACAGTACCTGTGATTCCACCTTCGCTGATGATCTCAAAATGGTTGATCTTATTACTACGGTTAAGAAAGATAACAGCGAATACTTCATGCCTCAAATCACGAAGTCGTGCCTGTAAAAAGCGGGCAATGTCTCCACTGCTTTGGATCAGCGTTTTCTCCAATGCCTGGGCCATTTCTCTACGTCTTCCAAGCTCCATTGCTGCCAATAAAAGAGCAGCTTTAGCCTTTCCAATTCCCTTGACTTTCATTAATTCTTTTAATGAGAGTTTTCCTATTTCCATCAGGTTGTCTTTACCTAATCTTAATACATCATGAGAAAGATCCAACGCTGATCTGCGTACGCTGCCATTCTGTATCAGTATGGCAAGCAGTTCTGCGTTACTGAGATTTACCGCACCTGCGGCTAGTAATTTTTCACGGGGCCTTTCCTCTACCGACCAGTTTTTTATTGAGTAGTAATGCTCTTGCATGAATTCAAATTAGCTGATATTTTTATTCCCGACAATACCACTAAGTGGTAGAATAGCCACCAGCGACCCAATTTTAAAATTTAATCCAATTCTTATGAAAACAAAAAACAACTCAACGCTCGGTTCTATTCATCCAATCCTTTTCTTTGCCTGCATATATGCAGTAGCCTTGTTCTTTTCGATCTTTATTTGTTCCGCTCTTTTTTATAGTATAAATGGAAGTGACAATGATGACCATAAATTCCTGGAAGATGGAAAAAAAGTGGAAATTCGGGCATTCGCTAATCGATAATGAAAAGGGCTTCGGCCCTTATTTTTTTTGCATCAGCGAGAGGTGAATCGTTATCTTCGCGACCAATCCACTCAGCCATGCAATCTGCTAAAATCTTCTCTGGGACCGGTTCCCAGCACCTGGCCGAACAGATCTGTAAAAAATATGGAGGACGTTTAGGAAAGGTCAATATCCAGCGCTTCAGCGATGGAGAGATCTGCCCGGTTTTCCTTGAAAGTGTTCGCGGGGATTATGTTTTCCTTGTCCAAAGTACATTTGCTCCCGCGGAGAACCTGATGGAACTCCTGCTCATGATCGACGCTGCACGCAGAGCCTCGGCTGATAAGGTGATAGCGGTTATTCCCTACTATGGATATGCCAGGCAGGACCGTAAGGACCGCCCCCGGGTTGCGATTGGTAGTAAACTGGTAGCCAATATGTTGGTTGCTGCTGGTGCTGACAGAGTGATCACCATGGATCTTCACGCTCCACAGATCCAGGGCTATTTTGATATACCTGTGGATCACCTTGACAGTCACGCGGTTTTTATCCCTTATATAGAGAATCTCCGACTGGAAAACCTTACCTTTGCCGCCCCCGATGTAGGGGCTACCAACCGTATTCGGGAAATAGCTAGCTATTTCAATGCGGAAATGGTGATCTGCGATAAGCACCGTAAAAGGGCCAACGAGATCGCCAGTATGGTGGTGATAGGTGATGTGGCTGGTCGTGATGTAGTGATCATTGATGATATCTGCGACACGGGTGGAACACTTGCCAAGTCAGCAGGTCTTTTAAAAGAAAAGGGAGCCAGAAGCGTAAGGGCCCTGATCACACACCCGGTTCTCAGTGGGAAGGCTTATGAGAACATCGAGAACAGTGTATTGGAAGAACTGGTGGTTTGTGATACCATTCCTGTGAAAAAGGAATCGAATAAGATCAAAATACTCAGTGTAGCCGAACTTTTTGCAGTAGCAATTAGGAACGCTTACGAGAATAAGAGTATCACGAGCTTGTTCATTCATTCGCAGCGGAGGGAGAAGTAGGGAAAGTTGAGGAGGTTGAGCATATTTTTTTAAATCAATAATAAATAACAATCATGAAATCGATTACAATCGAAGGACAACTGAGGACCGGATTCGGCAAGTCTGCCACCCGACAACTCCGCTCTCAGGAAATGGTGCCCGGTGTAATTTATGGCGGTGCCCAGGAGGTCAATTTCTATGCTCCTGCAACAGCTTTTAAACACTTCGTGTACACACCCAGTTTCCAGATCGCAGAAGTAGTATTAGATGGTAAGACCTATCGTACAATCTTAAAAGATCTTCAATTCAACAAGGTAAACGACAAACTAACGCATATCGATCTGCTTGAACTGGTAGAAGATAAAAAAGTAGTTGCTGATATTCCTTTGAAGTTCGTAGGTGTTTCTCCTGGTGTAAAGGATGGTGGTAAACTGACTGTAAAGATGAAATCTTTGAAAGTGAAGACCCTTCCTAAATACCTGAAAGAGCAGATCGAAGTAAATATCGATAACCTGGAGCTCAATGGAAATATTCGTGTGGAAGATGTTCAGATCGAAAATTATGAGATCCTGAATTCTCCTCGTATTCCTATCGCATCAGTGACATTGACCCGTCAGTTGAAACAGGAAGAGGCGACAGCAACACCCGCAGCTGGTGCCGCTCCGGCCGCTGCTGCCGCTGCTCCTGCACCTGCCGCCAAGGCTCCTGCTACCGCGAAGAAATAAATAATAAAACTATTGCAGCAACCCGTATCCCTCGATACGGGTTTTTTTTGCCCCTGAGTCATTAGCTTCGCAACATGAAATTCCTGCTTGTTGGATTGGGAAATATTGGAAATGAATACGCGCATACCCGTCATAATATAGGGTTTGATGTGGTAAACGCTTTTGTGTCTAAACATGGAGGGACATTTCGCATGGATCGCCTGGCCTATGTGGCCGAAGTAAAATGGAAGGGAAAAAATTTTGTTTGTATTTGTCCCAGCACTTATATGAACCTTTCCGGTAAGGCGGTCAAATACTGGGTGGATAAAGAAAAAATCAGCCTGGAAAACATTCTGGTGATCGTAGATGATGTGGCGCTTCCCCTGGACAAGCTAAGAATGAGACCCGGTGGTTCCGATGCGGGACATAATGGTCTTAAAAGCCTTCAGGAATCTTTGCTAACGATTGAATATCCCCGGTTGAGGTTTGGTATAGGAAACGATTATCCCAAGGGCATGCAGGCCGATTTTGTTCTGGGAAAATGGAAAAAAGAGGAGGAGCCCCTTGTAAAACTAAAGATCAGCGCTTCAGTGGAGACTATAGAGGTCTTTGCCAGCCAGGGTTTGAGTTCTGCTATGAATCAGATAAATAATAAAGTCTTTACATTATGAGAAATCAAATCGATTACTTATTTTAGTAGCCCTGCGGAAACGCTTCTCTACAGCCCTGCCAAATCTGTAACGGGCTGATCCAATATTGATGCTGACGACCAATGAATATATGGGATAACAGCCCCTATGAGATTATCCGATATATTTAATTTAAACTGCTTCTAGTATGAAGATCTTTTGCGTTGGAAGAAATTATGCGGCACATGCCAAAGAACTGGGCAATGAAGTGCCTGAAGATCCTGTGATCTTTATGAAGCCGAAGAGCGCAATGTTGCAAAGTCATACTCCTTTCTATTATCCAGAGTTCACCAATGAATTGAATTACGAATGCGAACTCGTGCTTCGCATCAGTAAGAATGGTAAATACATTCAGGATAAATTTGCGAATAAATATTATGACGCGGTAACTGCCGGTATTGATTTTACAGCGCGCGATATTCAAAATGAACTGAAGGCAAAAGGCCTTCCCTGGGAAAAAGCCAAGGCCTGGGATAATTCCGCTGTAATTGGCAAATGGGTACCTTTTACAAACCTGAAGAATAAAAAAGATATTAATTTTTGCCTCTATAAAAATAAGGAACTTGTTCAGCAGGGTAGTTCTGATGAGATGATCCATTCTTTCGACAGCATTGTATCCTATATTTCTAATTATTTTTCTATAAACATTGGGGATGTCATATTCACAGGTACTCCGGCCGGAGTTGGTGAGGTTGTTGTTGGAGATGAACTGGAAGGTTTTCTGGAAGATGCCAGCATGTTTATTCTTGAAGTGAAATAATACAGGTTCCAACTCGATCCTTTCCTCTAATTTTGCGGCGACGATGGCAATGCCCGACAATATTATTTTGCTGCGGGCCTATCGGCTGATGTCTCAGGTTAAACTGATGGCTGAAACCTATGAGGCCAACCGCTCCATTTGCAAATATGTTCATTCTACCTCCAGAGGTCATGAAGCTATTCAGTTGGCCACTGCATTCCAATTACTACCATGTGATTTTGTAAGTCCCTATTATCGTGACGAAAGTCTAGTATTAGGATTAGGATTCAGTCCTTACACCCTGATGTTGCAATTGCTTGCGAAGGGCAACGACATATTTACAGGTGGGAGAGAATATTATAACCACCCCAATTACAAAGGCAACGATAAACCCACCATCATTCATCAGAGCAGTGCTACCGGTATGCAGGCCATACCTACCACAGGTTTAGCACAGGGAGTTCAGTTTCTTGAAAGATTACATCCCGATAAACTTCGTAAAGGAGTGAATGGAGAAGCGCCAATCGTGATCTGTTCATTGGGTGATGCAAGTATTACGGAAGGAGAGGTGAGTGAGGCCCTGCAATTTGCGGCTCTCAAAGAATTGCCGATCATTTACCTTGTGCAGGATAATGAATGGGGCATCAGTGTTACAGCAGAAGAATCTCGGGCCATGAACGCCTTTGAATTTGCGGCAGGATTTAAAAACATTGGAAGGATTCAGGTGGATGGTACTGATTTCGAGGCCTCCTATTCTGTAATGAAGAATGTGATTGAGCAGGTAAGAAAAGAAAGAAAGCCTTTCCTGGTGCACGCGCATGTGCCATTACTTGGGCATCATACCAGTGGTGTAAGAAAAGAATTCTACAGATCATTAGAAGACCTGAATAAACACCAGGCGCATGATCCTAATCCCAAATTGAGAAAAAAATTGTTGCTAAAAGGAATTGCCGAAGAGGAAATAATAAAAATTGAAGAAGAGGCTGCAATATTAGTTGCTGATCATTTTAAAAGGGCGGTAGAGGCACCGGAACCAGATCCTGAAACTGTAAGTGATCATGTATTTGCACCCACTTCAGTTTTAGAAGAAAAAGGAGAGCGATCTCCTGAAAGAGGCAACAAGGTGTTGATGGTTGACGCTGCGTTATTTGCTATCAGGGAAATAATGGAAGATCATCCCGAGGCATTATTGTACGGACAAGATGTAGGGCTTCGGTTAGGAGGTGTATTTCGTGAAGC
>JAYTXP010000106.1:0-6702 GCA_043742885.1 Chitinophagaceae bacterium | reverse complement strand
AAAACATTTCCCCTAATCATTCAAATCACTAAAATGAAATCCATCGTTTTTAAAGACAAAATTTATCTTACCGGTCTGATCTTCATTGTCATTTCTTTTATCATTTTCTTATTTCGTATTGAATTTCCTACACAATCTGGTTTTGAAATGAACGGCGTGTTCATAGTAAATTATTTGTTTGCCATTGTATACTTTGTCATCATCTTAATTAATAAACGCCTAAAAAAGGGCCGGAATGGATTGCCCGTGATGTTTCTTTTACTTGTGATTTCTCTTATCAGTTGCTATTCACTCAATATGGATTTGAACGTTTTTGACGATTCTGGTTTTTGGTTCTGTATTGTACTTATCATCGTCTGCCTTAATTACATAACATTTGGCTGGTTCAGCTATTTCCCCGAATGGGCCAGAATTTTATTCTTTATAATTGCCGGTATCAGCCTCTCGGTTTTCATATATCTAAGTATTTATCTTTTTCCCCTTTACATTATCAGTATTCCAGGACTGCTATTGCTGGGCACTTCGCTACATACCTATGTACCAATGCTATTTTGTATTTACACTTTGGTACTGCTATCAAGGGCCAATAACCGGAGATACCTGATTGCATTCATCTGCGCATCGGCCTTTTCAATTCTGTTTACAGCCGGATATGTTGTGAACTGGTATCGCAATCTACTTCCGATTAACAAACACTATCAATTCAGTTCTATTACCGAAAATAATGGGTTGCCGGGATGGGTGGATGTTGCACAGCACGTTAATAAAAATGCAACCACTGAAAAGATTCTGAAAACAGGCATTACGTATGCGGAAGTCCAATTGGATGGTGATTTTTTCTGGCGTATGCCTCAGAAAAATTTTGGTAAACGGATACATGATCCATTAGTTATGATCAGCCAGGTGTTTTGCGGCAGAATTCATTTGCCCCTTGATGAACGTATCAAGGTATTGGAGTCAATTTATGACTCCCGTCACGAGGCGCAAGACAGACTCTGGACCGGCGAAGATATCCGCACTGATCAGGTGACTACGAATATTCAGATCTGGCCTTCTTATCATCTGGCCTATACCGAAATGAACCTGATTGTAACTCATGCCCCAAAAGATCAGTTTTGGGCAGATCAGCAGGAGGCTATTTATACATTTCATCTGCCAGAAGGGGGTGTAATCACTTCACTTTCACTATGGATAGATGGTCGGGAGGAAAAAGGAATGCTTACGTCGAAAGGCAAAGCGGACAGCGCCTACAAAACAATCGTCGGACAGGAACGCCGGGATCCCTGTGTGTTGCACTGGCAGGAGGGAAATACCGTTTCTGTTCGCGTATTTCCGATTTTGAACGGCCAAAGCCGGAAATTTAAAATAGGTGTTACAACTCCACTCAAATCCTTGAATCAGCAGTTACGATATGAAAATATATATTTCGACGGACCCGTTTTCGGCGCTGCGCAGGAAAATATTACTATTTCGATTCAGGAGTCGCCCAAAAACCTGGTAATGCCGGAGGGATTCCAGTCACTTGGTAAAAACACCTATAAAAAGATTGGTGCATATCGGCCTGATTGGTCTATGAGTATAGAGGCACCGCCTTTATCTGATGCTAAATTTCAGTTCGGTGCATTTGCGTATCAGATGAAACCGATCACAAAGACAATTGAAAATTTTCGTCCTGGTTACGTGTATCTTGATTTGAATGCTTCCTGGAAAACAGAAGAGGCTAATCAAATTTTTGACAAACTAAAAGACAGGAAAGTGTTCGTGTGCGAAGGCGGAAACGGTCTTACGGAAGTTACACCAGAAAATCATGAAACTCTATTTAAGGATCTATGTAAAAATCAGTTTTCTCTATTCCCCTTTTACAAAATCTGCAAACCGGAGGAGTCCCTTGTTGTTACACACAATGGATCGGTGTCACCGGTAATGGCGGATTTGAAAGAAAGTAAATTTCTAACCGACTTATCAAATTATTTTAAAATTCATCAATCTCTGCACATATTTGATTTCGGAACCGAACGTTCTCCATATCTGAAATCGCTCAAAGAATTCAGGGTGCTTGATTATGCCAATGGATCGATGACCGATTTGCTGCAAATATTCGACAATAACCTTTTTCAACAAATAATAGAAACGACTGATTCAGTTGCGCTGACCGACGCGGGTATTATGTTATGCAGGAGTACCGACAGTCTGCCGGGCCACGCTCCTGATCATCTTATAAGGCTTTTTACTTATAATCATATCATGTCGGAAGCAGGACATAGTTTGTTAACCGGTGACCAGGAACCAGACGATATCGTAGACGAGGCCCAAAAAGCTTATGTCGTATCTCCGGTATCCAGCCTCATTGTACTTGAAACACAGAAAGACAATGATCGTTTTAAAATTTCGAAGGGTGAAAATAGTTTGGGTAATGCCTCATTGCATTCGAAGGGATCTGTTCCAGAACCTGCAGAATGGATGCTGATTCTGGCCGTGTTAATCGTCTGCAGCTGGATCTATTATCATCCCAGATTTCACCCAAAAGTTATTTAAGAATGATAGCTCTAAATCGTACCATTCTTAGGAACAACTCCATGATCGTGGTAGTCGTGGTTATAGGATACCTGATCACTATTCACTTCGGGATTCCAACTTACATCGATATTTTTTCTGTAAACACCGTGTTGGGTATTACAGCTATTATATTCACCTGGCAAGGCGCTGGAAAGCGAAAACAACATTTCGGATGGCTTATTGCTGTAGGTGTATTGTTGCTTCTGTATACTCGGGTTCCCTCGAAATTTATTATCTATATCGTTATCGGGATGACCGGGTTTTCCCTGATGGAGAATGTGGCAGGCAGAGCAGGGCAACTTGCGATTCTCTCCCTGATTCTTATGTCCCCGCTTTACGAGTATTTTACCAATGTATTTGGCTTTCCTATTCGTTTGCAATTAACCCGAATAGCGGGTGAAATCCTCCATCGTGTTGACCATGGATATAAAATAGATGGAAATGTATTGATGATGGGAACTACTGAATTTTCCGTTGATACTGCCTGTATGGGTTTACATATGCTGATCAGTTCAATGCTTACCGGTATGATCCTATTGGGCATTTACCAGCGACGAATGGGGAAAAAACTATCTTCTCCTTCTCTATTCGCAATAGGAATAGCTGTTTTTATGCTGAATTTATTTTCAAACCTGATCCGGATTATTTCTCTGGTGGAATTTAGGATACCCCCGGAGAATAGCTTTCATGCAGTAATCGGATTAGCCTGTTTCTTAATTTATGTTCTTTTGCCCTCGGTACTTCTGATAAAGTTTATGGTCAAGAGATTCGGGTTGAATCACAGATGGCAAACAGCCAATTCTATTTTCACGCGCAAATCAATCACCATACATATTTTCTTGTTGCTCTTAATTGCGGGAATCGCGATTGCCAGTAAAGAGCGGTCTATGAATGAATATCTCCAGACCGGCACAATAAAAGCGCCTGGATACCGAATCGAAAATCTCCAGGATCAGATCGTGAAATTGTCAACCGATAAGGTGCTAATTTATTTAAAACCGATCATCGGATTCTACTCTTCCGATCATCAGCCTACCATGTGCTGGAAGGGAAGCGGGTACGAATTTAGAAATATGAAAACCATAGATCTGGATGGCCAATTCATTTATACCTCTTGCCTGGAAAAAGGAAATGAGAAGCTGTATACGGCTTGGTGGTATGACAATGGAAAATTCCAAACGATCAGCCAGTTGGATTGGCGTTGGGACTCCTTCAGAAACAACAGCCCCTGGGTATTGGTGGATGTTACGTCGAATTCAAAATCTGAATTGATAAACCAGATCCGACAAATAAGGAGACTTAACCCTTGTCGAATGTTGTTAAAGGCAGAATGAAATCGGATATTTTCCTTACTGAAAAATTCTGTAAAATTGACCCCCTTCTGTCAGTAAAAATCAGCGTTAAATCGCTAGAATAAGAGCAGTTCACGAGTCGTGGAAATTCCGATATAGCCAATTCAACGTTGCGCAGGCTTTTAACTACTTATGAATGCTGGGAGTCATGACAAGACTTACAGACAGAGACCAGCCATTCAATTGGCTCCCTTCCGATACTTTTTCTCGGGTATTTCTTGTGATGGACCTGGGTAGCATGTGCAGGAATTTCAAGGCTTGGGATTTGCCGTTGCTTTGCAGAAGTTAGGAAGAATATGGACTAATCTACCTAAACTTAATAGTCAGGCTGATGATAATCTTCCTGTAATTTTTGCGTTATAAAATTATATTTACATTTTGATTTCTAACCCACCCTTCCGCATGAAATTATTCAGTTGCATCATTTTTTTGGTCTTTTGCGCCGCAAGTGTTTTTTCCCAGTCCTTTGTTCTTACTGATACACTACCCCCTGACCATTCAGTTATAACAGGCACTTTGCCCAATGGTTTGACCTATTATATTCGGAACAATGGGAAAGCGATCAGGAATATACAGATCAGAATGGTCGTAAATGCAGGTTCTTTGGTGGAAGAAGATGATCAGCTGGGTCTGGCTCATTTCCTGGAACACATGAATTTTAACGGGCTAAAACATTTCCCCAAAAATGAACTTGTCAACTACCTCGAATCCAACGGGCTGAAATTCGGGGCGGACCTGAATGCATCGACCGGAATGGATGCGACCACTTATATTCTCTGGCTACCGTCCGGTGAAGACAAAAAAATTGATAAAGCGTTTTTGATCGCAGAAGACTGGGACCATAATGCCCTGCTGGACCAGGAGCAGATCGACCAAGAACGTGGCGTCATTCTGGAAGAATCACGACTGGATAAAAATGCTTACACGAGAATGCGGGCTAAATATTATCCCGATATCATAAACCACACTAAATATGCTTACCGCTTACCCATTGGCAACGATTCGAGCATTGAGCATTTCAAACCCGAGGCACTGAGACGTTTTTACTCAACCTGGTACCGACCAGATTTAACTGCTATTATCGTGGTCGGAAATATCGACGTGGACTTTATTCAAAAGGAGATTAAAGAACATTTTGGAGGCTATGCTAATCCTCCAAATGAAGTAGCTAAACCGTCAGATATTGTATTGACTCCCAGAAAAAAAGATGAGTTCATGGTGGTTACGGACAAAGAAATAGCCGCTACAAATTTTGAAATGTTAGGAGCCATTGAAAAGGATTCAATAGTAAAAACATGGGGTGACTATAGGCAGATCATTGTAGAGAAGCTTTATTCAATTGTGCTCAATAGTCGTCTCAAATTGCTGTCCGAACAAAACGAAAATAAAGTTATTGGTGCCAGTGCTGGCTATAATACTCTCATTAGGGGCTATCGTTCTTTCAATGTGAGGATGTCGATTGTCGATAACCAGACAAAGACCGCTGTCTATTCACTGGTAAACATGCTTCAGGCAGTCAATCAATTTGGATTTGTTCTTGCCGAGTTGGAAAGGGCAAAGAGGGATTATGAAGGGGTAATTGACCAAAACTTTTTAAACCGGGATAAAACTGCCTCTGAAACTTTTGCAGAGGCTTACAGCGATCTATTTACAGAACGGACACCGGTAATTTCCCCCGAAGACAAATTTAGATTTACAAAAGAGGAATTGCTATCTATTTCTATCGAAGAATTGAACAGGACCGCGCAAACTATTGGATCCTTACCGGGCAACTTTTCACTCCTGACAGGACCGGATCATGTATCGTTACCGGATAATCTGGCCCTGGCCGTCCTGGTTGCGGAGGCGAAAAAAGCCAAGGCGTTACCTTACTCCGAAAAATTAATTTCAAACATTTTGTTGGCATCTGTGCCTGTAAAAGGAGGCATAGATCTGCAAACTAAAAACGGCAATTTCAATACCACTAATTTGCTGTTCAAAAATGGTATAACAGTTACTTTAAAGCCAACCACTTTTAAAACAGATGATATTCAGATGGATGCCTGGCGTCACGGAGGCTCACATAATTTCGGGCTCTCCGATAAAGAAAATGTGGCATTTGCAGCCCAGATTGTGGAGAGTATGGGAATTAGCGGGTTTCCCAAACCGGATCTGGATAAATTTCTTTCAGGCAAAACAGTTTCTGTTCATCCCTATATTAATCCTTATGAAGATGGTATAGAAGGTAAATGCAGCACAGGCGACCTGGAAACTTTTTTGCAATTGATCTATGCTTATTTTACATCTCCACTCAAAGATGAACGCCTGTTTCAGGCATATATAGGCAGGCAAAAGGGGATATATCAAAACATCAAAGCCAATCCCCAGAATTATTTCCTAGATTCCTCGGTACGGTTTGAATATGAAAACAACCCATGGGCAAATACAATTCCTACTCCAGCAGACTTTGATAAAATAAACTTAGACACGGCTTTAGCCATTTACAGGAAAATTTTTAGCAATGCACACGGCATGCATTTTACTTTTGTCGGCAGTTTTGATATTAGTAAAATTAAGCGATTGCTTGAAACCTATCTCGGCAGCCTGCCTTCAACTCAGAAAAAAAATTATTATACCGATGAGGGCCTGCGACCCCAGAAAGGCAGAGCTGACTTGCGGATCAAAAAAGGGGAAGAAAAACAGGCCCGGGTAAGTCTGGTATTTACCGGCGAAGCACCCATGCTGCCTTATGAAACAATGAAACTTGATGTACTTTCCGAAGTCATTCAGCGGCGGATTATGGAGAAATTGAGGG
>JAYTXP010000105.1:0-19189 GCA_043742885.1 Chitinophagaceae bacterium | reverse complement strand
GTTTTTTCAGTTTAGGCACCAGGTATTAAGCCATCAACTCCCTGGTCTCATCCGGAAGATCATCTTCTTCCTGGTGAATGATATTCTCCCATATCCCTGAGAAAGGTGAGTTGCGACTTACGTATTTATTGATCTCGGACTCCTGCAGTTTTCTTAATTGGGTCAGCAATTCTTTATCTCCTTCACTAAACAGGTCGGTATTCACATAGCGGCTGATATCCATTTTCTCTACGGTGCCGGCAAACCCATCCTGCAGGTCATTCGACTCACCGATCACTACATCTACCGTGAATTGCGGATAAGATTTTTTATGAAAATTAAAGACGATACCCAGTCTTTTCGTTGGAGCAGTCAGTGCCTTCTCCTCTATAACAGCAACCGGTTCAAGTCTTTTATCTTTTTCAGGAATGAGAACAGGTCTTGTTGGAGCCGCTAGCGGGGCCACACGCTTTATTGCAGGATCTAATACCCTGAGAAAGGGCTTTCCATCTTTATAGGCGAATTCAAATTTCCCATCCAGATCATCGGATAATGAATATCCGTAGGCTTCCAGCAATTTATTTTTTTCCTTATCCCAGTTACGGATACTGTCGAAATAATTCGCACCATAGGTATTTAGTAATTGAAGGAATACAATAAGTTTGGGCAGACAAAGCGGATGTTCCTCATCCAGGTATTCACAACTGGTATCAAAATTTCTTTCCTCATTTTTTTTGATCAGTACCTGATAGGTACTGCCTTCCAAAGTGACGGATGCTTTTACTGTTTCGTTTTCGGCGAATTCGATAGTCGCTTTGTTGGTACGAAGAAAAGTTTCCGCTTCGGTAAATGTATCCGGTGAGGTAAGAAGGCGAAGTGTTTTCAGTTCGATGGACTTCATTTTGATCACCGTATGTCGCTGATCATATTTTATTTCCTCTGATTGAAGATGACCCCGATCGATCATTTCTTGCAAATGAAAAAGAGCTGCTGCTTCATGGCGGCAAATATCTCCGAGGTTATAAGGGCAGGCGCAGCGAAGCGTGGTCGCTTTTGCGTCTTTGAATTTTTGAATATAAACTTTGTAATAGGTAGAATAGCTGTCATCCTTTACTCTGAAAACGGCAGAACCAAAAAGATCATCGTACTCTATCAGCTCTACAAAACCAATGGCATGGATTTTTTTTCCTCTTCGGATCACTTCATCGGTACCATGAGTATAAATGTATTTGATCAGGTGCGGTAATGCCAAACTATTGTAAGTTTAATTGCGGCCTTGGAAAAAGGTTAATCGGCAAAAATAAAAGAATAGCAGGCGTATTTCCTTATAAAAAGGACTAAATAATTAATAAAATTCCATTGGTCTTTTGAGGTGTTTTTTGTCGTATCTTAGTTCCCTTTTTCCAATAATGAATAATTATTAATTAATAATTATTCATTATTGGCAACCAGTTTACCCTCAACATAAATCGGTAACACATTCGCAACATCTTCTGTAAGACAAAACCGGATATCCTCTATTAATCCGAATCGTTCAACTAATCGGTAGTAATGTGTAAGCTGGGGAGCAAACTCATGAATATTATTTTTATGGGCCTCATACATACGTTCGGCCATTAGTGAGCTGTCGCAGTGTATTGAAAAATGATCATGAATGCGATTGATCACTGCACCGGCAAACAAAGTATCCTCCAGGTTAAACCGGTCTTTCCAACCTGCGCAACCAAGAACGACATTCTTTTTTTCTTTGAGCAGAAAATCACATACTGCAGAAAGATTGGGAAAGGATCCGGAAATAATACTGTCTGCTTTATTATCCAGCGCCATATGTAAAAGTCTAGTGCCATTAGTGGTGGTAAGTACAAGGGTTTTGTCTTCGATGAATTCTCTTCCATATTCCAGAGGAGAATTTCCGTGCACTAAACCTTCAGCAATTTTGCCGTCCCTTTCTCCTGCTGCAATGCCACCGATCTTTTTACTGATCTCAATAGCCCTGGGTACTGAATCTACTGGTATAACGCAGCGTGCCCCATTATGAAGCGCGGAGGCGATAGTGGAGGTAGCGCGAAATACGTCGATAATCACCACTACGCTATTACTGAGATCATAGAGATGCAGCAAAGCGGGTGAGATGGAAGTATATAGCTGAGGTTTGTTGCTCATGTAAGATCTATTTATTCAATAGCGGTTTCCAGCGTCCGCTAGTCACATATTTAAGAATGGTTTTGTTCCTTTGCTCCAGAATGTTTCTGAAATAACGGCGAAGGATCAGTTGGTCCATAATCTTTCCAAGCCATCCATGTTTTAATTCGTAATGAAAAAGACTTATCAGCAGGGAGCCATTCTCACATGGTTTAAAATAATATTCATGCCGCAATGACTTGAAGTTTCCTTGCAATTGTTCCAATATATACATTTCGGGTCTTTTCATTTCTGTCACCTTCATCCGAATCAGACGATCTCGATAAAAATGTTTTCCCCTCCAGGTAACAGTTTCTCCATTTTCCAGCAAACCGAATCGGGTGCCTGCTACTGCTTCCTCCTTATAACGAGACATGGATTCTTTATGCACGCCTACATGACGGGCAAGATCGAAGAGCACCTCAGGAGGAGCAGGGAAAAAGTGGGTGAGGTGAATCGTGGGCATCAGTTAAAAGGTATCTTGGTCACTTTTGCCTGTAATAATTTATCTCTGACCTTGATATAAATATCACAGCCAATAGAAGAGAAAGCACTTTGTACATATCCCATGCCAATTGCCTTATTCAAGCTCGGAGATTGTGTTCCTGAAGTGACGACACCAATAGTAGCACCTTCAAAATCTTTGATCTCATATCCATGGCGGGGAATTCCTTTCTCTATCATTTCAAAACCTACCAGTCGTCGGGTAACACCCTCCGTTTTTTGTGACTGCAATGCAAGACTGGAAGTAAACTCTTTTGTGAATTTCGTGATCCAGCCAAGTCCTGCTTCCAATGGAGAAGTGTTATCATCTATATCATTTCCATAAAGACAATAACCCATTTCCAAACGAAGTGTATCGCGGGCACCCAACCCTACAGGTTTCAATCCCTGCGGTCCACCCAGTTCAAAAATGGCATCCCATATTTTATCGGCATCCTCGTCTTTGTCCTCAAAATAGATCTCAACGCCTCCTGCTCCGGTATAACCGGTGGCGCTTACCAGTACATTGTCTACTCCGGCAAACAATCCCTTTGAAAACGTGTAATATTTTAGATTCAGCAAATCCATATCTGTCAGCGCTTGCAACATTTTTGTCGCATTGGGGCCCTGAATAGCCAGCAAACAGGTTTTGTCGGAAATATTATGCATTTCCACTTTATGATTATTATGTTTTTGTATCCAGTTCCAGTCTTTATCAATATTGGAAGCATTTACTACAAGCATATAAACCTGATTCTCCTCAACGCAATAAACCAGCAGATCATCAATAATACCCGATTGCTCATTCGGGAAACAACTATACTGAGCCTGACCTTTTTTTAATTTGGAAGCGTCGTTGCTGGTGATTCGCTGAATAAGATCCAAGGCATGCTCGCCTTTCAAAATGAACTCACCCATATGACTGACATCAAAAATGCCTGCATTCTTTCTAACGGCAGCATGCTCATCATTAATTCCAGAATAAGAAATGGGCATATTGTATCCGGCGAATTCTGCCATTTTAGCTCCAAGGGCAATATGTTTCGACGTAAAAGCGGTATTCTTCATATAGTGTGAAAATTGTGCTAAAGGTAACCGAAAAAAAGAAACCGTGCCCCCTTTAAGGGTGGCACGGCATCAACCTGGAACTGCTGCGTTAAAACGCCAGCATTATTAAAACCATTGCGTCATAGAAGAGACCGGAGAAGGACCAATGGCAAAGGAACCAATGCTATTATTTATTTTAGCAGGAGACTTCTTTGTTGTGCGGTTCTTCGCAGGGTCTGTGGTATCTGCGGGCTTGTTATTTTTATTTCCAGGATAGCGGTAATCATTTTTGTTGCCTTTCTCTATTACTTTTTCGGGTACAGGAACAGTGCCATTTTCATCCTTTAACTGGCCATTAGAACCCATGATATAATCAATATCTGTAGAGTAAGGGAAATAATAATCATTATCCCATTCCACTCTTCTTTGTCTCCAACGTTTGTGATCATTGATATCCATGTTGAAAGAATGCAGCTTGTCCACTGTATTATCGAAACGTATTTTTTTACCCTGTGGCACTTTAATGATCACTCTTACCTGTTGTCCTCTGAACTTGGACTCTTTAGAAATGGAAATACTGCTTCCCAGATCAAGTACTCCCTGGTTATAAGTATAGTTAAAAACCAGTTGATCGGCTAATTCAGTAGCCTGTTGCACTGTATGTCCACGACTATACTTCTTTACGATCACGTGATAATTACTGTCATCACTTATTTCCACTTCCTCAATACGAATGTTCGCCGTTTTCAGTGTATCACGAGTAATATCCAGTCCCTCACCATCAATATTGATCCATGGAAATTCTCCGCTATACTCCAGTTCCGGCTCACTCACTTTAACAAGCATTTTCCCATTGGCAGGTCGGGTTAAATTGATCTCCGTTCCGGCAACGCGATTATTACTCATTCTAAAATCATTAAATACACTGCTTACAAAAAGCGTTACAGCGATCCAGCCCAGGAACCATAAACCACCAAAGGTCCAACCCAGGTAATTACTATGCGATTTTACCCGCATGATGCGACGTAATAACCAAACAATGAAACCTACAACCGGTACTCCAAGAAAAAGGATCAGTGTGCCAATAGCATATGTGTTCTGCCAAAATCCATTCAGGATAAAATCTTTTATAGGCCAAACCGCTACGCCACCAATAAGAATTCCAATAAGCGCTACAAATAAGGCGAATGCAATAGTACCAGCGATGAACAGGAAGAAGGCTTTGAATAATACGCCAATCACATGACCAAATCCACGGCCTCCGCGACGAACAGCGCCACCAGCTTCGGAAACAAATTCACGACCTCTGGTATTTGCGAAATCTCTTGCTTTACCTGATAGACCCTGTGCACTATCCCTTACTTCTTCGCCCCATCCCTTCAAACGATCCTTTACATTGCCCATTCCTTCCTGTACATTCTGGCGAATACGGTTCACATCTACTTTCTCTCCTCTCATTTCCATTTTTTGGTATTCACTGTTTGCCTCTGGCAATACAATCCATAGAACTATATAGGCAAATATGAATGTTCCGGTAAGAGAACCCACTAATATATTAGGCAGAAAAGAATCATGATCGAATACCGGCCAGCTAAGAATGCTGAATAATATATTCAATAATATAGGTGCGGCAAAAATCAAACGGATAGATGTAACTCCTTTATCAAAATAAGCGGCTATACCACTGGCTACACCACCGATCACTCTTTCATCCGGATTACGATATAATCTTTTTCCATTGTATCCTTCCAGGTCACGTGGAGGAAGAATGATCCAGAGTGCGATATAGGCGATGAAGCCGATACCACCGCCAAAACTGATGATGGCAAAAAGGATCCTTATGATAGCCGGATCAATGTCAAGGTAATTTGCAATACCACTGCATACACCTCCAAGGATCTTATCACTGCTATCGCGATAAAGACGACCTTTTGTGCTACGACTGCGGTTTTCGGTATTGGCAGAACGGTATTGTTCGCTCGCCGGCCTTTGTTTTTCTGCCTCTGGTTTCACCTGCTCTTCTTCTACGGCTTCAAAATCTTCTACCCTTCCCATAGAAGCGATGATCTCATTTACATCCGATTCTGTGATCGCTGCAGCCCCTTTGCGGGTTTTATCATTCATCAGTTCAGCAATACGACTTTCAATATCATTGATGATCTCATCACGTCCTTCTTCATTGGCGAAATATCTTCGCAAACTTTCTATATAAGCCTGCAGCTTTTCATAAGCCGAATCCTCAATGGGGATCACGCGCCCGCTCAGGTTTATGTTAATGATCTTTTTCATGTTTGTTTAGTATTAGGTTGATGTTGGTACTAAGAGTTGATAGTTTGTTCACCGGATTTTCTACTGGTCAGCGCATTCACGCCGTTGGATAATTCATTCCAGGTTTGCTCCAGCTCACCGTAAAAGGTTTCGCCTTTAGGTGTCAGAGAAAAATATTTGCGGGGCGGCCCTGAATTGCTCTCCACCCAACGGTAGGTCAGCATATCAGCATTTTTCAATCGGGTCAAAAGCGGATAAAGGGTTCCTTCCAGAATTTGCAGATTGGCAGCTCTCATCTCCTCCACAATATCACTTGGATAAGCCTCACCGCGACGGATCACGGAAAGAATGCAAAATTCAAAAATCCCCTTTCTCATCTGGCTCTGTGTATTCTCTATATTCATGGCCTTTTCGTTTTATAAATCAAAGATAAGGTGATATTTGGTACTATGCAAAACAAAGTACTAAATTAATTTTGTAAACATATTAAGTAACTGATTAGCAGTATAATAAAATATGTAATAATTTGGCAGGACTTCTAAATCCTCGTAATTTCCGGCTTCTTATGCCATCGAGAACACCCCTTTTATTTATTTTTCTGATGATTCTGGCCTCCTGTTCCAGTAAATACGCCAGGCTCTCAAAGAATTATTCATTCCGAACAGAACCAGGTCCTCCCAATTATGCTCTGCCCGACCATTGGGCAGCCCACCCCTGGAAATGGGATCCTTCAGACAGTGTTTCCGCCCCGCTTCGGGGAGGGAAACGAGATACGATTATTGATGTTTTTTTTCTGCATCCCACAACGCTGACGAAAGGAAAAAATATCGGGAACGCTGCAATCGATGACGCACTGACCAACGCGAAAACAGATTATACTTCCATCTTGTACCAGGCCTCCGCTTTCAATCAGCACGCAAGGATCTTTTCTCCCCGGTACCGGCAGGCACATCTGAAAAATTTCTTTTCAAAAGATATTGTAAAAAGCAAATTATCTTTTGATACAGCTTATGCTGATGTCCGAAATGCATTCATGTATTATCTGAAGTATTGGAATAATGGAAGACCTTTTATTATTGCCGGTCATAGTCAGGGTGGCCTGATGGCAGAAAAATTATACAAGGAATTCATAGAAGGAAAACCGCTGGAGAAAAAAATGATCGCGGGTTATATTGTAGGCTGGCCCATTCCGAAAGAATTTGTATCACCCAATAAAATTTGCCAGGATAGTCTGGACCTTAACTGCCTTTGCAGCTGGAGAACACTGAAGAATAATTTCATTCCCTGGTACCTGAAAAAAGATCATAGCAATGCCTATGTAACCAACCCATTAAGCTGGACCACCATCACCCAAAAAATGCCTCGCAGTGCCAATACGGGTAGTCTTCTTCTGAATTTCAATAAGATCTATCCGCATACAACCGATGCCTGGATAGATCTGGGAATATTATTCGTACATAAACCCCGTTTTCCCTATAGTTTTCTTTATTTCAAACGCAATTACCATGTTGCCGATATTAATCTCTTCTATATGAACCTTCGAACCAATATAGATCAAAAGGTTCATCAGTATTTCTTGTCGCCCCATACTGAGTAAAGTCAGCGTAACTAACAACAGAACTACCTTAACTTTAGAACAGAAACATCAATATGAAAACGATCATCGTCCCTACCGATTTTTCGAATCCTTCCAATAATGCGTTGGATTATGGTATTGAAATGGCAAAAGCAATAAATGCCAGTTTAATGATCTTTCATGTCTACCAGGTACCCATATCTATTTCAGACACCCCTGTCGTGCTGATCTCTGTAGATGAACTCAGAAAAACAGCAGAGAATAATTTAATGGCAATGAAAGAGGAGATGGAAATAAAAAACCCCGGATTGAAGATCTATGCAGAGGCTGTTCTTGGAAATGTAATAGATGAAATGGAATCTCTTTGCGAAAAGATCCATCCTTTCGCAGTGGTTATGGGTTCAAAAGGCACTACTGGTTTTGAACAGGCTTTGTTTGGAAGCACTACGCTGGGTTTGATTCGAACACTTACATGGCCCGTGATCTGTGTGCCTTCACTAAGCAAGTTTAAAGGAGGAATTCGTAAGATCGGCTTTGCCTGCGATTGCAATAAAGTTGTAGAAACTACTCCTGCCAACTTCATTTGTGAGTTCACTAATATTTTTCATTCCGAACTGCATGTATTAAACATTGACCACAAGCATAAACACCTGGCCGAAAAATCACAGGAATCGCTAATGCTGCAAACCATGCTGGAGGAAGCAAAACCTACCTGGCATTTTATCGACAATAAAAATGTGGAAGAGGGTATTCATTCATTCGCAGATGATAATGATATTGACATGCTGATAGCCATCCCAAAAAAACATTCCATGCTGGATAGCTTGATGCATTATAGTCATACCAAGGAACTGGTATTTCACAGTCATGTGCCGGTAATGTGTATTCATGAGGACTGATCAATTGATCAGCACGAAAGCGGCCCAGTAGTAGGGCGAATATTTTTTTCTCATATCGGTCTGCGCCTGGAGAAAAGAATCTTCCAGCGTTTTTCCTCCTAACCAATAGTTATAGAATTGCCCCATCAGTTCTCCCGTTTCCTTATCGGGCACCTGCCATAAACTGAGCAACATTTTTTTCACTCCTGCCATTTTAAAGGCTCTTTGTAATCCAAATACGCCTTCAGTGCCTTTTATATCTCCAAGTGCGGTTTCGCAGGCACTTAATACAACAAGCCCTGTATTACTTAAATTCAATTGCGCAATTTCATAAGCAGTAAGAATGCCATCTTCAACTCCTTCAATTGGAGAATGGCCGCTCCAGGCATAATTTCCTCCGGCCAGTACCAACCCACTGCGCATTAGGGGATCATTCGCAAACATATACGCGTTGCCATTGCCAAGGCCATCTTCTTTACCCGAACGAGCCGGGAGAAAAAATCCGTGGGTAGCTATATGAAGTACAGAAGGAGCATCCAATCCTGCCTTTTTAAAATTATCTTCTGATGCTTCGGCATGTTGGAATTGTTGGAAAGCGATCTTCTTCTTTTTGAAAAGATCAGCGATCAGTTTCAACTCATCACCGGTACCGGGTAGATCCGCCCAGCTACCATTAGCTCCCCTGCTTTCCGTATTTGCTTTTACTGCATTTATATTTCCAGCTCCTTTTCTTTTTTTCACAATAGAGATACTATCCATCGTGAAATCCGCATTGCCCATTAATAATGCTGTACCTGGTTTGATGGCTGGTGCACTGCTTCTCAAACTAATATCCCGGGTACTGCTATATTGCTGCAAAGCATAGCGATCCATCAGCAATTGGCTACTATCAATTCGTAAAGCATGAAAGGCTATACCAAATAGTTTTCCCGAAGGAGAATAATCGATCTTCTTAATGCCATTCAATTTCTTTTCCAAAGGCTGCCAGATAAGCTGGTAAAGCTCTTTATCTAAACCAACTGTATTGGAGCTGCTGCTGGCTATACCGCCACGGTAAAATGATTGGGCTACTCCGGTAGGACTATGACCTCCGCTATCGAGCAATCGTTGTAATTGCTTTTCCTCAAATAATGGTACGAAGCTAGCGCTTTCATCCGATTTACGATAGATATAGGCTCCATAGATCACGCTATCAGTAATTTTTTTATTGATCAGTTGAAAGCTCACAAATTCAATTACCGCCTCATCATTTGCCAATTCGCTTTGAATTTCTTTCATAGAAACTTTGAGAGATCCCTGTTGCTGCCGAAACCCTGTTGATCTTCTAGATAATTCCTTTTCGAGATTCTCCACTTCTTCCTCTTGTGATTTGATTTGGGGTGACCGCTTATCAGCCGGCATGCTTTCTTGCTTTGCAAGCAAAGACCTGAGTGCCTGCCATTGAAGAAAAATTCTTTGAGTAGTCGTATCCCGGCTATTTCTAATAGAGCTGAAAAGATTGCGTGTATCTGAAAGTGATAAAGATTTAAAGAATATCTGCAGATCTACATTGTTGTTAATCACCGGTGCTCCTGAAACCGGGTTGAGATAAAGAAAACTATTATTGCAATCGTTCATCACCAGGGCCTGGCTGATAAAATTATTTTTTTCTTTCTCCGACAATACCGGAAAAGTATTCACCAGGTTCTTTCGTACAGATTCGCTGCTATGCAAAAAAAGTGGAATAGCTTTCTCCGGCATTTTCAGATTCATATATAGCAGGGCCAGATCATTTTCCACATCAACTGTTCTGGGGTGGTCAACGCCTAATAATTTTTTTCTCAATGATAAAGACTGCTGGTATAATTGTTCAGATTGAGCCAGGTTAAATTGTCCTTTACGGTACAGGGCCGCAAGATTATTTATACAAGTGACATAATTAGGATTGTTCACTCCCAGGGTCTTCTTCCAGATATCGCGGGTTTGAATTAGCAAAGCCTCTGCTTTTTTATAATCTCCCTTCTTTACATAAATTCCGGCAAGATTATTCAGCCCACGCGCATGATCTGCATTATCAACACCAAATAATATCTTATAAATATCTTTTGCCTGTGTATATAATGCAGCTGCCTTTTCATAATCTTTTTTCTCCTCATATACGGCGCCCAGGTTATTCAGGCAGGTGGCGTAATTCACGTGTTTTGTTCCCAGCGATTTTTCCCAGATCTGTTTCGCAGCAAGGAACAAGGGTTCTGATTTCTCAGAAAGGCCTATCTCCATATAAAAGGTTGCAAGATTGTTCAGGCTAAGTGCATAAGAAGGATGTTCATCACCCAGTATATTTTTTCTTAGTTCTTTCGCTTTCAGGTATAGTGGTTCTGCTTTTACATAGTCGCCCATATCATCATAAAGGGATGCCAGATTATTCAGAGAAGTGATCAGCGAAGGGTGTTTCTCTCCATAATTTCTCCTGATAATTGAATCCGACTTCAATAAAAAAGATTCAGCCTTTCCATATTGTCCATAATATTCATAGAGATCTGCCAGGTTGCTGAGGCTGATGGCATAGTCCAGGTGGTTTTCACCCAATACTCTTTTTCTGATATTTAGTGATTCATTGAGCAAGCGTTCTGCCATTTCATATTTCCCGGTATTTTTATAGAGATCTGCCAGGTTATTCAGATTGGCAGCATAATCGGGATGCTGATCCCCTACGGAGGCAAGGTAAATTTGCCGGGCATCCAGATAATATTTTTCCGCTTCCTTATACTCGCCCAGTATATTCAGCAGGTAGGCATAATTATTCATGGCTCCGGCATAATCAGGATGTTTATCGCCCAGCACCGCTTTTCGAATAGATAAAACTTTCTGTAAACTTGTTTTTGCTTTTTGTAATTGCCCGATCTCTGTATATAATGTTGCCAGGTTATTCAGTGCGGTAGCGTAGGGAGCGGAATTCTCTCCCAATTTCATTTTTAGTATCTGCAGACATTGTTCGTATAACTGCTCTGCCTGGGAATAACGACCCATGAAGTCATAAAGCGAGGCGAGGTTGTTTTGGTTCTTTGCATAGCTGGTATCAATAAGTCCATATAATTTCTGAGCAACGATTGCAGCTTTCAGATAAGAAGATTCGGCATCATTGTATTTTCCCAATTCACGATAGATCTGGGCAATCATATTCAGCGAAGCCATGTATTCCACACTGCTTTCACCATTTATAAGTTTTATCAGGTCTATATGTTGTAAAAACCAGGGTTCGGCCTCTCTATATTGATAAAGTCTGAAATGGCTAAGTGCTACAAACATGACCAACCCATCATAAAAAGGGCTTTTGTCTCCGAATTCCTGCTTTACCTGCGGGATCGCCTTTACTGCAACCTTTATTGTGCCTTCAAAGTCTCCTTTATCAAATAATTGCATGGTTTGCTGAATGGAACTCATGGAGCTCTGGCTTTTGGAAACAGCAGGTAACAGAAACAAAAAACACAAAATAAAGATCCTCATCAGAAGTTATTTTGAATGGAGTTCATAATATTAATCAATATTTTCTCTTTGTACCCTGATTATACCTTGTGCAGGGTATCGGATGGCCTTTTTTTATTTGTATCTTGTATTCAAACCTAACAAGTTATGCGACTCTTATTTCTTTTACCCATTATGCTGTTAACCACAGCGTTGGCTATGGCTCAACCTACAGAACCTATTCTGAGGGTGGAAAATGAAATGCACACTGCCATTACACGACGCGTATCAGTTGATAAAGCTGGTAAATATATATTGACAGCCAGTGAGGATAAGACCGCCCGCCTCTGGGATGCGGCTACCGGCCAGTTATTAAAGATCTATCGTATTCCTATTAATAAAGATAATGATGGTAAGATCTTCGCATGTGCTCTTTACCCTGATGCCACACGAGCAGTGGTTGGTGGATGGACAGCATACGATTGGGATGAAAAAGAATGCATCTATGTGATCGATGTACAAACAGGAGAGATCATAAAAAAATTAAGCGATTTCACAGATGTGATCAATGACATTGAAATGTCGCCCGATGGAACCATGTTTGCCTGCGGAGTGGCCGATGGAAGCGTAAGAGTTTATAATACTAAAACATTGGAACTGGTGAAGGCCATAACCAGTTGTGATAATACAATCAATAACCTGGCATGGGATCCTTCGGGAAAACTGGCCACTGTTTGTTATGATGGTAATATTCGTTTGTATGATGGGAAGACCTTTAATCTGGTACAGGAAATCAAAACCACTAGCCCCAGAATTTATAGTATTGCATTCAATCCAAAAGGGGGAACCTTCGCCGTTGGATATACTGATACATCTATTATAGAATTAAGAGATGCCAATACATTAAAAGTATTGCAGACCATGGATAATAAGGGTTCTGCTTATACCCGTGATGCGCTGAATAAAGTTTCTTTTTCTATTGATGGCAGTTACCTGGTTGCTTCCGGACAGTGCCGGGTGAATGATGCAGCGGAAAAGATCTTTGTTCGTATTTTTTCCAATGGAGGAAGGGGTGCTTATGTAGATGTGCCACTGTTTGAATCAGCCACTTTTGATATCAAGCCACTTCCCAATGGAAAAATGGCCATGCTAAGCGGGTTTCCAGCACTGGCAGTTATTGATGTGAATCAGAAAATATATTGGAATTTAGGAGGTAACAGCAATAAATATAATGCGAACAATAAACTTCAGTTCAAGGTAAGTTTCAATGGTAAAAATATTGGCGCTGAGCCTACCAATGGTGTTCCTTTCGGATTCGATCTGGAAAACCGTCAGGTAGCTGACGGGGAAGCCGATTATGAACCTCCCACTGATAAATCCTTTGGTACAACAGTTACCAACTGGAAAGCTGTTTACAATCCGAGGGTAAACAATAAAGCCGTTAGCTTTTTAAAATCTAACGAAAGAAACCTTTCTGTTGACATCGGTGGTAATGGAAAGTTGGTAGCCTATGGTAGTGATTTCAGTTTGAACTTGAGTGACGACCAGGGAAACACACTTTGGGAAAATGAAAATATTCCAGCCACTGCATGGTGCGTAAACATTACCGGCAATGATAAATTAGTGGTAGCCGGACTTGATGATGGAACGCTGCGCTGGTATCGGGTAAGTGATGGTAAGGAAGTACTTGCATTCTTTATTGATGCGGATAAAAAGAAATGGATCCTCTTCACACCATCAGGATATTATGACGCTTCTCCTGGTGCGGAAGATCTTCTTGGATGGCATATAAATAATGGTCCTGATAAAACGCCCACTTTCCTTCCGATCTCACGTTATAAGGAAAAATATTATCGTCCTGATGTGATCGATGCCATCCTGGATGTATATTATGAAGGTGATGCAGTAAAACTGGCCAATCAGAAAAGCAATAAGAAGCCGCCAACTGTCGTGGAAGATATTCGCAAAAAACTTCCTCCTTCCATTACTATCAGTTCTCCTTCCAATGGCAGCACCGTGATCAATACGACCGTTACGATCAGTTATACTATAACCACTCCTGATGACGCACCTGTTAAAGCATTGAAAGTTTTGATAGATGGACGACCTGTAACGATAACTGAAAGAGGTGCAGTAACTACTGCCGGAGCGGAGAAAAAAGTAACCATTACTATCCCTCCACAGAATTGCACGGTCACCTTACTTGCAGATAATGATAATGGAACCAGCCCGGCAGCAATTCTATTCTTAAAATGGGATGCCACTGCGGCCGCAAGCAAGGAGGAGTTCCTTTATATTCCAAAACTTTATATTTTGGCCATTGGTGTAAGTGAATATAATAATCCAGAATTGAAATTGCATTATGCAGCCAAAGACGCGCAGGACTTTGTGGCCTCTCTGAAAAAACAAAAAGGCAAACTATACAGTGATGTTATAGTAAAGAGCCTGATGGATAAAGACGCAACAAAAGATAATATTACTGATGGGCTGGATTGGATTCAAAGACAGACTGGTCAAAAAGATATGGCTATGATATTTTACGCAGGTCATGGTCTCAACGATAACAACGGTATTTATTATATGCTTCCTGTGGGCGCAGATATAGATCGGATTCGTACGACCTGCCTGAACTTTGAGGAATTAAAACAAACGGTAAGCTCTATTGCTGGAAAAGTAGTTGTCTTTATTGATGCTTGTCATAGTGGAAATGCCATGGGAAGTACTACTCGCCGGGGTGGTACTGATATCAACTCGGTGGTGAATGAATTATCAAGCACAGAAAACGGTGCGATCACGTTTACCAGCAGTACAGGTAAAGAATTTTCACTGGAAGATGTGAAATGGGGTAATGGTGCTTTCACCAAAGCTCTTATAGAAGGCATTACCGGTATGGCCGCCATAAATGGAAAAGATAAAATAACTATCAAGAGTCTGGATGCTTATATTTCTGAAAGAGTAAAAGAATTGACCAGTGGGCGGCAACACCCTACTTCGGTCACTCCTCCGAATGTACCTGACTTCCCCATTGGGATGAAATAATTGGATAGTTTCTTAAGGCCGGCATTATCGCCGGCCTTTTATTTACTTTCGTTATATGAATAAGGATTTGCAAAAAGCTTTTCCAGGTTTTGATAATAAATTTCTCGAAACCCTGGAAGAAAAAGCAGAGCTAAGACATTTTGAACCTGGTGAGTTACTGATGAAGACGGGCCAGTATTTTAAATCAATTCTTTTAGTTGTTGATGGGCTTATAAAAGTTTACAGGGAGGATGATGAAGGGCATGAATATTTTATGTATTACCTGCAACCCGGGCAGGCCTGCGCACTTTCAATGATTTCTGCTGGAAAACAGGGAAAAAGCGAAGTAATGGGCAAAGTGGTGAAGCCTACTACGGTGATTGCGGTTCCCCTTCAATACATGGATAGCTGGATGCATGATTTTAAAAGCTGGAATCAATTCGTACTTGATACCTATCACAGCCGTTTTGAAGAATTATTAGTTACACTTGATCATACTGCTTTCCGAAGTATGGATGAAAAACTTTTATATTATCTCAAGAGAGAACAGGAGACGTATAAGTCCGGTATACTTTCCATTAGCAATACAGAAGTGGCGCAAGAGCTTTCCACCTCAAGAGAAGTGATCTCAAGACTATTGAAAAAAATGGCTGAACGCGGAATGGTGAAGCTTCTGGGCAATCACCAGATCGAAATCATGGACATCAGCATTTAGCATACTGACTTACATCAGTATTTTCTTTTTCTATTCCTGAACTTCATCAGTTAGTCTTGTTTCGTGATATATGTCACGGAACACCCTCCTGTTTGAATTGAACCTTTGTTAATCACTGTATAACAAATTTCAAATCAAACTTCATGAAACAAATTCTTATACTTGGCGCGGGTACAGCAGGTACCATGATGGCCAATCACCTTAGTCATGAACTGGACCTTGAGGAATGGGAGATCAATATCATAGATGAGAGAGAAGAGCATTATTATCAACCAGGTTTTCTGTTTCTTCCTTTTGATATTTATGAGCCGGAGGATATTGTAAAGCCAATCCTGAAATTTATTCCAAAAAAAGTCCATCTGATCCGTTCTGGCATCGATAAGATCCTTCCCGAACTGAAAGAAGTAAGATTAGAAAATGGAGCGGTCATGCCTTATGATATACTTATTATCGCTACAGGCGCGCGAATAGCCCCTGAAGAAGTAGAAGGCATGAAGGGTAGTGAATGGCAGAACACCGTTTTTGATTTTTATAGTTTTGAAGGTGCGCTGGCCTTGCGAAATAAACTGCGCGAATGGGAGGGTGGCCACCTGGTTGTACATATCACCGAGATGCCTATTAAATGTCCGGTAGCTCCATTAGCATTCGCCTTCCTGGCTGATTCCTATTTCCGACACAAAAAAATGAGAGACAAGGTAAAGATCACCTATGTAACTCCGCTTAGTGGGGCATTTACTAAACCAAAGGCAACAGCCGCATTGAATCATTTGATGGATGATAAACATATTGCCATTGAAAGTGATTTTGCCATTGCTGAGGTTGATAATGAGAATAAAAAGATCATTGATTATGGCGGAAAGGAAATTTCTTTTGATCTGCTGGTAACCGTTCCCACTAATAAGGGAGATGAATTAATAGCGAGATCAGGATTAGGTGATGAGTTAAACTATGTGCCCACTAATAAGGCCACACTGCAATCACTTGCTCATGTTAACATTTTTGTATTGGGTGATGCCAGCAACATTCCGGCCTCAAAAGCAGGATCAGTTGCGCATTTTGAAGCGGAGATCCTTACAGAAAATATCAATCGGTTCATACGAGGTGAAGCATTGAAAGAAGAATTTGACGGACATGCCAACTGTTTTGTGGAAACAGGAAATGGCAAAGCCTTGCTTATTGATTTCAATTATACACATGAACCGGTAGAAGGAGAGTTTCCTTTTCCGGGCATTGGACCATTACGTCTGCTCAAAGAAAGCCGTATGAACCATATGGGTAAACTCGCTTTTAAATGGATCTACTGGAACATGTTATTAAAAGGAACACATATACCCTTTGTCTCTGCAAAAATGCAGGAGGCAGGAAAACATTTTTGATTAACACAAAATAAACATTTTATGGAAAAGCAAATCATTGGAACTACGATCCATGTAAACGAAGAAGGTTACCTGGTTGACTTTAAAGAATGGAATCCGCTGATAGGTACTGAACTGGCCCGCCAATCTCTGATCGACATGTCTCCCAGGCACTGGGAGGTGATCAATTATATCCAGGATGAATTTAAAAAAGAAAGTCCTCTGAGTATCCGGAAGATCAGCAAAAGCGGCGTAGTGGATATAAAAGAATTTTATTCCCTTTTTCCCAAAGCACCTTTAAAAACTGCCAGCCTTATAGCAGGTATTCCTAAACCTGCCAGCTGTATCTGATCACTATTAAAAAAAGAATTATGAACAACTTTGAATACAATGGAGAAATAAGAAAAATGATGATCATTCTCTCCAAAGCAAGTATAGAGAATGTATATGCCGCATTCATTTTGGCAAACGGAGCAAGAATGGAAGGAATAGAAGCAGAATTATTTTTTACCTTCTTTGGTCTTGAAGCTATACATAAGAAAAAATTAAAAAAATTGCATGTGGCTACTGTGGGCAATCCCGCCATGCACCTTCCTACTCTGGTGGGCGCAATCCCCGGAATGGAAGCCATGGCTACAAAAATGATGAAATCGGAAATGGAGAAACTGGATATGCCTGAAGTGGAAGAATTTTTATGTATTCTCAAAGACTCCGGAGCAAAGATCTGGGCCTGTAAGCTGGCCATGGATATGTTCCATTATAAGAAGGAAGATATGTTTGAGGACCTTGACGGTGTGATCACCGTGGGCGATTTTTATAAAAAAGCAGAAGGCCTCGGAACGCAAGTTCTGTTTATTTAGCAGTCAGAGTGGTGGTATATTCTGATAAAAGCGCAGTTTCTACTACGCTTTTTTTAGGCATTAACTTTTTTTTAGAGGCAATTCTATACTATGAAGCATCAGTTATAGTTAAAGACTTGCATGATGCCCACCAGGACTTTCGGTATTTTACTATTGCTTTTGCTGACTTTCTCTTTGAGGGCTCAGCCGGCTCATTCTGCCATTGAATCTCCTCTAAGCGCTTTCTCTGGTGAATGGAATAAAGAAGTTTTTTTGGATCTGAATACCGCCAGGGATTCAAATTATCTTACGGCTATGGAGAAAGATCTGATCTGGATTCTCAATTTACTGCGCCGCGATCCTCAACTTTTTCTTCGAACTGTAGTACTCAACCCAAAAAGTGATTTCTATCAATATCCTCAACATCGAAACTCCTATTATATTTCGCTGATAAAAGCTCTCCAAAAACAAAAGCCTAACCGTAAACCTCTCATGCCCGATCAAATACTTTTCCAGAGTGCTTATTGTCATGCCTTAAATAGTGGGAAAACAGGTTTTGTGGGGCATGATCGAAAATGGAATTGCAATACAAGTTTTCGAGGTGAGTGCATCAGTTATGGCTTTGATGACGCGCTGGATATTGTTATGCAATTACTATTAGATGATGGTGTGCCCTCATTGGGTCACCGATCAATATGCCTGAGCAATTCATATAATGAACTGGGTATTTCCATTCAACCGCATACTACCTATAGTTATAATGCGGTGCTTGATTTTAGATGAAATCAGCGTCTATTGCAGAAACAAACAATAATTTTTCTTAACTTGTCCCCTCAGTGCAGAAATCAAAAACCCTTCTACTTCTTAGCCTGGTCATGGCCGGTAGCTTCGTTGCAAGGTCACAGACCTGGGCAGATAATGTAGCTACCATCCTCTTCAATAATTGCGTTTCCTGTCATCGCCCTTCAGGCATCGCCCCTTTTTCGCTGTTAACTTATACCGACGCTTATAATTACCGTTTAAGTATTAAAGCGGATGTTTCTTCGCGTCATATGCCACCATGGCCTCCGGCAGATACTTATGTGCATTTTACGGGAGCAAGGATATTATCTTCCGGCGATATCAATACCATTGTAAACTGGGTAAATAATAATGCTCCTTCTGGCAATCTGGCCAATGCACCACCGGCACCTCCTCCTCCATCAAATCAATTGGGTATACCGGATAAAAATTTACGCATGCCGGATTATATTAGCACGGCTTCCAGTTCAGATGTGTACCAGTGTTTTGTTCTTCCTCTTCGTTTACCGGCTTCGCAATTTCTTTCTGCCATTGAAGTAATCCCTGGTGATCCCGGCATCGTGCATCATGTATTAGTCTTTCAGGATACCACGCCCAATCATGCG
>JAYTXP010000104.1:0-3242 GCA_043742885.1 Chitinophagaceae bacterium | reverse complement strand
ATGGAGGGTGATGTGTATTTTGATACGCCGGATGAGCTTGTCAGGGCCGGTGCCGAATGTATCCTTGAAGAAGAGATACAGTTTGTTGAAGGAGATTTCAAGAATTCCCCGGTTTGGAAGGAAAGAATTTCACGGATTGTGGCGTCTTTGGAAGCCTACGGGCTTCACTTGCCTGTGGAAGTAGGTTCATAATATATCACTTCAGTAATCATTTAGCTATTCTATTTTCCGTATTTTCGTGCCAAGTTCTTTGGTACTATACCGCTGGTGAATTGCAGGGTGAATTGAGGATAACCAGTTTTGTAATTCTTTGATTTTAATTCATTTGTACTAATATTTGGGAGGGCTGTCCTCCCGACTTTGCCCATCATTGCTTCTAGCGATGGTGGGCTTTTCTTTGCAGTCGGTTAATGTTTCGGCTCATTAAAGGGAAGAATAAGGAAAGCTATTGCCCTTGAACGAAGGAGGCTGGGGCTTATCTTCGTTTACAGCATGGTGACACCAGGAAGACCTCAATTATGGTATAATTTTTCTTATCTAGGTGCTATTCAGGTAAGCAATTTCATGCTTTCCCTGATCGTGATACCCTATGTTGTTAGCGTCTTGGGTGCTGAAGGATTTGGAGTGATCGCAGTGGCTCAGGTTAGTCTTTTTTATCTTTCCGTGTTGGTGGATTATGGGTTTAACCGCAGTGCGATCAGGGAAGTGGCTTTATTTCGCAATGATCACCAGAAGCTGTCCTCCATTTTTTCTTCAGTAATATTCTCCCGCTTGGTGCTTAGCATTTTCGCTTTTACCCTGCTGGTTCTAATGGTTGAAATCATTCCTTTGTTTCATGCGCATAAGACTGTTTATTATTATGGTTTTAGTTTCGTACTCGGACAAGCTTTACTGATGAACTGGTTTTTTCAGGGTATGGAGCAAATGAAATACAATGCCATCAGCTCTTTCTTTTCTCGTGTATTATTTACACTGCTCGTATTTGTTTTTATAAAACATCCCGATGATACCCCCCGTTATCTTTTTTTTATGGGGTTGGGAAATATGGTTACCGGCCTATTCAGCATGCTGGCTGGTTTCTATCAATATAAATTAAAATGGGTAAAACCTTCCTTTACTAATATCAGAAAACAACTAAAAGATGGCTGGCCTTATACGGTAAGTAATCTTTCAATGACCACCATTCAATACGGCGGATTATTTATTCTCCGGCTTTTTTCCAATGACCTGGTAGTAGGATATTATAGTATCGCGGAAAAAATATATTTCGCTATGAAGATGATGCTGGATGTGTTTTCGCAGGCCGCCTATCCCAGGGTATGTATATTGTTGCAGGAAGGCAGGCATAAAACAAAACAATTCTTTCGAGAGGGATATTTTTATTTTTTATGCCTCGTTATTGGAGGAGCGGGTCTTATTTTCATTTTTGCGCCATGGATCATACAGGTCTTTGTGAAGAACCCGGATACAAATACGGGCAATCTGCTTAGGGTACTAAGTATTGCTGTCGTCATCATATGTTTACATATACCCGCCGCTCTTTTGTTATTAGCCGGTGATCATAAAAAACAATATATGAGGGTTTTTACATCAGGCCTCCTACTTTTTTTATTGTCTAATCTTTTACTTGCCGCTTATTTTGGCGCATCAGGAACGGTAATCGCTACGTTGCTCACCGAAATCTTTATTACAGCAGGACTTTATTGGCAATTAAGATTGTTTTACAAGATTTTTCCCGGTTCCTCAAGATAATCATAGATAATAACAGTTTTAATAAACGGGTTACCCTAATATTAGGATTGGATGCTCGTTTTAAAATGTTTTCTGGTGTAGGGCGAATGCTGATTTTTGTGAACACAAATTTTTACCAGATCAATCAGTACGGGTATTATTCTGGAAAGGCCATATTTGGTCTTTCCCGCTGTTCGGGGACTATGATTTACGGCAATCTGCAGTATCCGTCCTCCATGCTTTGCCACCAGCACATTTATAAAGCGATGCATTCCTTTTTTCAATGGGATTGTCATGGCAATTTCTTTTTTCATGATACGTGTACTGCATCCAAGATCTTTTAAATCAGTGCGGGTTACCATCCGGATCAGGGCATTAGCTACTCGGGAAGTAAAGGTTCGGATAAAATGATCCTTGCGATCTGCTCTGATGCCCGCCACCATATCCAGATCATTATTTTTTATTAAATCAAGCATCTGTAAAATATCCAACGGATCGTTCTGTCCGTCTCCATCCAGTGTGGCGATATAGCTTCCTTCTGCTTCCCAAAATCCTGCTTGCAAGGCTTCGCTCTGGCCATAGTTCCTGTCTAATTCAATTAATCTGGTGAACTTATCTGCATACTTTCTGATCATTTCAGTTGTATCATCAGTAGATCCATCATTGACCCATATCAATTCATAATCCAGCCCTTGCAAAGCGTCCGCAATTCTTTTTGAAAGAGAAGCAATATTCGCCTCCTCGTTCATTACGGGGATAATAAGGGAGAGTTCGGGCATGAGCAAAGATAAGCTTCGAGGGGAAATAGGGAGTAGGGAGTGGTGAATAGTCAATAGTCAATAGTGAATTATGTAGTTGACAAATGAATATCAATTATTCACAAATTTACTCACTATTGACTATTCGCTATTGACTAATTCACTCCTGCTAGCTCCAAACTCTTCCTCTTCAATTTCCTTGTCTCTACATCTTCCACTACCGGATCAGCAGTAAGAATAAGCGAAATATTTCCCGATTTCCACCAATCGCTGTTTTTTAATTTGCGGTAATGAATAACTCCGATCAGCCATTTACGATGCTGATGGGAATGCCATTCTTCTATCCATTCAAAATTTTCACGGAGAACCAGCGAAAGATCATCAAAACTTAAATAAACCCGCAGGAAATAATCGTCGGCCAGTTCATGAGGCTGATGATGATATAATTTTTTGTATTCGTATTTATAATCGTATCGTAATGCGGCTATATCACTTAATACAGCAGAGGCAGTGGGAAAACTTCCGGCGCCTTTTCCATAAAAAAATTGTTTATCTGCAAATCCGCTTTCGATCACCACTCCATTGTATTCATTTTTCACAAAAGCAAGATGATCATCTTTTTTTACGAACTGTGGTAACACAAAGGCCGCCACTTTTCCATTTTTTAATTTCTGTGCCTGGGCGATCAATCGGATCTCCTGTTTTCTTGATGCTGCCAGCACAGCATCTTCTGCCTCTATATTTTGAATTCCA
>JAYTXP010000103.1:0-10729 GCA_043742885.1 Chitinophagaceae bacterium | reverse complement strand
CCTGAATATTAGGATTAAGCGCGAAGATCAATTCTTCGATGGGTTCTTTTTCTACGCGCAGTATAAGTGCCCCAATATTTAACTGATCGGGCCCAATACCATCAAGAGGAGAGATCACGCCCCCAAGTACATGATATGTGCCATTGAACTGCTGGGTGCTTTCAATTGCGATGACATCACGAATATTTTCCACTACGCAGATCTGCTCTTTTTTTCTTAGTGAATTAGCGCAAATTGAACAGATATCACCATCGGCCACATTATGACATCGCTGGCAGAATTTGATCTCGGCCTTCATCTTAGCGATCACTTCGCTGAACTTACCCACCTCAGCGGGGCCCTGCTTTAACAAGTGCAATACCAGGCGCAGGGCCGTTTTTTTACCAATACCCGGGAGTTTGGCAAATTCATTAACGGCGTTCTCGAGGAGGGAGGAGGAGAATTGCATGAAGCGAAATTAGGTGAATAAGGCACTATGTGAATACGTGAATAGGTCAATAGGTGAATAAGATCCTGCCTATTGAGAAATTATTCTCCCTTTAGGTCAATTTTATTAACCTATTTCCCTTCTGAGCCGGAAAAGTTCGCCTTTTCAAACCTCCAAAATTTATCCATCAGCAGGGGAGGTATTTATTAAAAAAGAAATATATTTAAGTTACTCCGTAAGAATATATTCTAATCCAAAATAATCAAAAAGTATAGAATGAAACTCTTCTTTTTCGCTTTTAACTTAATCGCATTTTATATGAATGCTTTTACTCAAAGCAAAGAAAATGGGTTTCGCATTTTTATATGTAATGAATATAAAGACGATAGCTTATATCAAAAAACAATAAACCTTGGCTTTAATTCTTATTATCCCATCCTTACCTATCCGGTTCAAGAAATTAAACTTGAAAGGGAAAGACCTATTACCAGCTTAACAGTTTTCAATAACAATATACAAATTGACGGAGTGTCTTTAATGGTGCAACCAGGAGATACTATTTACACGCAGGTAATTAGCAGTGATAAACCTCTTGCATATTCTGACATAAACAGTAAGGAAAAATTCTATGCAGATTATCTAAAGAAAAAAAATAGCCAACAAGCATTCCAACAACTTTCTGATCTTTTAAACCAAAAGCCTTTTAATTATAAAGAATATCAAAAGAATCTTTTCTCTTATTATTCGGGGGAGACCTTATTTACTGAGAAATATTATGCGGGAAAACCTTTCTTAAAAGAAAGTTTATTGAATATGATTCAAAATCAACAGTTTATAAGCTTCATATTGCCTTTTTTATATGGATATATTAGCGCTTCAAGTTTTATCGGTAATGAAGATTCGATAATTAAATTTAATTATGAACGATTATCGCATTTTCAACAAGGGTATAATGAAAATGTCACATTTAGAAGGGCCCTTAGCAATCTTAATGCCTATTTTGCTAAGATTACGCTTTCAAATGTGCTGCTGCCTAATGACTATGTATCACTTTACAGGTCAGCTAAAAAGAATTTTCCCAAAGACCTTTCACTTTTCCTTATTGCAATCTATCATAATTCAATTACGAAGTTGGGGGATCCTAAATACACTCGTATTTCTAATTTGCTTTATTCAGAATTAAAAAATGCAAATTTTGATGTGCGTAGTAAGGTGATTATTGATTCAATGCATCGTCGCCAATTTTTACTGAATACAAATTTAAAAGATTTTGAAAAGGATATCCTTGTAGATACTTCGGGACACCGATTTGAGCTTAAAGGGTTATTAAATTCTGGGCAGCCAGTATTGTTGGATTTCTGGGCGACCTATTGTGCGCCATGTATAGAGCAGATACCTTATCTGGATATGATTAAGGCAAAATATGATAGTCTCAATGTAATTACAATATCTGTGGATAAAGATGCAGTGAAATGGAAGAATTTTGTTTTGCAAAAAGGGGCAAAGAATGCACCCTCTTACTTAATAGCATATCCCTCGTCTGCAAAAATTTTAAAGACCTATTCAGTAAAAGATATTCCCAGGTATATATTATTTGATAAAAATGGCAAATGTTTGAATGTAGACTTTTCATTACCAAGTGATAAGAATTTTATGGAAGAATTGAAAAAAGCTATAAAATAGAAGATCTGGAACCTATAAGGGTTGCATGAATCGCAGTTTTGAGAATCTGTGCCACTAGTTTGCCTTTCCTGCCATTTTATTTATATTACCTTTGTAATTGATGAGAGATTTACCTTCCATAAAAAACACTTTGCAGGAACTTAAACCTGAGCTTCAGAGAAAGTATCATGTCAATTCAATTGGCATATTCGGTTCAGCTGTTCGAAATGACTTTAATACTGAAAGTGATATTGACATTATTGTTGATTTTAGTCAACCTATAGGTATTTCATTCATCGATCTTGCAGATTTCATAGAAAAGAAAATGAATTCAAAAATTGACCTGGTTTCCCGAAAAGGAATCAAACCACAATACTTTAATGCTATAGAAGGGGAAATAGTTTATGTCTAAGCGAGTTCCGCAACTATTAGTAAATGACATGCTGGAAAGTTGTCATAAAATTCTACAATACACTAATGACATTTCGTTTGAAGAATTTCTAAAAGATTCGAAAACTGTTGATGCGGTCATAAGAAATTTTGAAATTATTGGCGAAGCTGCTAATAGATTGCCAGATGAATTTAAGGAGCTACATCCAACGATTGATTGGCATAAGATTCGGGGTTTTAGAAACCGAATTATACACGATTATATGGGAATAGATTACGGAATTGTATAGGAGGTGAGGAACAACTATTTGCCTTCATTGATTGACTCCCTAAAAACCCTCTGATTTGGACCTATATCCCTCAGCTTTTGACCCTTTATACTTGTATTCTACCTGATTTAGCTGTACTTTTGAACTTCTTAGGCAGATTTGTTTATTGTTCGGCCAAACCCAATTTAGGGTAACAGAACTAATGAACGTTACAGAATACCTCAATACAGGTTTCCCCAACGTTATTAGTTTGAATTTTTTTAATATGAAGACAATTCAGGATTGTTTGAAGGAGCGTATTTTAATCATCGATGGTGCCATGGGTACGATGATCCAGCGCCACAAACTTGAGGAGGAGGATTACCGTGGAGAGCGATTTAAAGATTGGAGCTCTGATGTCAAAGGAAATAATGATCTGCTTAGTATTACCCAACCCGAGATCGTCATTAATATTCATCTACAATACCTGGAAGCCGGTGCAGATATTCTTGAAACAAATACATTCAGCAGTACCGTTATTGCCCAGGCAGATTATGGCATGGAGTCACTGGCTTATGAATTAAATGTGGAAGCAGCTAAATGCGCGCGCGAAGCCATTCGTCGCTTTGGTGGTTCGGCATGGGTTGCAGGTGCCATGGGACCTCTTAATAAAACACTTAGTCTTTCACCCGATGTAAATAACCCTGGTTTCAGAGCAGTAAGTTTTGATGAAGTAGTAGAAGCTTATTACGAACAGGTGAAAGGTTTGGTTGATGGAGGAGTGGACCTGTTGCTTATTGAAACTATTTTTGATACACTGAATGCAAAGGCCGCTATCTATGCAATCAAAAAATATTTCAGGGATACAAAGAAAGAAATGCTGCCGGTGATGATCAGTGGTACCATTACAGATGCCTCTGGCAGAACATTGAGCGGACAAACTCTGGAAGCTTTTTATACTTCTGTGATGCATGCACGTCCATTAAGTATTGGACTTAACTGTGCATTAGGAGCAAAAGAGATGCGCCCTCATATTGAGGAATTATCTCAATTGGCCTCCTGTTATGTTTCAGCTTATCCAAATGCAGGATTACCAAATGCAATGGGAGAATATGATGAACATCCCGAAGACACAGCACATTATCTTGAAGAATGGGCCAAAGAAGGGTTTGTAAATATCGTGGGGGGATGCTGCGGCACTACTCCAGAACATATACGCCATATTGCGCAGGAAGTAAAGGGCCTTAAACCCCGCTCCCTGCCTAAACTTGAAACCAGCTTAGTATGACAACTGCAGAGTATCTTATTATTCTTTCACTACTTATCCTGCTCGTGAATAATTTTTCATGGCTCAGGAATCTTTTCGCAAAAAAGAGCAACTAACAGAAAATGTCGGAGAATTCTTCTATCAAACCATACTTAAGGTTAGCAGGTCTCGAACCCCTGGTTGTCAGGCCGGAAACTAATTTTGTCAATATCGGAGAGAGAACTAATGTAACGGGATCAAAGAAATTTGCCCGCCTTATTCGTGAAAATAAGTATGAAGAAGCGCTGAGCGTGGCACGTCAGCAGGTAGAAAGCGGCGCTCAGGTACTGGACATAAACATGGATGATGCCCTGCTTGATGGGGTGCATGCCATGACCACTTATCTGAATCTATTACAGAGTGAACCGGATATTGCACGCATTCCGATCATGATCGATAGTTCCAAGTTTGAGATCATTGAAGCAGGATTAAAATGCGTACAGGGAAAATGTATTGTGAATTCGATCTCTATGAAAGAGGGAGAAGCGAAATTCATTGAGCAGGCGATCATTTGTCAATCTTATGGTGCGACTGTTATCGTAATGGCCTTTGATGAAGCTGGCCAGGCCGATACCAAAGAAAGAAAAATTTCCATTTGCCACAGGGCCTATAATATACTTACCAAACAGGTAGGCTATGATCCGCAGGATATAATTTTCGACCCGAATGTTTTCGCTATTGCTACCGGATTAGAGGAACATAATAATTATGGGGTTGATTTTATTGAAGCTACCCGGGTGATCAAACAATTGATGCCGCTGGCCAAAGTGAGTGGCGGAGTGAGCAATCTATCATTTTCATTTCGCGGTAATGATCATGTGCGCGAAGCCATGCATGCAGTTTTTCTTTTTCATGCCATTAAAGCGGGCATGGACATGGGTATTGTGAATGCAGGACAATTGGTAGTATACGATGAGATCGAACCAGGATTGAGAGATTTATGTGAAGATGTGATCCTGAACCGAAACAATGATAATAATGAGGCCACGGAAAAGCTGATCGTTTTCGCTGAAACAGTGAAGGCAAAAGGTAAGGTAGAAGTAAGAGATGAGGCCTGGAGAAATAATCCCGTAGAAGACAGATTAAAGCATGCCCTGGTAAATGGCATTACAGAATATATTGAAGTAGATACAGAAGAAGCAAGACAAAAATATCCAAGACCCCTGGATGTAATTGAAGGGCCATTGATGGCAGGAATGAATTATGTGGGCGATCTGTTTGGCGCAGGAAAAATGTTTTTACCTCAGGTGGTAAAAAGTGCCCGCGTAATGAAAAAAAGTGTGGCTGTTCTAACGCCATTTATTGAAGCAGAAAAACAGGAAGCATCCAATGCGCCAACCATATTACTGGCTACCGTAAAAGGAGATGTGCATGATATCGGAAAGAATATTGTAGGCGTTGTTCTTGGCTGCAACGGATATAATATCAAAGATCTTGGAGTGATGGTTCCTGCAGATAAAATACTGGATGAAGCGGAAAAATGCGGTGCGGCAGTCATAGGACTTAGCGGATTGATCACTCCTTCTTTGGATGAAATGGTACATGTGGCCCATGAAATGAAAAGAAGAGGCATGAAGCAACCACTTTTAATCGGTGGAGCTACTACTTCGAGAATGCATACAGCAGTAAAGATCGAACCGCAGTATGATAATGGTGTAATGCATATTCTGGATGCTTCCCGAAGTGTGACTGCCGTTAGTACATTGTTGAGTAAGGGAAAAGATAAATTCCTGAAGCAAACGAAATCAGATTATGCGGTGTTGCGTGAACAATTCCTGAATAAGAATAAAAAAGAACTGATCCCCTATTCAGAAGCGGTGATCACAAAAGAATATTTTGACTGGAAAGGATATAAACCTGTTAAGCCTTCAGTAGATGGAGTGAAACTGGTGAAAGCATTTGATCTGGCCACTATTGCGAAATTCATTGATTGGGGTCCATTCTTTATTGCATGGGAAATGCCGGGCCGTTATCCTGAAGTGCTTACAGATAAAATTTTTGGTGAAGAAGCAACCCGTTTATTTAATGATGCACAGAAATTATTGGAGCAGATCGTTACAGAGAATTGGTTTACTGCGGACGGAGTGATCGGTTTCTGGCCGGCATCTACTAATAATGCGGATACGATAACACTGACTACTCCAGAAGGGGAAGTAAAACTTGAATCACTTCGTCAACAATTAAAAAAAGCCCTGGGTCAGCCAAGTTTTTCTCTGGCGGATTTTGTGCGGCCCGATGATCTGGGAGGTAATGACTATATGGGTGCCTTCGCTGTAACTATTCATGGCGCGAGAAAATATATTGATCAGTTCCATGCCGACCATGATGATTATAATAAGATCCTTGTACAGGTGCTCGCAGATAGAATGGTAGAGGCCTTTGCCGAATGTTTACATCAAAAGGTGAGAAAAGAATACTGGGGTTATAATATGGAAGAGAAACTCAGCAATGAACAATTGATTCGCGAACAGTATAAAGGGATTCGTCCAGCACCCGGTTATCCGGCTTGCCCTGACCATACAGAGAAAATAAAACTTTTCGAACTACTGAATACAACAAAGAATATTGGTATCAGTCTGACTGAAAGTCTGGCCATGGATCCACCCGCATCCATCTGTGGATGGTATTTCGCTCATCCGGGCAGTCATTATTTCGGATTGGGTAAGATCGGCAGAGATCAATTGAAGGATTATGCCAAAAGAAAAGGCATGAGTCTGGAAGAAGCGGAAAGATGGCTTCGACCTGTGCTTGAATGATCAAATTAACCATTCCTTGGGGCAAATCTCCCTTGCAAGCTTTAAGTTTGCAGATACCCATGCGACCACTTTCCATATTTTTTTTATCAGTGCTGATCATATCTATGTGGACTGGGCCGGGTTGTGCCAATATTGTCCCTCCGGCTGGTGGACCTAGAGATTCATTGCCACCCATACTGGTTAAAACATCGCCCGTGGATTCCACCAGAAGATTCACTGAGAAAAAGATCGTTTTTGCTTTTAATGAATTCGTGGAAGTACAGAGTCCCCAGGAAAATCTGATCATATCTCCTTTACCAAGGGTCTTTCCTATAGTAGAATACAAACTCAATACGGTTACGGTAAAACTGAAAGACAGTCTTGAACCCAATACTACCTACCTCTTACAATTTGGGGCCGCCATTAAAGATTTTAATGAAGGCAATGTGCTGAAAAATTTTACCTATACATTTTCAACCGGAAATTATATTGATAGCCTGGAACTATCCGGCAATGTTATATTAGCGGAATCCGGCAAATTAGATACAACACTTACCCTCATGCTACATAGCAGTGCGGATGATTCAGCGGTGGTAAAAGACAAGCCTCGTTATATAGCCAAAATGGATAGCAGGGGAAATTTCACATTCAAAAACCTGCCCCCAAAAACATTTTATCTCTATGCCTTAAAAGATGAGGGTGGAACTAAAAGATATTTTAAGGATAACCAGTTATTTGCTTTTGCATCTGCTCCTATTGTAGTTGGACAGAAAAATGAACCGGTTACACTCTATGCTTATGCATCTAAGCCAGCTGGGCCGACAATTCCCTTGCTGAATCTTTCCAACAAAAATGGGAAAGGGTTAACGGGTGCTGATAAAAGACTTCGTTATACCAACAATCTTGTGGGTTTTCAACAGGATCTGCTAACTATATTTAAACTGAATTTCGAAATTCCGTTGGCCAAATTTGATTCGCTTAAATTGAAATTATATACCGATTCCAGTTTTATACCGGTGACAAATTATAGCTGGCAACTGGATTCCACAAAAAAAATACTGGCCTTGCGTATCAACTGGAAAGAAAACAGTGTGTACCATTTGATACTGGATAAAGAGTTTGCTGAAGATACAGCTGGCAGAAAATTACTGAAAACAGATACGATAAGTTTTCATACCCGAAAAACTGCGGAATACGGTTCGCTGAAGTTGAGGTTTAAAAATCTGGATTTGAAAAAGAACCCTGTTTTACAGATCATGAATGGGGAACAATTATATAAATCCTTTCCACTTAGCGGTTCTGAGCTTTCGCAATCTTTATTTCTTCCCGGTGATTATGAGCTTCGGATCTTATATGATGAGAATAAAAATGGAGTATGGGATCCCGGTGAATTTTTCAAAAAGCATAAGCAGCCCGAGATCGTGCGCACCCTTGATCGAAAGATCATCGTTAAGGCCGGTTTTGAAAATGAATTCGATATTTCTACGGAATAAGAATTAGTCTGTCTCTTCCTCTTCCATTTTATGCCATTCCACCACCATATTGTTCGTTTTTACGAACTGGCACCAATGACAATCCTCTTTACCGCAACCAGTATAGAATTCATGATTCTGGATTTTTTCCCAGCTTGATATGATCTGCTGGGTAACAGTGGTGATATCCTCCGGCATTATCACCATTTTATGTTTGCGATAATTCTTTTTCTTATCGGGTTCTACAAAATCAAACTCCGTGCTTACTACTGACCAGTTCTTTAGTTCATAATTATCGACAAGAATTTTATAAAACACGGCCTGTCGCCAGTAATCACCTCCATTAGGATCTTTTTCAGAAGGACCTTTTGTTTTGCTGATACCACGATCGGGGTCACCAGTTTTGTAATCAACTACGTTTACAGAACGGCCATCGAATTCCAGTTTATCCAGTTTTCCTTTAATAGGCACATGCTTAATTACTACATTTCGAATATTCAGTTCAACGGCAACCACTTTATTGAATTCATTGATATTTTTCTGGTAGTACTGTGTTAGTATAGTATGACCATGTTCCATCCTGCGCGAGAATTGTTCGGGCGTAAAGCTTTCTCTATGCCGGCGCATATACCATTCAAAATCGCCAATGAATTCTTCAAGCAAAGGAAATTTTTTAGGTTCATCGCTGGCCTGCATTTTTCGGAATAATCTTTCCAGCGCAAAGTGAACAGAGGAGCCAAATTCAGTATTCTCATTTTTGGGAGAAGGAATACGGATGAGATTTCTGAAATAGAATTCCAGCGGACAATTTAAAAAATTGTTAAGGGCCGTAACGTTCATTACAAATTTATCCAGCAGGCGATTGATAAGGTCCTCTTCAATTTTATCTATTTCAGGGGCAAGGCCTTCGCCAAAATTTAATATGGAGAATTCAGCAATGATCTCTGTATCGATAATAACTTTTTCTACAGGTAATTTTTGCTTATCCTGAATCTCTTCGATAAACATGGAAGGCTCCAGTTCTTTTCCTTTTTTATCAAAACGACTATAAGAGAGATAAAGATGTTTTTCAGCCCTGGTCACTGCCACATAAAATAGGCGTCGAAGTTCTTCATCATCCGTTCCACTTCCTTTGGATGAAAAAAGATTGTCAGGCATTTTATAACCGTGACTTGGTTTTTTCTTCTTTTCCCAGAATCCGGCGTTGGCGCCTGCCAGCCATACATATTCAAATTCCAAACCTTTGGATCCATGAACGGTGAGCAGGTTGATGCCTTTATCGCTACCGCTGACCTGTGTAAGCGGAAGACGAATTTCTTCCTTATCCATTAATTCAAGGAGATTGACCAGCGACTGAAGATTCAGTTGAGGATCACGATGAGTTTCTTCTTTTACAAAGTCAAATAGGGCAGTAAGAATTTCCAATTGCCAGTGCTTCTCTGCAGATCGCATGATGCTTGCCAATACTGAGGCCCTTCGGATTATATGTTCGAAAAGTTGCTGCAGCGTTACGTTAGGTACTTCAGATAAAATAAATTCAAGGTTTTCTGTTGCTTGTTGTAATCCTGGATGTAGTGAAGCTGTGAACAGGTCCTTGCCGGGTGTGCGTGCTCTTTCATCAAGCAGCGAGCGGATAGAAATGGATTCACCTTTTATTCTTCTTTCAGAAACCTCAATACTGATCTTCGCGATTTCAATAGGAGGAATGTTCCACCAATCGAAATGCAGGATCTCAAAAAGCATTTCATCGCCACTGAATGATATGTCCATTTCAGATGCCAGCCAACGAAGAAGCAAAAAGATCTTTCTGGCAAGTGGTAATTCTAGCAGATCTAAACTACGCTTGCTATAGACAGGAATAGAAAGCAGTTTGAAATAGCGAGCCAGTTCTTCTACGTATTTATTCTCTTTATAAATAATAGCGATCCTTCCCGGTTCGGCACCCTGATTCAACCATTGACGAACCTGGTGCACAATACCGATCATCTCCATACGGGGAGATTCATATTCTTTTATTAAAGGAGTATGAGTCAGATCTTTCAGTTTTTCATTTCCAGTTTTAAGATCCTTGATCAATCCATCCAGTTTGTTAACAAGCCTTTCTTCATTATTATCGATCAGTGCTTTTGAGGCATCCAGTATAGGTTGTGTAGAACGGTAATTATATTGAAGCACAACAGTGAATAATGATTCTTTATACGTATTGGCGAAGTCAGCCATATTCTCCACATTGGCACCCTGGAAACGAAATATGCTCTGATCATCATCACCCACCACGAAAATATTTGGCTTATCCCAAAAGCGAATCAGCAGTTCAATAAGATCATTCTGAGTACCACTGGTATCCTGGTATTCATCCACCAGTATGTATTGATATTTTTCCTGGTAATTTGCCAGCAGGTTTTTATTTTCTTCAAATGCCTTAATGACCCAATTTATCATATCATCAAAATCGTAGCGGTTCTTTTTTCGCATCAGTTGCTGAAAGC
>JAYTXP010000102.1:0-4268 GCA_043742885.1 Chitinophagaceae bacterium | reverse complement strand
GCGGCAGCGTTGCTGAGTCCGATACAAAGACATTCTTTGTCAAGCACTTCATTTACCTGTTTTGTTAATAATTCTTCCGGTAATTCCAAAGATTTCAATTGCGCAATTTTCAGCTTTTGATATTTGTGGGAGGCCGTACAGATTAGCTCCTTTGTAAATTCTGAGTTAAAGCCCAGATGTTTTTCTGTACAGGGACTTCCTGGCTTTCCTGCTTTTATTCGGGAAAGTTTCTCGATTTCCGCACTGGTGCCTTTTAAATAATAGAAACGTATTCCTAATGGTGAGTTTTTGCTAAGCACTACATCCTTTTGTTTAGCGGCTGTCAATAATTTTAGCGTAGCCTCATCTACTGTAGTTGCTTCCGGCACTAAGAGAAAGGGGGTTCCCCAGCCTGTACTTGAAATATCATATTGCTGATGCAGGAACCGATCTTCTTCTGAAGTTCCAATGCCGCCTTGCACTGAAAATTTCTGATACGGAGGATAAATAAATTTTAGTTTTCCTTTTTTAAGAAGGGCCTGATTATACAATTCCAGCAAGGATTCAATAAGTTCATCCTTTCGGGTTTTGAATTCTTCAAGTATAGGTCCCAATAGATATCCATCAGTGGCAAATGCATGCCCGCCGCAATTAAGTCCGGATTCAATTCTGAATTCGCTAACCCAGATTCCTTTTTTAGCAAGGAATTTTCCCTGAATCATAGCGGAACGATAATCGCTGACCTTTATGATCACTTTTTTATCGAAATTGCCGTCTGCATTTACTTCAAATGCAGTGAGTGTTCCCAGGTAATCGTAAAGCCGGGGGTTCATGCCAGCGGAAAAGACAACAGATGAATTGACAAGTTCGCTATTGGCATATCCTCTGAGAGCAGAAACTGCGTCCGATCCATCAGTCAGTAATTCGCCGTTTTTGGAATAATTATTACGATCCGTTTTGGTCATGATATTCACGTCAATACTGCCGGGTTCTAATTTAGATCTTAAATAATCAGCCATTCTCTCTTTTTCCGAAGGATCGGAACTACGCAGCATGATGCAATAGAATTGTCGCAGCGGATTTTCATCAGGCAACATTTCAAAATATTTTACGATCTCGGAACTCGATTCAAATGCGCTATTACGAAGTTTTTCCATTTGGGACTTAACGATACTATTCACCAGGTTTAAGTAGTCAGTGATCCTTTTTGCCCGGTAGTCATCCTCATGGCTTGAAATGGGAACATATTCCCTGCCGGTCTCGGGGTAATAATGTTTACGCATCATTTCCACAAGACGATCTTCTATTATGGACATCACGGAGGTAATACCGAAGCGTGCAACTTTAATAGGGCTGTCGATGGTATAGGCCAATCCCATTACTGGGATATGGAAACTATGGGGAGAAGAATTATTCATTATTTCAGATGATTAATGATAGGCCAGTTAATGCCGTTAGGGAGAAGGTAGAACTAGTAAGTGAAAAAGTTTTTTGTGCCCATTTAAAAGAATCGCAGTATAAATATACTAATTAAAGACAAATTTACCCTTAATTATTACCAGAAGGCTTGACCTGATTTGTTATATTTAGGTTTAATTTTTAATACGATACTGCATGTTTTCAAAAGCTACAGAATATGCCCTTAGGGCAGTAATCTATATCGCGCAGAAAAGTTCAGCCGAAAAAAAACTAGCATTATCAGAGATTGCGAAAGCTATTAATTCGCCCCGGTCATTTACGGCCAAGATCCTTCAGCAGCTGACCAGTGGTAAGAAGATAATCTGTTCCACAACAGGTCCGGGTGGGGGCTTTTATATTACAGAAAAGTCGAAGAAACTACCTATACGTATGATACTTGAGGCCATGGAAAAAGATTATGTTCTTGACAAATGCGTTCTGGGACTTAAGAAATGTTCGGAGGCCAGGGCTTGTCCCATGCATTCGAAATACAAACATATCAGGGTCAAAATAAAGGAGCTATTCGAATCAAAGACCATTCAGGATCTGGCGAATGAATTGAATTGGACGAGAATTTATTAAAAAAGAAAAACCCTTATCAAACCAGGCCTGATAAGGGTTTCAAAATTTATTCGTGATCCCGCTGGGACTCGAACCCAGGGCCCCAACATTAAAAGTGTTGTGCTCTACCAACTGAGCTACGAGATCAACCTGTTCTCAAAAATCGGGTGAATCGGGCGAACCTTTTTTAACCGTTTTTGGGAGGGCAAAAATACGGGTTGCCTTGTTTTATACCAAAAGTTTTTTAATTCAATAACATGAGAAGCATTCTTGTAATTGGCTGTTCTTAGAATTATCCTGTATACGAGAATACGTGAATAGGTGAATAGGTGAATAAGTGAATAGGTGAATAGGTCAATTGGTGAATAGGTCAATAGGTCAATAGGTGAATACCTGCCTGCTGGCGGAATTGAATGGTCAATTTTGATAAATGCGCGCTCAACCCCTCAACCCCTCAACAGCTCAACTTGCTTTTATTAGCTCAGTTCTTCTTTCATTTTCTGCATCACCTGCTTCTCCAGCATCCTCTTTGCCAACCTGATCATATTGCAGAAGGCAAGAGCACCTGAAATGCCATGACCAATGATCACAGGCTTGGATACACCCAGCACCGGTGTGCCTCCATAATTTTCAAAATTGAAACGGTTAAAAAACTCATCCTCCAGGTTTCTTTGCTTACCTATATCATAAAGTGATTCAGCCATCTTTAAAAGGATATTTCCTGTAAATCCTTCACAGACCATTACATCGGCTCTGTCGATCAGAAGATCGCGGCCCTCAATATTTCCAATGAAATTAATATGCTTATTTTCTTTTAGCAGAGGATAGGCTGATTGCGCCAGAAGATTTCCCTTGCCCTCTTCTTCACCAACATTGATTAATGCAACGCGTGGTTTTTCTATATCTAAAATCAATTGCGCATATACACTTCCCATAATAGCAAACTGATTCAATTGTTCAGGTTTGCAATCTGCATTTAATCCTACATCCAGTAAAATTCCTGAGCCACCATTTACCTTAGGTACAATGGTAGAAATGGCGGGACGAATTACCCCTTCCAATGCTTTTATACTGAACAATGTTCCTACCAGCATAGCGCCAGTATTACCTGCACTAATAAAGGCATCCGTTTTTCCGGAAGCCAGTAATTGAAATCCCACAGAAATAGAAGATCGGGGTTTGTCTTTTAATGCACGGATAGGTGAATCATGCATATCAATGACCTGGTCGGTATGTACAATGGTCAGATGATCGTTTGGAATGCCTTGTTCTTTTAATAATGCTTCAATGGTTGGCTGATCGCCGAGGAGCAGGAGAGATGCGGGAGTATCAACAGACTTATAATACAAAGAGAGACCCTTCACTGCTTCCAGCGGAGCATAATCACCTCCCATCATATCAATACCGATAGTCATGGTTCCACAAATAAAAAAATACCATCCCGGAATGTTCCGGGATCGGTATTTAATGAGTTAGTGCGAAAAAAATTACTTAACAGGAGTCTCAGCAACAACCTTCCCTTTGTAAAACAATTTTCCTTCACTTACATGAGCGCGGTGACGAACATGCGTTTCGCCAGTAGTGCTGTCTGTAGTTAAAGTGGTTTCGTGGGCCTTATAATGGGTCCTGCGCTTTGCACTTCTTTGCTGACTATGTCTGCGTTTCGGATTTGGCATATCTGTAAAATTAAAAAGTCAATATTTATATTTTGATCCTATTGATCCAGTCCTTTGAATTTTTCCAATCCTTTCCAGATTAGATTCCCTTTTTTCTTTCTCTCTTCTTCTTCAGCAACTTCCAGTTTCTTCAGCAGGTCCTTCGCATTCTTATTGCAATGAGGACCGTCCATATTTTCAAAGGTACAGACCTTCTGCATTGGTATGCTTAGGTTGATGAACTCGTAGATCCAGTTGGCAACATCGATATGGCTTTCACCATTGGCGATATAATACACATCCGGATCATCCTCCTGGTCGTTCATCAGTTCGGGTTCATCCACTATCTTAACTGTGATGTTGAATTCATCCCAAAGCTCCAGGGGAAGGCTGATATTGCATCGATCGCATACCGTTTCCAGTACTCCACCTACCTCAAATTTCCAAAGCATAAAGCTGCTTTTGCGGTCAAGTGATAATTTCACATGAGCCTTGCAGTTTTTAAAGTCCTGCTGCTGATATGCTTCAAAGAACATGTCGTCGATCTCATAATCGTAGTCATGGATACCCGGTTTCAACCCTACAAAAGCTATTTCGAAATCCCTGCGCCGGCCC
>JAYTXP010000101.1:0-9469 GCA_043742885.1 Chitinophagaceae bacterium | reverse complement strand
GAAGAACAGCCAGCGGAAGCGCTAATGGAACTAATACCGCGCTCTGATAAAGTATGAATTCAAAAATAAGCCTGGTGTCCAATCCCTTTCCTACAAAATCATCGATATATAACCAGAAGAACTGCATGATCAGCACCAGCAATGTAATGAAGAAGGTGGCGATGAATGGGCCTATAAAAGCCTTTACAATTAGTTTATCCAGTTTTTTGAACACGTATCTTTATTGAATGGGAACAAAAATAAGGCTTTCAGCAGAGGAGAAGCGGCTGGTACGAACAGAACAATTCATTTTAACAAAGAACCGTATTCTTCAGAAACTGATGCAATTGATGGGAGATCTGAAACAGGAATTTGATCCCTTACTGAATGTGGTAATATTACCTGAAGGAACAGCTTCAGCAAAAATTTCAAGAGGTGAGAATTATAAAGGACTACCCTGGATGATGCTGGATCATCCCCGTTATTTCAGCGGGAAGGAAAGCCTGGCCATTCGAAGTTTTTTCTGGTGGGGTCATTACTTCAGCATCAGCCTTCAATTATCGGGCTTGCCAAAAGAAAAAGCAGTTCCCCGCATTCTCGAAAATTTCAGGGAATTACGAAAAGGAGATTATTTTATCTGCGTTCATAAAAATCCATGGCAGCATGATCTGGGGAAACCATATTATCGTTCGCTGAAAAAAATGACGGAAGAAGAATTCCATGAATTAATTACAACGAAAGAATTCATTAAACTTTCTGCCAGAATGAAATTGAAAAAATGGGAAGGGGTTGTGAAGCCGATGAGGAAGAGATTTGTTGAGCTTGCAGGGCTGGTGACTTAAAAACGTGCTTCAATTGCCTAATCGATGGAAAAGATCCTTTACCTGATAGTCCCAAAGCATGCTTTGATCCTTGATTTCTTTTTTCTCAGCAAAATCGCGGACAATAAGGATGGTTTGATTGGTGATCTCGGATTTTTCTATCCGGAATTCGAAGTATTCTTCCGCAGGGGCGGTAGACCAGTGAAAACGGACATATTTGTCTTGTTCTGACTCTAAAATCTCGGCTTTTTCAAATGTGCTGCTCCAGCCAAAATAGAAAGTACCGTCTCTTTCATCAACTTTATCGGCAAACCATTCAGCCAAGCCGGCAGGAGTGCTCAAAAACTCGTAAAGTATTGAAGGTGAACAACGAACTGGGAACTCTAAGGTGTATAATTGCTTACTCATTCTGCATATCAGGTACTGCGACCGCTGCAATAATAAGAAAATAATGGTAGCCCCAAAATATATTTTTTAGGGCCTCAAAGTGGCCTCGGCACGATACCTAAGACATGGGTAATAAATTTTTGGCCTGTATCCAAAAAAAAGTTAAATTGCTTTGAAGTTCAATATGTTCTGAAATATCCAATTAACCGAGATGACTTTTCTAGGGTGAAGTTTTACCAAAATAATAACTTAAAACCCTTTTAATACATCTGAAAAAGCCAACCTATGAGCATGAGACAATTAAAGATCACGAAATCTATCACCAATCGTGAATCTCAAAGCTTAGAAAAGTACCTGCAAGAGATCGGCAAAGTCGAACTCATTAGCCCCGAAGAAGAAGTCAAATTAGCAACCCTTATTAAACAGGGTGATCAAAACGCATTGGATCGTTTGACGAAGGCCAATCTTCGCTTCGTGGTATCAGTAGCTAAACAATACCAGAACCAGGGTCTTTCCCTTCCTGATCTAATCAATGAAGGAAATGTGGGTCTGATCAAAGCAGCCCAGCGTTTTGATGAAACGCGTGGATTCAAATTCATTTCCTATGCTGTGTGGTGGATCCGTCAGAGTATTCTTCAATCACTGGCCGAGCAATCAAGAATTGTTCGTCTGCCATTGAATAAAGTGGGTCTTACCAATCGAATTCAAAAAGCCTATTCTTTACTGGAGCAGCAATTTGAAAGAGAGCCTTCGGCCGAAGAACTTGCGGAGGCACTTGATATGGATATAGAGGAAGTGACGGCCACCCTGGGTATCAATTCCCGTCATGTAAGCATGGATTCTCCCCTTTCTGAAGGTGAGGAAAATACACTGATAGATATTCTTGAAAATCCGAATGCCGATAAAACGGATGGCGAACTGGACCATACTGAATCCCTGAAAACAGAGATCGATCGTTCGCTGAAAACGCTTACTGACAGGCAGAAAGAAGTGATCTGTTATTTCTTTGGTATCGGTGTGGATCATCCTATGAGCCTGGAAGATATAGGAGAAAGATTTAGTCTGACCCGCGAGCGCGTTCGTCAGATCAAGGATAAAGCCATTACCAAGTTGAGAGCAAATAACCGATGCAAGACATTAAGAACCTACCTGGGCACATAATACTCCGGTAAGTTTTGGGAATAAGGTTTAGCCGTTTATCGTTATCTTTATAAACTTTTTTAAGAATGCAATCTTTAAGATTGCATTCTTTTTTTAACCTTACTTGAAAGAAGAAGAATTATGTTTAACAGTCTTCAGGAAAAACTGGAATCGGCCTTTAAGAATCTCAAAGGGGAGGCCCGGATTACCGAGATCAATATCGCCGCTACAGTAAAAGATATTCGTCGCGCACTGGTAGATGCCGACGTTAATTATAAAATAGCCAAAGATTTTACCGATCGGGTAAGGGAAAAGGCTATGGGAGAAAAAGTACTTAATTCTATTTCTCCAGGTCAATTGATGGTGAAGATCGTTAAGGACGAGCTGGCCGAATTAATGGGAGGGGAAGAAGCGGTCTTTAATGCAAAAGGCAATCCCGCTGTGATCCTGATCGCCGGATTACAAGGTTCTGGTAAAACCACTTTCAGTGGTAAATTGGCCAATTTTCTAAAAACAAAAAAAGGACTTTCTCCGATGCTGGTCGCGGCAGATATTTATCGACCTGCGGCCATGGAGCAGTTAAGAGTACTGGGTGAACAGATAGGAGTGGATGTCCATATTGAACTTGAAAGTAAGGATGCTGTTTCTATTGCTCAAAATGCGGTGAAGGAAGCAAGGAGTAAGAATAAAAATGTGGTTATCATTGATACCGCCGGCCGATTAGCTATTGATGAGATATTGATGAACGAAGTATCCAATATCCGGGCTGCGGTAAATCCACAGGAAATTTTATTCGTAGTAGATAGCATGACCGGACAGGATGCGGTGAATACAGCCAAGGCTTTTAATGACCGGCTTGATTTTACCGGTGTGGTGCTAACCAAGATGGATGGTGATACCCGCGGTGGTGCGGCCCTGTCCATTAAATACACAGTAAACAAACCAATCAAATTTACCAGTAGCGGTGAGAAATTGGATACTCTGGATGTATTTTATCCGGACAGAATGGCGCAGCGAATTCTGGGGATGGGAGATATTACGACCCTGGTTGAAAAGGCACAGGCAGAATTTGATGAAGTAGAGGCTAAAAAACTGGAAGCCAAACTCCGGAAAAATAAATTCGATTTCTCAGACTTTAAGATTCAGCTGGAACAGATTAAGAAAATGGGGAATATGAAGGATCTTCTGGGTATGATCCCGGGGGTTGGGGGTAAGATCAAAGACATGGATATCAATGATGAGTCATTTAAAGGCATCGAGGCTATGATCAATTCTATGACTCCTGCAGAGCGGGGAGACCCTGATCTGATCGATGGGTCACGTAAAAAGAGGATCGCAGCCGGTAGTGGCCGGGATATTCAGGAACTTAACAACTTCATGAAACAATTTGAGCAAATGCGAGCCATGATGAAGAATATGAATAAGATGGGAGCGTTTGGACGAATCATGAAGCGTTAGTATATTTGCAGTCCGGTTTCTACCGGATCAACAATTATTGTTTAACGCCTTTAAATTTCTATTTAAAATGGCAACCAAAATCCGTCTTCAAAGACACGGGTCTAAGAAAAGACCTTTCTATTTCATCGTTGTTGCAGATGCAAGAGCACCACGCGATGGCAAATTCATTCAGAAATTAGGAACTTACAACCCACTGACAATTCCAGCTTCAATTCAGCTGGATCGTCAGAAGGCATTGGAGTGGCTGAACAAAGGTGCTACACCCACCGATACTGTTCGCCGTATCCTCAGCTTTAAAGGAGTATTGTTCCTGAAACACCTTCTGCGTGGAGTAGGCCTCAATTTATTTGACGAAGCAACAGCTATGGAAAAATTCACCCAGTGGAGTGCAGAGCACGAATCTCAGGTGAAACGACGCCAGGAAGAAGCACAACGCCAGAGACATTCTCGTCGCGCCCCAATGGGACGTAGACCAGACCGTCGCCCTGAGGGTAATGCTGGTGAGGAAGCATAATTCCGCATTCTGAAATCTCTTAATCCCGGCCTGTCCGGGATTTTTTTTATGGCGAATGTTGCCAGTAAATTTGCGCTATGGCTGAATATTTCAATATTGGGAAAATGGTTGCTTCCCATGGTTTAAAAGGAGAACTTATTCTTCAACATGACCTGGGAAAAAAAACATCGCTTAAAGGACTGACCACCATTTTTATCGAGGATAAAAAAAATTCTTTTCTTCCCTGGTTCATAGTGTCTGCACTGATAAAATCTGAAAAAGAGATCTATATCAAACTGGAAGGAGTAGAAAGCCGCGAATCTGCTATGAAACTGGTACCTAAAAAAGTGTGGCTACCCGAAGCAGACCATAAAAAATACGCCGCCAAAACATCCCCTGCCAGTATTCTTGGATATATGATCGTTCATGAAGGAGTAGAATTAGGCAAAATACTTGAGGTAATTGAACAACCACAGCAACTTCTTTGTCGTTTGGAGATAAAAAACAGGGAAGTATTGATCCCTCTTCATGAAGAATCGCTTGAAAAAATAGATCATTGGAAAAAACAGGTGCTGGTCAATCTTCCGGAAGGGCTGCTTGATATTTATCTTGGATAAGAGAAAGATTAGGTGAGGACAGGATATTCATCAGTCATTTCTTCCTATTAATTTAGTTGATTTACAAAATCGTTATCCCTAAAAATTTTCAAATCAATTTCCTTGAATAGCTCCATTCAAAATCTTCGGGTACAAAAATGGGTTGCATCCATATCAGTGGTGCTATTGGTGATCAAATTTACCGCCTATTATCTTACCCATTCCGTGGCCGTGCTCACCGATGCGCTCGAAAGCATAGTAAATGTTTCCGCTGGTTTTATCGGACTTTATAGTTTATGGATATCCTCCAAGCCTAGAGATATAGAACATCCTTATGGTCATGGAAAAGCAGAATTTCTTTCTGCCGCTATTGAAGGCACTATGATCGGTTCTGCCGGTGCTATCATCATTTACAAAGCAGTTCAGCATATCATTATTCCCGAGCCACTGAAAGAGATCGATATGGGAATTTTGCTAATCTCCATAACAGCTATTGTGAACCTGATCACCGGCATGCTTTGTCTTCGTACAGGAAAAAGGAATAATTCTTCCGCTCTTATTGCAAGCGGACAACATCTTTTATCTGATACCTGGTCCACATTGGGAATCATTGCAGGATTGACACTTCTTTTTTTCACAGGTATCAACTGGATAGATAGCGCAGTGGCCCTGATCTTTGGAATTTATATAATCTGGACAGGCTATAAAATTGTTCGTTCTTCCATTGCAGGTATTATGGATGAAGCTGATATGGAGATCCTTAAGAAAATGGTGCGCTTGCTCAATTCCAACCGGCGGGAAAACTGGGTGGATCTTCACAACCTGCGGGTAATAAAATATGGAAGCGTGCTGCACCTGGATTGCCATCTCACTGTTCCCTGGTATCTCAATGTTGCTGAAGCGCATAAGGAGATCGATGCGCTGGCCATTCTGATCCGCCATGAATTTGGTGAATCACTTGAACTCTTTGTGCATAATGATCCTTGTTTGCCGATTTCCTGTCCGATATGTACAAAAAGTAATTGCGAAGTGAGGCAACACGCATTTCAAAAAAGAGTGGAATGGACACTAAAGAATATTTTAGCAAATAAAAAACATGAACTTTACTAAAACCTGCCAGAATGAAAACCATTACTTCCTGGAAAAAAAATCATGAGTTCCTCAGCATTCAGGATCATAACACGATCGACCTGGATGGAGAGGTTCAAAATGGATTTAGCCCCAAAGCACTTCTTCTTTCAGGACTGGCTGCTTGTTCGGGCATAGATGTAGTTGACATACTGGAAAAAATGAGAGTGACTGTAACTGGTATGAGCATTGAAGCGGTGGCTGAACAAACAACTGAAAATCCAAAAGTATTTCTCGATATTTATCTTGTCTATCGTCTACATACAGATTCGGAGAATGAGGATAAAGTAAAAAAAGCGATCGACCTTTCATTGGAGAGATATTGTGGTGTATCGGCCATGCTGCAGAAAAATTCACCTATTCATTATAAAATTGAGATCATCTGATAATGCTGTCAAAAAAGTCTCAATATGCATTTCAGGCTCTGGGCTTTTTAGCGGAGAGATATCAACAAGGACCCGTATTGATCTCTGAGATCTCCAGGAAAAGAAAGATTCCTTTAAAATTCCTGGAAAATATCCTGCTGGAGTTAAAAAAAGAAGGTTTACTCGAAAGCAAAAAAGGGAAAGGAGGAGGTTATTATCTAGCCTCCGATCCGGCAAAAGTAAAAGTGGCAGCTATAATCCGCCTGCTGGATGGACCCATTGCTATGCTTCCATGTGTTAGCTTGTATTTTTATGAACGTTGTAAAAATTGCAATGAGAAAAGCTGCGGACTTCATGACATGATGGTGGAAGTAAGGGATGCGACGCTTCGAATACTGGAAAACAGAAGTCTGACAGATCTGGTTCAGAAATAATTATCCTACTACCTTTGTAGACCATCATAAATCAACCTTAAATTTTATCTTATGAGTTTACGATTAGGCGATCAGGCACCCAATTTCAGTGCAAATACAACCGAGGGTCCAATAGATTTTCATGAATACCTTGGAAATAGCTGGGGCGTACTTTTTTCACATCCTGCGGACTTCACACCGGTATGTACTACTGAACTTGGAAGAACCGCTATGCTGCAGGAAGAATTTGCTAAACGTAATGTAAAAGTATTGGCGGTAAGTGTGGACCCACTTGATAAACACCTGCAATGGAGAAATGATATCAATGAAACCCAGCATTGCACGGTGGGTTTTCCCATCATTGCAGATGAAGTTCGCAAAGTGGCTACTCTTTATGATATGATTCACCCCAATGCTTCAGCAACTGCTACTGTGAGATCACTATTTGTGATCGGCGCGGATAAATTAATCAAACTGATGATCGTTTATCCTGCTTCTACCGGTAGAAATTTTACAGAAGTACTTCGTGTTATTGATTCATTGCAACTTACTGCAAACTATAGTGTGGCTACTCCGGCCGATTGGAAAGAAGGAGAGGATGTGATCGTTGTTCCATCCATCAGTACGGAAGACGCTATCAAGAAATTTCCGAAAGGAGTGAGAGTAGTGAAACCCTATTTGAGGTATACACCGCAACCGAATAAATAGTTGAGAGGTTGAGCTGTTGAGGGGTTGAGAGGATGAGGAGCCTGACTCAACAGCTCAACCCTTCTTCCTCTTCCTCAGTTGCTGCAATGCCGCACGCAAATCTTTCGGCAAAGGCACTTCCATTTCAATCCATTCTCCCTGCATATCCATAAAACCCAGCTGCCATGAATGAAGGGCCAGGCGATTGATGATGGGTCTTTCCTCATCTTCTTTCTTACTAAGATTATAACGTGATTTTAAAGCGGAGACAAGCAATGGTTTTCCATCGCCATATAATTTATCACAAACAATGGGATGTCCGATCTCTTTCATATGAATGCGGATCTGATGCGTTTTGCCGGTATGGATCCTGAATTTTACCAATGAGAATATGCCGAAATCTTCCAGCACTTCGTAATCAGTGATGGCTGTTTTTCCCAGCCTGTGTACCATCATGGTACCATTCAGGGAGGGATGTTCTTTTATTGGGTCGTTTATTGTTCCTGTTTTTTCTGAAATGGAACCGATCACCATTCCCTGGTAGATCTTTTTTACGGCTCTTTCTTCTCCTGCGGAACTTGCCATGAATCCGGCGGAAAAATGTTTATGTGCTTCCGCATTTCGGGCAAAAAGAATGAGTCCACTGGTCTCCCTGTCAAGACGATGTACAGTGAAGATCTCACCATATTTTTCCTTAAGCATTAATTTCAGGGAGATCTCTTTGCCTTCCCTGTCGGGAATGGAAAGCAATCCGGCAGGTTTGTCAATAATAAAATAATCAGCTGTTTCTTTTATGATCAGTGAAGGGAGATTCATGATTTTTGATCAGCGGGTCCGGCTTTCTTTGATTTGGGCTTGGAGAAATATTTTAGTTCACGCACTTCTTTCTCCGAGAGAAAACGCCATTTTCCCCGCTCCACGTTTTTCTTGGTGAGTCCTGCAAAAACAACCCGGTCCAGTTGTTTCACATCATATTTAAGCGACTCAAATATGCGTCGCACGATACGGTTTCGTCCGCTATGGATCTCCACGCCGATCTGTGTTTTATCTTTCGCGTCGGCATAGGCCAGAACATCTACAGAGGCAAGTCCATCCTCCAATACCACACCATTTATAATACGTTCAAAATCTTTTTTATCCAATGGCCTGTCCAGGGTTACATGATATACTTTTTTTACTTCATGTTTGGGATGGGTAAGGCTTTGGGCCAGTTCACCGTCATTGGTAAATAACAATACACCGGATGTGTTTCGATCCAGGCGACCGATAGGATATACTCTTTGTGGGGTTGCTCTTTTTATAAGATCAAGCACCGTTTTTCTTCCTCTTTCATCACTGGTTGTAGTAATATAATCTTTGGGTTTGTTCAGCAGAATATATACCAGGTCTTTTTGTAAAAATGTTTTCTTCCCATTCACCACTATTTCATCCTTTGCAGAAACTTTATGGCCCGGTTCAGTTACCAGTTCACCGTTCACTTTCACCAATCCTTTCTTCACCAGCTCTGCAGCTTCACGACGTCCGGCTATACCAGCATGCGCAATGTATTTATTAAGCGGCATGATGCCTGGATCCGCTCTTTCAATTTTGGCTTCCACCACAGGCTTTTCACCTCTTGCTTCGGCTTTTTTACGGTCGAAAAACTCTTCACGGTCTTTTTTCCAAACTCTTTTCTCCTGTTTAAATTTTTCCTTGATAGCCGCATTGGACTTCTTAGTAGAGAATTTGGCAAACTGGCTGGACTTCTTTTTCATTCCCTGCAAAGATAGGCCGCAAAGGCCGAAAGGCAGGGCATAAAAAAGCCTCCCCGGGAAGGGGAGGCCACTTAAAAAACTCAATACTTTATACTTTTTTTCTATCTCCAGGTTTTCTTTCTCTGAAATCACCTTTCTTATCATGCATTTCCTTCCTCTTGTTCTTTTGATCTTCGGTAAGGATAGAATTATTTTTTTCTTTTTGGGCCTTCATTTCAGTTTTCATAGCCTCTCTTTTCTTTTCCTCG
>JAYTXP010000100.1:0-8457 GCA_043742885.1 Chitinophagaceae bacterium | reverse complement strand
AGAGAAGATAACAGACCTCCAGGTAGCATCGCAGATCCGTGTCTTAAATGAATGCTTTCGTCGTTTGTCTGCAGATACTGTAAATACACCTGCTTATTTCAAGTCAAGAGCGGCGGATGTAAAAATAGAATTTCAGCTGGCTACTTCAGACCCAAGAAAAAGAAGTACCACAGGTATTGTACGTAAGTATACTCCTATTGCATTATGGCAGGGAGATGACAAGGTTAAATACAATACTGAAACAGGAGATGATGCCTGGGATCCTTCCAGCTATTTAAATATATGGGTATGTAATCTTGATCGCGTAGCCGGATATTCATCCGTTCCTGGTGATGATCCACGCAAAGATGGAATTGTAATCGACCTGAATGCGTTTGGTGTAACCAGCGGGAATGGATTTGAAATGGGCAAGACGGCAGTACATGAAATAGGTCACTGGCTGGGTTTGAAACATATCTGGGGCGATGTTTATTGCGGTGATGATGGAGTTGATGATACTCCAAAACAAGCGGGATATAATATCGGATGTCCGGGTGTAGTGAATGTCACTTGCGGTAATGGCCCATATGGAGACATGTATATGAATTACATGGATCTAACCAATGATAAGTGCATGAATATTTTTACTATTGGACAGAAGAATAAAATGAGAGTAAGCTTTGCTGCGGGCGGAGCAAGAAATAGTATACTTATGTCAAAAGGGCTGGATAGACCATTGATCCAGGAGATCGAATTACCGAATGCAGATCCAAAATGGCTGAAAGCTCAGTTATATCCTAATCCTGCTTCTATCACTATGACCCTGGATCTGAATTATGATTTCAGGTGGATGGGGAAAACTATTTACATTTCTAATTTTGCAGGACAAGTAGTTATGAATCTGACTATTACATCTTTGTCTCAGACTATCAATATAAGTAAATTGGCCCCGGGCCTTTATATCCTTGCAGCGAAAAAGGATGATGGAGAGTCTATTAAGTTGAAGATTTTAAAACTTTAAAGTTTTAAAAGCGACCAACAGCCAGTCGCAACCAAAAGATTCTAACGGCAAGCATAAGGGAACCGCAAGGTTCCCTTAGTTTTTAAATACATTCAAGCTGACCAGTTCTTTTTAAAGATGAATTGCTTCACCATATGCTACTTCAATTGCATCTTTGATGCTTTCACTGATTGTAGGGTGAGGATGTATAGAGTTAAGCACCTCATGATAGGTGGTTTCCAATTTACGTGCTGTTACGGTTTCCGCGATCAGCTCAGTAACATTATATCCGATCATATGTGTACCCAGCCATTCTCCGTATTTAGCATCGAAAATCACTTTTATAAAACCTTCCTGGTGCCCGGCTGCTGAAGCCTTACCTGAAGCGCTAAGAGGGAACTTACCAACTTTAATTTCATAACCGGCATCCTTTGCCTGTTTCTCAGTATAGCCCACAGAAGCGATCTCAGGAATGCAGTAAGTGCAACCCGGAACATTGTTGTAATCCAGACCTTCGGGAAGATGATGATATTTGTTTTCATTGTAAGCGATATACTCTACACATACGATGGCTTCGCGACTGGCCACATGCGCGAGCGCCTGCCCGGGTGAACAATCTCCAATAGCGTAATGTCCGGGAATACTGGATTGACCATATTTGTCAACCACGATCCTTCCTTTGTCGGTTTTGATACCTACGGTTTCTAATCCTATGTTTTCAATATTTGCAGCAACTCCAACGGCGCTGAGTAAGATATCTGCCTCAAGTGTTGTTTCACCAGCTGCTGTTTTCACTTTTGCTTTTACACCATCACCTGAAGTATCAACCGATGTAACCTCGCTGCTGGTCATAATGGTAATGCCATATTTTTTATATTGCTTTTCCAGTTCTTTAGAAATGTCTTCATCTTCAACCGGAACAATGCGAGGCATAAATTCTACGATGGTCACTTTGGTTCCCATGCTATTGTAGAAATAGGCGAATTCAACACCTATGGCACCCGAACCAACGATGATCATGGATTTAGGCATTTGCGGAAGAACCATGGCCTCGCGATAGCCGATGATCTTTTTGCCATCGATCTTCATGGCAGGTAATTCGCGGCTGCGTCCACCCGTAGCGATGATAATATGTTTGGCTTCCTGCAATTGAGTCTTGCCATCTTTATCGGTTATTTCGAGTTTGCCTTTGGCAACCAGTTTTCCAAAGCCCATGATCACATCGATCTTATTTTTCTTCATCAGAAACTGAACGCCACGGCTCATTTTATCGGCCACTCCGCGAGATCTTTTAATCACCGCTTCAAAATTGGGTGTGCCGGTGGCATCAATTCCAAAATCCTTTGAATGTTTTACGTATTCCAGGACCTGGGCGCTTTTTAAAAGGGCTTTGGTAGGTATACAGCCCCAGTTGAGGCAAACGCCCCCAAGGCTTTCTTTTTCAACGATAGCGGTCTTTAAGCCTAGCTGAGCAGCGCGGATGGCGGCCACATAACCACCGGGTCCTGATCCTAAAACAATAACGTCGTATGCCATTTTGGATTTTTTTGAGGTATTTTAGGGTGCAAAGTTATTGATTTAGCTCTAAATCAAAGCCTCGAGCTTCGAGCTATGAGCTTTGAGCCAATGGGAGGGAAAATAATTACCGGATTATCCTTGAATTACAGCTAAAATCCCTACTTTTGCCGTCCAAATTTAAGTTCAATCATGGCCAGAGTATGTCAGGTTACCGGTAAGACACCAATGGGCGGAAACAAGGTGTCACACTCCAACATTAAGACCAAGCGTCGGTTTTTGCCTAATCTGCAAAAAAAGCGATTTTATCTGGTGGAAGAGGATAAGTGGATCACTTTAAAAATATCTACCGATGCGCTTCGCACCATCAATAAGAACGGACTTTATGCTGTTGTAAAGAAGCTAAGGGCCAAAGGAGAACACATTTAATTAAGCAGTTAATAAACTAAAATAAAATGGCAAAGAAAGGTAGTCGTGTACAGGTTATTCTCGAATGCACTGAGCATAAAACCAGTGGCAAACCGGGAACCAGCCGTTATATCACGGTTAAGAATAAGAAGAACAATCCGGAGAGACTGGAATTGAAGAAATTCAATCCTATCCTAAAGAAAGTGACGGTGCATAAGGAGATAAAATAGTTAGTAGTTGGCAGTTAGTAGTGAACAACACTAAATAAATAAAGTAGTTAAAAGGAAAATAAGTAATCATGGCAAAATCAGCTTCAAAAAACGCAAAGGTAAAAGACCTTAAGGCTTCAGCCGAAGCAAAGAACTATTCTAAAGTGATCAAGGCTGTTCGCAGTCCTAAGACTGGTGCCTATACTTTTAAAGAGCAGATCGTGCACAAGGATAAAGTAAAAGATTTCCTGGCTCAGAAGTAATTGGAAACAGAATGATATTTTAGAAGCTGTTCGTGGAAACGAATGGCTTTTTTTTAGTGTTGAGCTGTTGAGCAGTTGAGAAGTTGAGCTGTTGAGCGACCCTTCTGGCAACCAGTTTCTTCACTCAACCACTCAACAGCTCAACTTCTGCGTTTATTAAATTTGTTCAAGCCTAAAATATAACTCATGGGGTTTTTCAACAAACTATTTGGCAAGAAGGAAAAAGAGTCTCTCGATGAGGGATTAAAGAAGACGAAGGAGGGATTTTTTGCTAAGATCAACCGGGCCATAGCGGGAAAAGGTACCGTGGAAGAAGTGGTGCTGGATGACCTGGAAGAAGCCCTGGTTATGGCTGATGTGGGTATTGAAACCACGGTAAAGATCATCGACCGCATAGAGAAAAGAGTGGCAAAGGACCGTTATTTGAACGCCACTGAACTGAATAAAATGCTTCAAGAAGAAATTGAGCAAATTCTTGTAGATGCACCAAATTCAAATATTTATGAATTTGATTCTGAATTGCCTTCCAAACCTTATGTGATATTAGTTGTGGGCGTTAACGGTGTGGGCAAAACCACCACTATTGGCAAACTGGCTTATAACTTTAAGCAGGCGGGTAAGGAAGTTTTACTGGGCGCTGCTGACACTTTCCGGGCAGCAGCTGTCGATCAGCTGACCATCTGGAGTGAAAGAGCGGGTGTACCCATTGTAAAACAGGACATGGGAAGCGACCCGGCTGCCGTAGCTTTTGATACGGTTCAAAGTGCGCTGTCCCGGCATTCAGATGTAGTATTAATTGACACAGCAGGAAGGTTACATAATAAAGCTCACCTCATGGAAGAGTTGGGCAAGATCAGGAGGGCGATCCAAAAAACAATTCCCGATGCACCTCATGAGGTTCTACTTGTACTTGACGGATCTACCGGACAAAACGCAATTGAGCAGGCCAGACATTTTACAGCAACCACTGAGGTAACGGCTATTGCTATTACCAAATTGGATGGAACAGCTAAAGGAGGCGTGGTTTTGGCAATTGCCGATCAGTTCAAAATACCTGTAAAGTTTATTGGTGTTGGTGAAAAAATAGAAGACCTGCTTGTTTTTGATAAGCATGAATTTGTGGATAGTTTGTTCAAGCTGGAAGAGAGTTGAGAGGTTGAGAAGGTTGAGTTATTAAAAAATAACAATGAAAGCACGTACTATAAAAAAAGATAAAGTAAACATCATCACTCTTGGTTGTTCCAAGAACATGGTAGATAGTGAAGTGCTCAGTGGTCAGTTACTGGCCAATCAGATCGATGTCGTGCATGAGAATAAAAAGCTCGATCATAATATTGTTGTGGTGAATACCTGCGGCTTCATCGATAAAGCCAAAGAGGAAAGTATCAATACTATACTGGACCAGTTAGAACTGAAAAGAAGAGGAAAACTGGACAAAGTGTATGTGACCGGTTGTTTAAGTGAACGGTATAAAAATAACCTGGAAGCGGAGATGCCGGAAGTAGATGCTTTCTTCGGTACAATGGAACTTCCATTAATATTAAAGCAATTTGAAGCTGATTATAAATCTGAATTAATAGGAGAACGCTTACTTTCTACTCCAAGGCATTATGCTTATTTGAAAATATCTGAAGGCTGCAATCGAACCTGTTCATTTTGTGCTATTCCATTAATGAGGGGACAGCATGTAAGTCGTACAATGGATGATTTGGTAAAGGAAGCAGAAGGCCTTGTGAAAAAAGGAGTGAAGGAAGTAATGCTAATTGCGCAGGAGCTGACCTATTATGGACTTGATATTTATAAGAAACGTTCTCTGGGCGACCTGATGAATCGCCTCGCTGATGTTAAGGGGTTAGAATGGATCCGTCTCCATTATGCTTATCCCTCCAAATTTCCATTAGAAGTATTGGATGTAATGAGAGAAAGAGAAAATATCTGTAATTATCTGGATATGCCTTTACAGCATGCGTCGAATAATATGCTGAAGGCTATGAAAAGGCAGATCACCAGAGAGGAAATGGAAGAGTTGGTTTTAGCTATCAGAGAAAAAGTGCCGGGTATTTGTCTTCGCACAACGCTTATCGCCGGATTTCCTGGCGAGACCCGTGATGATGTGGAAGAACTGAAATCTTTTTTAGAGAAACAACGGTTTGACCGTGTAGGCATATTTACCTATTCTCATGAGGAAGGTACTTCCGCTCATGATCTGACAGATGATGTTCCGGCTGAAGAAAAAGAATTGCGCGCACAGGAAATAATGGAAACCCAGCAGGAAATTTCTTTGGAACTTAATCAACAGAAAATAGGGAAGACCTTCAAAACAATTATCGATAAAAAAGAAGCAGGGAGGTATCTTGGTCGTACAGAATTTGATTCAGTGGAAGTTGATAATGAAGTGGTGATACACTCTGATAAAAAACTTCCGATTGGAGAGTTTGTGAATGTAAAGATCTCGAAGGCTTATGATTATGATTTGGAAGGAGAAGTGCAGGGTTGAGAGGTTGAGAGGTTGAGGGGTTGAGGGGTTGAGAGGTTGAGGAGGGAAAAAAGCAATTAAAATAAAGATGACTAAAAACCGACTCGAAGCATTCTCGGATGGCGTAATCGCCATTATCATCACCATCATGGTGCTTGAACTTAAAGTACCTCATGGACATGAATGAAAGGACCTGGTGCAGCTCTGGCCAGTCATATTAAGTTAATATGTGAGTTTTCTTAACCTTGGAATTTACTGGGGAAATCAACATCCCCTAAATTTCCTATCTTGGAAATCTAACCGAAACAAACCATGGCAGACGAGAAGAAATATTCATTTTTGAACCGGGATCTGAGCTGGCTCAGCTTTAATCACCGGGTACTGATAGAGGCGGCTGATACTAAAGTGCCGCTATATAGCCGAATATCTTTTTTATCCATCTTCTCCTCCAACCTGGATGAATTTTTTCGTGTAAGAATGCCTTCCATATTTGCATTTACCAGTATTGCCGGGAAGAAGATCTCCCTGATTGATGAATATCCTCCGGGTCTTGTAAAAGATGTACAGGAAATGGTCAATTCATACCAGGAAGAATTTGGAAGGATACTGACTCAGCAGATATTGCCGGAACTAAAAGCTAATAATATCCAGTTATATTATAATGAGAATATTCGTGAAGAGCATGATGAAACAGTCAGGGAATATTTTTTATCTAAAGTGCTCTCATTTTTACAACCTATAATTCTTCAAAAAGAAAATCAGAGCAATGTATTCCTCGAAAATAATGCACTGTATTTTATTGTAGAGGTGGAACCAAAGGAGGAACCGGGTAAGCGCTTATTCGCTCTGCTGAATATTCCTTCCTCGAATCTTCCGAGGTTTTTGGAACTGCCGAAAATCCGGGATGATAATTTCATAGTGTTTCTTGATGATGTACTGCGCGAGAACCTGGATGAGGTTTTTTCTGGATATAATATTTTGGGTGCGTATGCTGTAAAACTTACCCGCGATGCGGAGATGAATCTGGAAGATGAGTTCAGTGGTGACCTTGCCGATAAAATTGAAAAGCAATTAGAGAAAAGAGAAGCGGGCCATGCCACCCGATTATTATTTGATAAGACCATGACGCAGGAAGTACGTGATTTTGTAAAAGATTATCTGCTGCTGAAACCGGAAGAGATGGTGGAAGGAGGGAGATATCATAATTTAAAGGACCTCGGCAGTTTACCTAATCCTAAAAAAGGCAGTCTTACGTATCCTAACTGGCCATCTGTTGCCCATCCTGGGTTCGATAATCATCATACCATTTTTCAAAGTATAGCAGAAGGAGATAAGATGCTTCATCTTCCTTATCATTCTTATAATTATATTCTTCGGTTTTTCAATGAGGCCGCTATTGATCCTTATGTGAAGGATATTTCTGTTACGCTGTATCGCGTGGCGGCCGAATCACATATTGTGAATGCCCTGATCAGTGCCGCCAGGAATGGAAAAAAAGTTACAGTATTTGTTGAATTAAAGGCCCGTTTTGATGAAGCGAATAACCTGCGCTGGTCGAAGAAGATGAAAGCGGCAGGTGTAAAGATCATCAATTCTATTCCCCGCTTAAAAGTACATGCTAAGGTAGCGCTGGTTCGTCGGGTGGAAAAAGAGGTAACCCAGCTTTATTCTTTTATGGCAACGGGAAATTTTAATGAGTCGACCGGAAGGTTTTATACCGATCATGTCATGTTCACCTGCAATCCTGAATTTGGCAATGAGCTTGTTCCATTATTTGAATATTTGCAATCAAGAAAACAGCCTTCTGATTATGGCAAAATTCCTTTTAAATTATTGCTTGTATCTCAATTTAATATGATCAAACGATTCTCTCAGCTCATCGATAGAGAGATCGATAATGCGAAAGCAGGAAAGGAAGCATCCATCATTATCAAGATGAATAATTTACAGGAAAGGGATATGATTACAAAACTTTATAAGGCCAGTAAGGCAGGGGTGAAGGTGCAGATGATTGTAAGAAGTATTTGCGCGCTGGCACCGGGGGTACCTGGACAAAGTGAGAATATTACAGTGAAAAGAATCGTTGATCGTTACCTGGCGCATGCACGGGTTTTTGTTTTTCATAATGATGGCGATACAGAATATTATATGGGATCTGCAGACTGGATGAACAGAAATCTTCATAGTCGTATAGAAGTATGTTTTCCGGTAAAAGATAAAACACTGTGTACTCAATTACATAATATACTACAGTTGCAATTGCAGGATAATCAGAAAGCAGTTATAATAAGCGGTGATGTAGAATCTGGCCGTGCCAATAATATGCGGGTGCTGACTGCGGGGTTGGAACCAGTGGAAGCGCAGGAAGCGATTTATGAATATGTGAGAGGGTTGAGGGGTTGAGGAGGTTGAGCTGTTGAGGGGTTGAGAAGGTTGAGAACAGCCAATGGCACCCCCAGCCCCTAAAGGGGAGGATAATTAAATTAACCTTCCTTATCCAGTTTCAAAATGATGATTTTTTAAACCATGCTTTTGAATCCAAATATGTAGTATAAACAGTTCAACCTCCCCTTTAGGGGCTGGGGGTGCCATTGGCTGTTCAATAAT
>JAYTXP010000099.1:0-5516 GCA_043742885.1 Chitinophagaceae bacterium | reverse complement strand
AGTCACTTCATCGGAGCAAGTAGATGCATTATTATCATTGGCAATACTAAACCCTTCCACATTTGCAGAAATGGTTCCTGATCGAATCCAACCTTTTATTGTGGAATAGCCACTCCCACCATTAAATTCTACATCATCAGGAAAACCTTTCACCTGTCTTATTATAGCAGCATCAATGGTACTTGACCAGCCAAGCCCATATTTTTCTCCGTAATCGTTTACTTTCAGACCAGACGCATTATAGCCTAATCCTAAAGGAAATGAAATACTCCCTGCTGAAACCTGTCCCAGTGTAACAGGAACATTCCCTGCACCAGTCAATAAATTGACATTAACAAGTTTTTGCGCAATAGCAGATTGTATAGAAAAAAATAAAACCAGGAAGGTGGTACAACGAAGGAATTTGAGTTGCATATAGTAGAATCTTGTTTAGTATTTGAATAAATAAATTCAAATAAACCCAGATCGAAATTGCTACTACATACTAGTTTTAAAGAGGGTGGGACTGATATCCAATAATGAATTTATTTAAAAAAACTAAACTCCAAAAATATTTTTTTCGGCAGATCTGGGATTCGGAGACGCTATTGTTGCAAATGTTATATGATGTTGCAATATTTGTTTTCGAATTTTATAACGCCCCGACAACCTATTCTCTCCCCTTCCAACATATGGCAACTCCATGCCAGCAGCATAGCAGCAGGTCGCCAACAGCATAGTGGCTCCCCCTATGTCAGGCTATTGAGAGGTTATTGAAAGGCTAATGAGAGGCCATTGAAAGGCCCTTAAATAAGAGGCAATTAAATACAGGAGGAGAGTATTTTCAGGAAATTTAACAGGAGCTTTCAGCATGTATCGCAATTAAATCCATACAATAAATATCAAAAATCAGACCGGAAGCAAATTGGCAACCGTTACTGTACATTGTTCGTAATTTGTAGCTTTCTGGCTTAAGATGCCTCAGAACAAACCAACAACCTTTACCCATGTCCCGAACTGTTGATTCAAACAAGTTCACTTATTTCATTTCCCTTGTAAAACGCGCGCTTAAAGGCGAAGAACACGATTATACGCAAGGCAGCATCCGCACCGCCATCATTTTACTCGCCGTGCCCATGATACTTGAACTTAGCTTAGAGTCCGTCTTTGCCGTGGTGGATATGTTCTTCGTGGGTAAACTCGGACCCAATGCTATCTCTACCGTTGGATTAACAGAAGCATCTATCACCATTGTTTATACCGTGGCTATGGGATTAAGCACCGGCGCCACAGCTATTGTCGCCAGAAGGATCGGCGAAAAAGATCCGGATGCCGCTACGCATTCCAGTATGCAATCTTTGCTGATCGCACTTATTGCCTCTGCAGTGATCAGTATTTTTGGAATCATCTATGCCGAAGAAATTCTTCACCTGATGGGTGCCAGTCCTGAAGTATCTAAACAAGGAGCTTCTTTTACCCGTATCATGATGGGTGGTTCACTGGTCATCATCCTCCTGTTTCTTATAAATGGAATTTTTCGTGGCGCCGGTGATGCGGCCATGGCTATGAAAAGCCTTTGGATCGCCAGCCTGCTGAATATTATTTTATGCCCGCTGTTGATCAATGGATATGGACCTTTTCCTGAACTGGGATTGAAAGGCGCCGCTATTGCAACTACCATTGGTCGTGGTACCGGTGTGCTGTATCAATGCTATCATCTTTTTAAAGGTGATGGAACCCTGAAAGTAAAATGGTCGCATTTTAAATGGGACCTGCCCGTTATAAAAAATATCATTCATGTTTCTCTTCCTGCCACCTTTCAATTCTTTTTGCAATCAGGATCATGGATGGTGATCGCAATGTTAGTGGCTACCACAGGAGGTACTGATGCATCGGCGGGATATCAGATAGCCATAAGAAATGTAGTGTTCTTTATTCTCCCTGCCTGGGGATTAAGCAATGCGGCCGCCACCTTAGTAGGACAAAACCTGGGGGCTAAACTTCCTGATCGGGCAGAAAAAAGTGCAAGGCTCACCACTTTATATAATATGGGATTTATGGCTTTTGTTACGATCATATTCCTGTTGTTGTCGCCTTCTATTATTAGTATCTATACTTCAGATCCTGTTGTAAAAAATTATGGGATACAAGCCCTGCAGATCATTGGGTCAGGATTTATTTTTTACGGACTGGGTATGGTGATGATGCAAACATTGAATGGTGCAGGGGATACGCGAACGCCCACACTGATCAATTTTATTTGCTTCTGGTTGATTCAAATTCCAGTGGGATATATTCTTTCAAAGACTATAAAGATGGGACCAACAGGTGCCTTCCTCGCTATTCCCATTGCAGAAACCTTTCTTGCATTGATCGCCTTCTGGTATTTTAAAAAGGGTAAGTGGAAACAAGTAAAGGTTTGATAAGAAAAACGTAGTTATTATAAATCAATAGTAATTTTTCAGTATTAGAATAAGTAAATATTCGCAATAACATAAAAAACAAGGGTTTAATGCTTTGAAGCGAAGAATACGCATACTATTTTTACATCAGTGACCGTTTATTAAAAGACGAATCACTCAGGATCAAAAAACCTGGACCCTTTAGAAAAACCGTAACAAGTGAGACTGCTCATTCCCGCAGATAACGTCCTGTTATCTGTTACTCACCCAGCACGCTATTCTTTTCGGCTCAGCCAACTGATCTTCGGTAATCCATACCGGCAAAAGCTATTTAATATCCTTGTTCAAGATGATTATATGATCAACAGATATGGCGATATCAACGATTTATTGGACACATAACAAGGATGGATGATAACAAAAGGCTCAATCGAAAGATTGGGCTTTTTTGTTTTTATAAACTGGCAATACTGAGCCAGGTCATGATGGCCACTACGATCCAGCCAGCGATCTGTAAATAAATGGAATGCCGGTAAACCGGAAATATTTTTCGGTTATTTACTGCCAGCAATAAAATGGCCAGTCCTAATGGAAGAATAAAACCATTTAATAAACCTGCCATTACCAGAATGGAAGAAGGTGTTTGCTTCAGCAATACAAATACGATCGTACATAGCACAATAAAAATACTGATCACCCATTTTTCTTTTTGCTCTATTCGTTTATTGAATGAACGAAGAAAAGAAACAGAAGTATAAGAAGCGCCGATCACCGACGTGATGGCGGCTGACCATAATACCAATCCGAAAAATTTATACCCGGCATTTCCTACCGCCAGATGAAAAACAGAAGCAGCCGCATTTCCTTTATCAAGCATTCCCCCATTCGTTACAACTCCTAATGCCGCAAGAAATAACACGATCCGCATGATAGAAGTGATAAGGATTCCCGATACCGCGCTTCGGTTTACCTGTGGAATGGCGCCCTTCCCTTTAATACCCGCATCCAGCAGGCGATGTGCTCCCGCAAAACTGATATAACCACCTACTGTGCCTCCTACCAATGCCACGATCATTTTAAAATTAATGGTCTCAGGAAAAAAACTATGCTGTAGCGCATTTAAATAAGGAGGATGAGAAACAAACATGACATAAATCGTTAGTGCGATCATAGCCAGTCCCAGAATTTTTACAAATACATCAATAATTTTCCCTGCATCCTTACTCCAGAAAATAAATAAAGCGATGATGGCGCTGATGGCAGCTCCCCATCTCGCATCTAATCCAGTTAATACTTCCAAACCCAATCCGCAACCTGCTATATTTCCTACGTTAAATGCGAGGCCGCCAAATACTACCAGTAAAGACAATAGATAACCAGAACCCGGAATGGCTTTATTGGCAAGATCTGATGCGCGTAGTTCACTTACCGTAATTATTCTCCATGTATTCAACTGCGCGCCAATATCTATAATAATAGAAACAAGGATCACAAAACCAAAACTGCTGAGCAATTGCTGGGTAAACAAACTGGTATTGTTCAGAAAACCCGGACCAATAGCCGAAGTGGCCATTAAGAAAGCAGCACCGAGGATGGCCGAGTTTTTTTTCAATGGGTTTGATGCAGGGTTTGATGAATGAGTTGAGCGAATTCGATCGCATGTGCACCATCACTGTGAATGCATACTGTATCTGTATCTGGCTGCTCTTTCATTTGAAGCAATTGGGATATCATTTGTTCGGGATCAATTATTAGGGCCCCTGGTTCATTGCGCGGGGTCAGACCACCATCTGCCCTGTACGTTCTATCGGCGAATATTTCAGCAGCCGTTTTTAATCCCAGTTCTGCCGCTGCGGAGATAGAATAGCTTCCGCGCAATCCAAAAATAATAAGATCGGGGCAATGATCTTTTACTGCCCTTGCAATAGTATGGGCCAACTCTTTATTTCTGGCCGACATATTATACAGAGCCCCATGTGGTTTGACATGATTCATTCGACCACCCACTTCAAGAATTAGTTTTTCGATCAGATGCAATTGCACTCTTACTAATTGATATACCTGCGGCAAAGGAAGATCCATTTCCTTTCTACCAAAATTCTCCCGATCATTAAAAGAAGGATGGGCACCGATCAACACGTTGTGTTCAATACATAATTGCACAGTAGTACGAATGCTGTCTTCACTCCCCGCATGATATCCGCAGGCAATATTGGCCGCATCAATAAAAGGCAGGATCTGCTTTTCATTGCCAATTTCCTCTCCCATATCACAGTTTATGATCAAGATGCGAAATTTTTAATCGAAGTACTTTGCTTAAATGGAAAATATAGTCCTGCTGCTTTATATAAGCCGTTTCCGCTTGTTTTTGGCTTACCCTCATGAAGTGAATCTTATCTCCCGGTTTTTTCTGAGCCATTTTTGAACGGTCGGCATGTATCACATGAGCGATTCGCGGATAACCCCCGGTAGTTTGATGATCAGCCATTAAAATAATCGGTGAGCCATCGGGTAATAATTGTATAGTGCCAAAATTTACTGCGGAAGAAACCAGCTCATCGCCCTTTTCTATTATCAGGGCTTCGCCAGATAAACGACAACCCATTCTATCGGATCTTTTATCAATGGTAAATTCCTGCTCCTGAAATTTATTCTGCTCTTCATAGCTTAACCGATTCCATTCATGACCAGGAAGAAATCTTACGGCCTCAATAGGTTCTTCAAAATCCGGATCAATAGTCCAGGGTAAAACACCTCCGGAAATAAAACCTTCACCGGGATCATAGGCTTTAAGTGTATCTCCTTTTTTAAGTGCTCTTCCTTCGAAGCCACCATAACTTGCTTTTAAATTAGTGCTGGAACTATAGCCTCCTTCTGCTAAATGAAATCCTCCTTCCACCGCCATATAACAACGGTATCCTGAACGAAGTTTTGCAAAATGGATGATATCATTCTTCACCAGTTTTACAGGATGTAGCAGGGGCAAAGGCCTGCCATTTAATTGCGCATCCATATCCGCACCTGCCAGAGCGATCAGCATCGGATGTTCTACTTTGAAAACGGAAGCGGGAAAATGAAGTTCCAGTCCCGCTTCTTCTGGTAAATTTCCTAACAGCACATTAGCCAGTTGCAAAG
>JAYTXP010000098.1:0-7214 GCA_043742885.1 Chitinophagaceae bacterium | reverse complement strand
AAATAATACCCAAACCCATTGAATCAGGTAAAAAAACATCAGGGCTGCAGTGGCAATAATAATCACCATTCTGAATTTACCTGTTACACGAATAATACGATAACGGTAGATAAGGAACATAACCAGTGTTACCAATAAAGTAAGAGCCACGGCTTGCATAGGTAAACCCGGATAAGTATAATTATAGATGGCAGAAATAGATCCTACAAATAATCCTTCGAGAATAGCATAGACTGGTCCCAGGATAGATCCCCATTCTTTCTTAAACGCAAGGATAATAGCAACTATCAATCCTCCGAATACACCGATAAGCATCAGCGTCATGGGGTTTCCGCCCTGATAAAACTGATTCCAGGCAAAAAATGTGGTACCCATCATAAGCACCATCATAATTCCCAGTTTATTCATTGTACCATTCACACTCATCACCTGGGCATCACCCAGTCCTTCCAGAATGGTACCCTGAAATGATTTTTCCTGCAGGGCAGGGTTGCTCGATTTTAGTAAGGCCATTATTATTATTTTATGAGAATAAAGATATAAAATTAGCTTGGATCACAAATTCCTCGTTCTGGTATCCGATCGCATTTAACAGATCATTTGTTAATAGTGCCAGCGTACAAATGCTTCCATTGCGGCGTAGTGGGTAAGTCCCAGATCCGCATAGAGATCTGCAGTAGCGGCATTTCTTTCCTCGGCTCGCTGCCAGAATTCCCGGGAGTCATTTCCCTGGAAGGGTATCATATCCTTTTGTGACTGATGAATAAAAATACCGTATCGTTTTTTTAGCACCTGGTCAGGACTCATAGGTATGGCCATTTCAATCTCTTCGATGTTCCATTCCTGCCAGGCTCCTTTATAAAGCCAAAGCCAGCAGTCTTCTACCCAGGGTTCACCTGCTGTTCTTAATCTTTTTAGGGCTTCTGCCACCACCCGAAAACAAATAATATGTGTGCCATGCGGATCGGCGAAATCGCCTGCGCAATAAACCTGTTGAGGTTTTATTTCCTTTAGCAATTCAATAGTGAGCTTCACATCTTTTTCACTCATAGGCTTTTTTTCTATAGTGCCGGTTTCATAAAAAGGAAGATTAAGGAAATGAATATTTTTTTCTTTTACACCTACATAACGGCAGGTGGCTCTTGCCTCGCAACGACGGATCAAACCTTTTATAGCACGAATTGCAGGAGTATCTACCTGTGACGATCTTTTGCGGGAAATAAATCTCCGCGCATTCTGGAATATTTTTCCAGATTTTTTAGTATCTATTCCTGCTATCTCCTCAAAGCCAACAGCAAAATCGAGGAACCTGGTTACAAATTCATCTGTCACTGCGATATTACCACTGGTTTGATAGCCAACGTGTACTTCATGTCCCTGGTCCTGTAATCGCTGAAAGGTTCCACCCATACTTATAATATCATCATCCGGATGCGGAGAAAAGATCAATACTCGTTTTGGATATGGGTCCGATCTTTCAGGGTGGCCGGGAATATTAGCTCCCGGTTTACCAGCGGGCCAACCGGTAATCGTATCTCGAAGCATATAATAGACCTGGAGATTTATTTCATAGGCATCGCCTTGTTCTACAAGCAGGTCGCTAAGTCCATATTCATTGTAATCACTGTTAGTAAGACTTAGGACAGGCTTCTTCAGTTTAAGTGCCATATTCACTACTGCTTTTCTTACTATCGTTGGCGTCCATGCACAATCACCTGTAAGCCAGGGTGATTTAAATCTGGTGAGTTCACCTGCCGCTGTTTCATCTACAATAAATGTAACGTAATCGTGATTCTGTAACAGGGAAGCAGGCACTTGTTCTGTGTCATCATCTTCAACCGCTTTTTTAATTACAGAGGCTTTACCCGGTCCCCAGGCCATTAACAGCACTCTTTTTGATTTCATGATCGTGCTGATACCCATGGTCAGCGCCAGACGGGGAACTTCGGAAATATTCGGAAACTCATAAGCATTCGCGATACGTGTTGAATTGTCAAGCGTGATCAATCGCGTGCGGGAATAAATACCTGAACCTGGTTCATTGAAACCAATATGTCCATTATTACCTATGCCCAGTATCTGCAGATCAATGCCACCGGCATCCTCGATCTTCTTTTCATACTTACGGCAATATTCTTTTATATCTTCTTTACTTGTTTCTCCATTTGGGACATGAATATTCTTTGGATTAATATCTACATGGTCAAATAGTTGGGTATGCATGAAACGATTATAGCTCTGAAGGGCTGAATTGGCTATAGGATAATATTCGTCCAGATTGAATGCGATCACATTTTTAAAACTAAGTTTCTCTTCGCGATGTATGCGAACCAGTTCAGCATAAAGAGTTTTGGGGGTGGAACCTGTAGCCAAACCCAGCACACATTTTTCTTTTGTTTTTTGTTTTTCGCGAATGAGATCAGCGATCTGATTTGCTGCAAACAGTGAACCCTGACGAAGGTCGGGGAATATCTTCACTGGTATTTTCTCAAAACTGTCAGAAAGATCTATTGAAGCCATCAATTTTGTTTTGTAATTATCAAAGATACAATTATCGCAACTCTATCTCGTCTACGAATAACCAGGCTTTATTTCCAGCGCCTGCAAATCCTTCCGGGATATTTCCCTGGTTACTGATTTTGATCTTAAAAAATTTATAAGTGGCTGCAGGAAACCGAACTGAAATAATTCCGTTTCCAATAGTTTCCGGTACAGGCTGAAAATTGCCATTCTTTCCAAGTGAGTTCCAATTCTCACCATCTGGAGATCCAAAAACTTCAACGCCGGAAGGCTTCCAAATCCATGATCCGTTTTGGTCCAGTGAATGTACCTGTACCTCGCTGAGTTTGGCTGATGAACCCGTTTCGATAATGGCCTCACAATCTTCTCCACTGAATCCAAGAAATTCTTTTGACCTGCCGGTTCCTTTTTTATTCACTATACCATTCACCAGGGTAAATGGACCATCACCCGGATATTTTGCAGAAGCTGGTTTGGTAAGCCGGATGACCGCACCCGTACCCGTATTCACTTCAAACTTTTGTTTTATCGTTGAAAGTAATTTTTCACCCTGGTATAGCATAGCCTGGTATTCACCACTGGTTTTAATGGAAATGGGTTCTTTATATGGAACCACAGTTTTATTTGCCGGGGTTGAATACCTGATCTCTGCGTTTTTAAATTTAGTGGAAAGCTGCCATTTTAATTTTGAATCGGCATCACCAGGTATTACCTGCGACTTAAGATCAAAATAGGCTTTGCTGTAATTGATATGATTAGACTTATAACGGTCCATCGCGAAGATCAAACGTGGCTCAAAATTTTCCCAGTCTCTGTTTTCTTTACTACTCCAGAGTATTTCACTTAATGCTTCAATACGAGGGAAGATCATATATTCCACTTTGGCAGAATTATCCATATACTCTGTCCAAACATTTGCCTGTGCCCCTAAAATATATTTGCCTTCCTGTTCATTAAGTACAGCAGGTACCGGCTCATATTCATATACTTTTTCAATTGGGTTATACCCACCGATGGTTACACTGTCTTCGATCTCCGACTGACTATGGTCGAAATAAACGGGATTACCGGGGCTCATGATCACATCATGACCTTGTTTGGCAGCATCAATTCCGCCTTCAATTCCTCTCCAGCTCATAACCACGGCATTCTGTGCAAGTCCACCTTCAAGTATCTCATCCCATCCAATAAGAATTTTTCCTTTTGTTTTCAGGTAGTTTTCGATACGCTGTACAAAATAACTTTGCAGCTGATGTTCATCTTTCAGCCCTTTATCTTTCATTAGCTGCTGGCATTTAGGACAGATCTTCCAATGAGTCTTGGGGCATTCATCAGCACCTATATGAAAATATTTAGAAGGAAATAATCCCGCCACCTCGTCGATCACATCCTCAAGAAATTTAAATGTAGAATCATTCCCTGCACAGAAAACATCATCAAATACGCCCCAGGTTTCTTGTACAAGTTTAATGCGACCATTCTTTTGTTCGGCAATACTTTTTTTGGAGATCATATTTGCCGGAATGGCAGTGGGTTTTGCCGGGAAACAACTAAGCCAGGGATAAGCGGCTATAGCAGCTGAACTATGACCCGGCATTTCTATCTCAGGTATCACCTGGATAAATCGGGCCGAGGCATAACTGACCACCTCTTTAATTTCTTTTTGAGAATAGAATCCACCATAGGATTTTTCGTCACTTCCTTTGCCGGGATATCTTCCTAAAATAGTTCCATTTCTTTGCGAACCGATACGGGTTAGCAAAGGGTATTTCATAATTTCAATTCTCCAGCCCTGGTCTTCAGTAAGGTGCCAGTGAAAAGTATTCATTTTATGGTAGGCCAGGTAATCAATATATTTTTTAATGAAGGAAACCTGAAAAAAATGACGCCCCACATCCAGGTGCATGCCCCGGTATTCAAATCGGGGTTTGTCGAAAATATGGAGAAAAGGAATTTCCATAGGTCCTTTACTATCCTGGGGAAATAATTGAAATAAAGTTTGTATGGCATGAAAAGCCGATTCGTTGAAATTGGAAGCAATTCGTATTCCTGTTTGGTCTACATCCAGTTCATATGCCAGTCCTCCACCCGTTGGCATTCTCTTCAGGCCAAAACGAATATTAGCATTAGGATCCCTGGTCTGCATCAATTCGATCTGGAACCGCAATTTCATCTCATTGAAAAAATAGGGGAAGAGTTTTTCCCAATCTGCTGATGGCATATCCGAACTGACAGTCATTTTTTTCTGGGCAACATAATATCCAGCTGATCTTTTGACCTCGAATGGTCTAGGGATCACAGATAAAACGCTTTCCTGGGCTTGAAGGATATTGGCTGAAAAAAGCAGAAGGGGGAGAATGGCAAGTCTCATTTGGGTTAACTATATTTCCGTCTAAATTAGGCCAATGTCAGTTAATACGGAGACGATGAAGCGGTTTTATTCAGCCTTCCAGCAAAGAGATCATAAGACCATGAATGCCTGCTATGGTGAGGATATTGTTTTCAGTGATCCTGCATTCGGACTATTGTATGGAAATGAGGCCCGAAATATGTGGGAAATGTTATGCACCAATGCAAAAGATCTCTCCCTCCGTTTTTCTGATATTGAGGAACTGGATGAAGAATATGCTACTTGTAAATGGGTGGCTAATTATACGTTTTCAAAAACCGGCCGACGGGTTGAAAATCATATCAAGGCCTTTATACGATTCAAGGATGGAAAGATCATTGAACATAGCGACGCATTTAAATTAAGCAAATGGGCCGCGCAGGCTCTTGGCTGGAAGGGATTCATATTTGGCTGGTCGGGATTTCTTCAGCGCAGGATACAGAAGAATGCGCGGCTAAGCCTGCTTCGGTTTACAGAAGCAAAAAAATAATTTATTCAAGTACGCCATATTTTCCCTGGTTTGCATCACGTATTGCCTGGTCCACTTCATCCCAGGTATTCATCAGGAAAGGTCCATAGGCTGCAATAGGTTCATCAATGGGTTCTCCTGATAAAATCAGTACGGTCGAATCTTCATGGGCCGTTAAGCGGATCTCTTCTCCTTCATTGGCAAATAATATAAAATGGTCGGGGCCTGCTGATTGTTCATTAATGGATACCTGGCCGCTGATTATCAGAAACGCAGTATTATAGGAAGCAGGAAAACTAAAATCACCTGTCCCGTTTTTTTTGAATCGCGCATTATAAACCTCTATAGGTGTAAATGTGCTGGCTGGCCCCTTAACCTGATTGTATTCACCTGCGATCACTTCCACAAAACTTCCGTCATCCATTTTATAATGGCCCATCATGTCATTGGCGATGGCCTGGTATTTAGGTGTCGATTTTTTATCCTTTGCAGGCAGGTTTACCCATAGCTGCACCATTTGAAATTCTCCGCCTTTTTCACTGAATGATTTTTCATGATATTCTTTGTGCAGCAACCCTGAACCCGCTGTCATCCATTGTACATCACCTTCTCCGATCACACCGCTGTTACCGGCGCTGTCGTTATGGGCAATTCGACCATGGTAGGCAATGGTCACCGTTTCAAATCCTGCATGCGGATGCACACCGACCCCTCTTTGTACCAAGGAAGGTGAGAATTCAATTTTGGAACCATAATCCAGCAGGAAAAAAGGACTCATCCTTTTATTATCAGTGATCCTTCCTCCCGGGAAGAAATTATGAACCCTGAACCCATCGCCGACCATATGAGGAGGAGGAGGGGGGAGAATAGCTTCAATTATTTTTGCTGACATAATTTTTTCTTTTTTACCAAGTTAAATTAAACCTGCGCAGTTACCTCCATTGTCATCCTTTCCGACAACCAGAGAAATTCGCTTATAAAGTTATGAACGTTGTTTTGGAAACTTTCGTCCAGCAATTCGCCTTCCGGACTGAATTTCTTATCCACTCCCGGAACGATCAGCAAATAGGGAGAAGCAATTCCAAAAAGAGCGGGCACCAATTGTAATAATTGCTGTGATGCGCGTAATCCACCCATGGCGCCAGGAGAGGCGGTTACAATCCCAAATGTTTTATGATGGCGCTTTGGAAAATGATCGATCAGGTTCTTCAGGGCCGGAGAGTAACTGCCATTATATTCTGGTGTCACCAGGATATAGGCGTCTGCATCAAAAATTATGCTGGCCATAGGCTGGAGTGATTCCGGAACCTTTTCAATGGAGGTCCAAACGGACTGTACCGGTTCAAGCTGGAGGTTTTTGAGATCGATCAGATCTGCCTGGTGATCCGAATTCTCCTGGATCTGCTTCAGTAAATACAAAGCCACGCGCCTGGTCAATGACTGGTGTCGGGGGCTTCCGGAAAGTATCGCTATTCTCATTTTATTTAATTTAAAAGTCAAAGATACGACTCAATGTTTAAACATCAAAATTTCAATCTCTTAAGTTTGTAGAGTTAATTCTGCCTTCTTCAACCCAAGGTTTTCAGTATTATTGCATTACAATCATTAAACATGCTCGACAGAAGAAAGTTCATACGCTTTTCTACATTTACCTCTTTCGCAACTGTACTGGCAAAAAAATTGTCGGCTACTGAAACTCCTTTTACAATAAAAAATAATCCCATGGTTGTCTCTACCTGGGATGCCGGGTTGCGGGCAAACAAGGCAGCCTGGGAAGTACTGAAAGGGGGAGGACGTGCACTGGATGCAGTGGAGCAAGGCGTGATGGTAACTGAA
>JAYTXP010000097.1:0-5336 GCA_043742885.1 Chitinophagaceae bacterium | reverse complement strand
CAATCCATCATGATTTGAGGATAATTGTTGAATCATATTCAAATTAGCAAGAAGCCAGTGGCTTTATGCTAGGAGCTATTAGTATGAAGTATCTCAAACTCGCCCTTATAAGTCTCATTTTCTTTGCAATAATGATCACCCTGATCTCATTGTTGTTTCCCTCTCATGTGCGTATATCAAAAGCAATCGATATTAATGCCGGCAGGGAACAGGTGCTGATGCAATTAAAGAACACTTCCAATTGGAAGAACTGGTATCCTGGTGCTGATAGTCTCCTTCCTTTGGTAGAATTGTCTTATAACGATTCCTTAGTGAAGTTTCAGCAGATAAGAGAAGGTAAGAAGGCCGAAGAAGGCTGGAATATTATACAAACCGAAAGGCTAAATATCACAACGGTGCAATGGTATATGGATATCAAATTGAGCTGGTATCCATGGGAGAAATTCTCCAGTATACTTCTGGAAAATCGTTATGGTCCTTTTATGGAGAAGGGGTTGGGGAAATTGAAAGCGTTTCTTGAAAAAGAGTAATATTGTTGAGCTGTTGAGGAGTTGAGTGGTTGAGAGGCGCCTCCTAAAATTTCAATCTTACTGAGTATTCGAAAAGTTAAGAGTTTTCACTCAACAGCTCAACCCTTGATAAACTTCAAATTCCTCATCACCCCCTTCCACTTCGTTCTCTTCAACGGCGAATCTTTAAATATACTTTTAAAATTTTCCTCCGTCATCGCCTCCCATTCTTTAGTTGATAAATTCAGTATCTCAGGAATAGGTCTGAAGGCAGGTTCTTCTGTGGGCTGACTGAACCGGTTCCAGGGACAAACATCCTGGCAGATATCACAACCAAAGGCCCAGTTCTTAAATTTTCCCTGCATATCTGAAGGGATCAGTTCATCTTTCAGTTCAATAGTGAAATAAGAAATGCATTTGCTGCCATCTACAATTTTTCCGGGATAGATCGCATTAGTAGGACAGGCATCCACGCATTTGGTGCAGGTACCGCAATAATCTTTTGCATAAGGATCATCGTATTCCAATTCAAGATCTGTGATCAGTGTAGCGATAAAGAAAAATGAACCCGCGCTTTTATTTATCAGGTTTCCATTTTTACCGATCCATCCTAATCCGCTTCTCTGTGCCCATGTTCTTTCGAGGACGGGAGCTGAATCAACAAATCCTCTTCCTTGTATATCTCCAATATTTTCTTTCAAGCGGGATAGCAATCCGCCTAGTTTATTTTTGATCACCTCGTGATAATCTTTTCCATACGCGTATTTGGAAATGGCAGGTGAGTGTGAAGATTGTTTTTGATCTGGATAATAATTTAGCAGAAGAGTGATCACAGATCTTGCGCCTGGTACCAATACACGCGGATCGATGCGCTGATCAAAATATTTTTCCATGTACTGCATCTGGCCATGCATTCCTTTCTGCAGCCAGTTTTCAAGTCGATGGGCATCCGTTTCTAACTTAACTGCACGTGCGATCCCAATATGGTCAAAGCCCATGCCCCGGGCAAATTGCCTGACCAATAAACTATGATGCTGACGCAGATCCATAGTTATCATTTATTCTCCAGGTGCATACGATGCATTATACGATGCGCTGCAGGAGCAAGAATGATCCCAAAATTGGTAATGAAAATAACCCCGCTGAACAGGGAATAGAAGGAAGAAAATATTTTTCCTCCTTCGGAATTCACAGGGTTTACCAGCCCCATACCACTAAGGATCATAGAGGCATTATGAATAGAATCTATCCAGTCCATGGCCCCTAACCAATGATAGCCACCTACGCCAATAGCCAGACTGATCAACATTATGATAGTTGCAATGAAGAAATTAAAGGCCAGGCGGCGGTAATAAACCTTCTTTGGAAGCAAGGCCTGCTTTTTGTGCTCGTACATGGGGTGTTTTTTTACAAAGTAAATCAATACCTGAAATATTTGCAGGAATAACCTGAATCATATGCCTTAACTACCGATGGATCTACCTTTATATGCCATTGTTTCCGCATATCAGCCTTGGATTAGTTTTTGAGAACATAAAGAAGAAAAAAGTATAGTTACCCATCCCGGTTATCCGGTACTAAATCATAAAATATGAATCTTGGCAATTTTACAATAAAAGCGGCGGAAGCATTCCAGCAAGCCCAGCAAATCGCATTTAATGCGAAGAACCCCAGTATTGAAACCGAACATATCCTAAAAGCCATTCTGGAACAGGAGGACTCTCCGGTTGTGCACCTTTTGAAGAAAAACAACGTTACCATTAATCTTCTGGAGAATAAATTGGATGAACTCATCGCAGGTTTACCAAAATCTACGGGGGATGCTGCCCAGAATATTTCCAGGGAGGTCAACAATGTGGTTCTGCGTGCCGGTGCTGTATTAAAAACTTTCAAGGATGAATTCGTTACCACGGAACATTTACTTCTGGCTATCGTGCAGGGCAATGATGGTCCGGCTAAATTATTAAAGAACGCAGGCCTTTCTGAAAGCGGACTTATATCGGCCATTAAAGAGTTAAGAAAAGGAGAAACCGTTAACTCCCAAACGCAATCGCAGGAATTCAATGCATTGAATAAATATGCTAAAAATTTAAATGAACTGGCCCGCCAGGGAAAATTGGATCCTGTGATCGGTCGTGACGAAGAGATCCGCCGTACACTTCATATACTTTCCCGTCGCACTAAGAATAATCCCATACTTGTGGGAGAGCCTGGTGTGGGCAAGACCGCCATTGCGGAAGGTATTGCCCATCGCATTGTAAATGGAGATGTGCCAGATAATTTAAAAAACAGGATCATTTACGCTCTGGATATGGGACTGCTGATCGCAGGGGCAAAATACAAAGGAGAATTTGAAGAAAGATTAAAAGCCGTAGTGAAGGAAGTGAGTGGCTCAGAAGGGGAGATCATCCTTTTCATTGATGAAATTCATACACTGGTAGGAGCAGGCGGAGGCGAGGGCGCCATGGATGCGGCTAATATTTTAAAGCCGGCTTTGGCTAAAGGAGAACTGCGCGCTGTGGGTGCGACTACCCTTAATGAGTATCAAAAATTCTTTGAAAAAGATAAGGCGCTGGAACGTCGTTTTCAAAAAGTGATGATAAATGAACCCAGTGTGGAGGATGCCATTTCTATTCTTCGCGGCTTGAAGGATCGTTATGAAACCTATCACCATGTGCTCATTAAAGATGAAGCGATCATTGCAGCAGTAGAACTTTCTCAGCGATATATTACCGATCGTTTTCTTCCCGATAAGGCTATTGACCTGATCGATGAAAGCGCGGCGAAACTTCGCCTGGAAATGAATTCTATGCCGGAAGAACTCGATACATTGGAAAGACAGATCCGTCAGTTGGAGATCGAACGAGAGGCCATTAAGCGAGAGAATGATGAGGAGAAATTGAAAGAACTTAATACGGATATAGCAAACCTTTCTGTTGAACGCGATACACTGAAAGCTAAATGGAAGGATGAAAAGGAATTGGTTGAAAAAGTTCAGAATGCGAAGGCGGAAATTGAAAGTCTTAAATCACAGGCAGAAAGATTAGAGCGTGAGGGCGATTATGGGAAAGTGGCGGAGATCCGTTATGGTAAAATAAAAGAGCAGGAAAAACTGATCGCCGGTCTCAGCCTGGAACTCGCTTCCTCCGATGAAAAAAGATTATTAAAAGAAGAAGTGGATGCGGAAGATATTGCCGAAAGCGTGGCTAAAGCTACCGGTATACCGGTAACAAAAATGCTTCAGAGCGATCGTGAAAAATTATTGCAACTGGAAGATCACCTGCATCAAAGAGTAGTGGGACAGGAAGAAGCGATTACTGCGGTAGCGGATGCCATTCGCCGTAGTCGTGCAGGATTACAGGATCCTAAAAAACCGATCGGTTCTTTTATTTTTCTTGGTACCACTGGTGTTGGTAAAACAGAGCTGGCCAAAGCACTGGCTGAATATCTTTTTGATGATGAAAGTATGATGACCCGAATCGATATGAGTGAATATCAGGAAAAGCATACGGTAAGTCGCCTGGTGGGTGCGCCTCCGGGCTATGTAGGGTATGAAGAAGGAGGTCAGCTGACTGAATCTGTTCGTCGCAAACCTTATAGTGTGGTGCTGCTTGATGAAATTGAAAAGGCACATCCCGATGTATGGAATGTATTGTTACAGGTGTTGGATGATGGACGCCTTACTGATAATAAAGGTCGTGTGGTGAATTTTAAAAATACCATTATTATCATGACAAGTAATATTGGTTCTTCCATGATCATGGACGCATTTGAAAATCTGAATGAAGATAATGTGGAAGAAACCACTGATAAGGCGAAGATCGATGTGATGGCGCTTTTGAGAGAGACTATTCGCCCGGAATTCCTCAATCGTGTGGATGAGATCATTATGTTTCAGCCATTGATGAAAAAGCAGATCGTGGGAATTGTTCGGATCCAGTTACAGAATTTGAAAAAGCTGGTTGCGGTCAGTGGCATTAACCTGGAGTTCAGTAATTATGCATTGGAATTTTTAGCAGAGCAGGGCTTTGATCCGCAATTTGGAGCAAGACCACTGAAAAGGCTGATCCAAAAAGAGATCGTCAACCAATTATCGAAGAAAATACTTTCAGGTGATATTGATAAGACAAAACCGGTATTAGTAGATGTATTTGATAATACTGTGGTCTTTATCAATGAATCGGATAAAGTAAAGGCCTGAAATTTATTCATGACTGAGCCGATATAAATAAATAGCGGCTCTTTTTGCGAGTAAGGGCAGGGCCTTAATATTAGTTGTCTCACCCGGTGCATGTTCACCTGCACCCCAGGCACCCAGTCCATCCATGCAATCCAGGTATTCTGCTACATAAGAAACATCGCCGGCGCCTCTCATCATGGGGTCGCCGGCTTTTATTTCGCCATATCCCAATGATTTGGACACTTCACTTAATTTTTTAACCAGGGCCAGATTTCCTTTTGTAGGAAACATAGAAGGGATTCCATCCTTGAAAAATATTTTGGCTGAAGAACCCTTCAGCGTATTGCTGATAACTATTTTTCTCATATTGGCCCGGGCCTTTTCTTTTTGCTCTGCAGATATAAAACGCAGGTCGCCAACCACGACAGTGGCAGGCGAAATGATATTAGTTTTTCCTGCTACAGTTCCTTTTTGCAGAGCGGTATCAAAACTAACTTCAGTGCCACCAATAATTAAACCCGGATTAAAGGTTAAATATTTCTCTGCACTCAATTTCACTCTGAATTCATTGATGATGCGTGTGGCTTCATAAATAGCTCCAAAACCATTTCTTCCAAATACACCCGAAGAATGGCCCTGCTTTCCGG
>JAYTXP010000096.1:0-2028 GCA_043742885.1 Chitinophagaceae bacterium | reverse complement strand
CCCTTCCTTCCCTGATCCTGCCGGGTTGCTGCTGCTCCACAGGAATGGCACAATGGCACAGGAAGCTAACGATGTCCTTATTTACCTGGTCATCCATCTGCTTAAATGCATTGAAGGCTTCTATCTTGTAGATCACCAGCGGATCCTTTTGTTCCATGTGCGCCGTAGACTGAATGCTATGCCGCAGGTCGTCCATCGACCTCAGGTGTTCTTTCCATGCATCATCGATCAAAGCAAGGGTAAGACTGCGTTCCAGGGCATTGGTCAACTCAGCGCCGCCGCTGGCGATCGTCTTATCCAGGTTGGCCAGCGCCTGTATTGCTTTCTTACCATCCGTAAATGGCACCGCAACATTTTCAATGTGCGCGCCTTGTTCTTTCCGGATATTTTTAATAACGGGTAATGTCTGGCTGTTCGTTGCCTCGTTCTTGTGATTGTAATGTGGTTTCGCCTCTTCATACAACCGTTCTGCGAGTACATTGGTATCTTCCTTATCAAGTTCTTCGGCTGTTATGGAAGTATCAATTCCAAAATTCAGGATAGCAGCCAGTTTAAAATCTTCGTGGTCGCCGGTTTCTTTAAATGAAATGATCAGTCCTTCTGCAACAGAATAAAATGCGTTGTCAAGATCAAGCGCGAGCCTTTCGCCAAACAAAGCATGGTTGCGTTTGCCATAGATAACGGTACGCTGTTTGTTCATCACATCATCATATTCCAGCAGCCTTTTACGGGTACCGAAATTATTTTCCTCTACTTTTTTCTGTGCTCTTTCAATGCTTTTTGAAATCATGCTGTGCTGAATAACCTCACCTTCTTTGTAACCCATCCTATCCATCAAAGAAGCGATCCTGTCGCTGCCAAACATTCTCATCAGGTCATCTTCCAAAGAAACAAAAAACTGGGAAGTACCGGGATCACCCTGTCTTCCTGCACGTCCACGCAACTGCCTGTCCACACGACGGCTCTCATGCCTTTCCGTTCCAAGAATTGCAAGGCCACCTGAGTTTACAACTCCGGGTCCTAATTTTATATCAGTACCACGGCCAGCCATGTTTGTTGCAATGGTAACCCCTTGTGCAAACCCTGCCTCTGCAACAACCTGCGCTTCTCTCTGGTGTTGTTTTGCATTCAAAACATTATGCGGAATATTTTTTTGCTTCAGCATTCTGCTTAGTAATTCACTCACTTCAACAGAAGTTGTACCAACAAGAATTGGCCTTCCTGCTTCACGCATTTTTTCAACTTCCTCAATAACAGCTTTATATTTTTCTCTCTTTGTTTTATAAACAAGATCTTGTGTATCTATTCTTGTAACCGGTAAGTTTGTTGGGATGGTAACAACATCCAATTTGTAAATATCCCAAAGCTCTGCTGCTTCTGTTTCTGCAGTACCCGTCATCCCTGCAAGTTTGTGATACATTCTAAAATAGTTCTGTAACGTAATGGTGGCGTACGTTTGCGTGGCGGCTTCGATCTTTACATTTTCCTTTGCTTCAATTGCCTGGTGTAATCCGTCACTATATCTTCTACCATCAAGTATACGCCCTGTTTGTTCATCAACAATTTTTACCTGGCCATCCATTACCACATATTCCACATCAATATCAAATAAAGTATAGGCTTTTAATAATTGCTGAACTGTATGAATACGGTCTGCTTTTATTGAATAATCATTCAGCAATAATTCTTTCTGATGCAATTTTTCATCAGGGGTTAAATTGCTTTTTTCAATTTCTGAAAGTTTAACTCCTATATCAGGTAAGATAAAAAATTCAGGGTCTTCCCCTGATCTTGTAATTAAATTAATTCCTTTGTCAGTTAATTCAACCTGGTTATTTTTTTCATCAATATGAAAGAATAATTCGTTATCAACCTCCGGCATTTTTCTTTGCTGATCAGCGAGATAATAATTTTCTGTTTTTTGTAATTTTACTTTTATCCCGGGCTCACTTAAAAATTTTATTAAAGCACTGTTCTTAGGTAAACCTCTCCAGGCACGCATCAGGGCCAACCCACCATCCTTTGGAT
>JAYTXP010000095.1:0-4769 GCA_043742885.1 Chitinophagaceae bacterium | reverse complement strand
GAAGTAATTCGCTGAGTTGCTTTTCCAAACTGGCGGCATTAGTAAAATGAATACTTCTGATACCTAATTCTTCAGCCGCTTTTATATTTCGGAGATTATCATCTATGAAGATCACTTCATTCGCTTTTAATTCATATCGATCCAGTAACAATTGATAAAAATCCGGAAATGGTTTTCTGTTCTTTTCAGTTCCACTTACCACAATACCATCAAACCAATGAAGAAACTCAAAACGTTCAAGGGCCACTGGAAATGTTTCATCACTCCAGTTGGTAAGCGCGTAAAATTTTAATGAAGTATTCTTTTTTAAGTGCCGAAACAGATTCAGTGAATCCTCAATTGGACCGTTCAGCATTTCCACCCATCTTCCATAAAAGTCTCTGATGGGCTCTTCCCATTCGGGGAATTCTTTTACCTTTTCTTCAGTGGCCCGGGCAATGGGATAACCACCATCCTGCGTTTCATTCCAGTCTCCTGTACAAATATTTTCAAGGAAAAATTGTCGTTTCGCCTTTGATTCAAAATATTCATCTGTGTACAAATGAAGCGGGTTCCAGTCTATCAACACTCCCCCTAAATCATAAATGATCGCCTTCCATGCCATATCACTGATGATTATATCGAATTTTAAGCCAGATCATAATCGCTGACATCACCAGCATCGCCGCATTAGTGGAAATGATCACCCAGTTATCCAGCATAATACCATAGGCCAGCCACATGATCTCATTGGTAAATGCGATCAGGAACATGTTCAGGGAAATATCCTTGGCAGATTTCGATTTCCAGGTCTTGATTACCTGCGGTAGAAAAGTAAATGCGGTCATGGCACCGGCTGCATAACCCAGTATTTCTATATTGCTCATTTCTTTTTCAGTTTTTGGTACGTTTTTATATCATTTTCTGTTGCCGGCATCAAACTTACAGCCGCTCCGCCACCTGTGGCCAGTTTTAATACCTGTACAGATTGATTGTCTACAATGAATTTTTCGATCTTATACAATTCCGGGTTTTTATCCCAGCTCGCATTATCTGCATCACGATATACTGTAGCTACATATTTTTTATTGGCATCCAGGAAATTCAGAGGGATCTGGAAATTCCTTGCATTCTCATCTGTAATAGCACCAATAAACCAGTTAGGACTATTCTTCGCTTTTCGCGCGATCACTACATAATCACCTGGCTCCGCTTCAAGGATCTTTGTCTCATCCCAGTCAACGGCCACATCACGAATAAATTGAAAAGCATCATCTCTTGCCTCATAATTCTCCGGAAGATCTGCTGCCATTTGCAGCGGACTATACATGGTAACATACAGCGCTAATTGTTTGCAAAGCGTGGTATGTACTGATTCTTTTTTACTACTATCAATATAATTCAATTTGATCCGGAATATCCCGGGTGTATAATCCATCGGACCTCCCATTAAACGGGTAAAAGGAAGAATGGTCTCATGATCGGGAGGATTGCCTTCACTCCATGCATTGAATTCATTTCCTCTTGCTGCTTCACAGGCCAGCCAGTTGGGATAGGTGCGATGCAATCCGGTTGGTCTTACTGGTTCATGAGTATCGAGCATGATATGATAACTCGCCGTTTTCGCTGCTACCCTTTCATAATGAAGTATCATCCATTGTCCATCATGATGCTCTCCCCTTGGAATGATCCTTCCCACATAACCGGTCTTCACGGCATCATATCCGTATTTTTTCATGAAACGATAAGCCGTATCCATCCATCTTTCATAATTGGTAACAGAAGCAGATGTTTCATGATGCATGATGATCTTCACATTTTTGGAGGCCGCATATTTTTGAAGTTCCACCACATTGAAATCAGGATAAGGAGTAACAAAATCAAAAACATCTTCTTTCCACTGACCAAACCAATCTTCCCATCCCGTGTTCCAACCTTCTACCAGCACACCTGGAATATTATTCTTCGAAGCGAAATCAATATATTTTTTGACATTTTCTGTATTCGCGCCATGATGACCATGAGGCTGCATAAAGGAAGCTGATTTGGTCACACCATAGTCCCAGCTAGATTTACCGATATGCATTTCCCACCATACGCCTACCATTTTCTGCGGTTTGATCCAGGAAGGATCTTCAATTTTAGAAGGCTCATTCAGATTCAGGATCATTTTATTCGCTGCCAGTATTTCTGTGGCTTTATCACTTACAATGATCGTTCTCCAGGGAGTTTTTGCAGGCGTTTGCAGATACGCTTTATTGCCTACTGCATCGGGTACCAGGTAAGAATTAAGTGTATTTGTTGGCTTATCAATAAGAATATCCATGGCGGGATAATTCACCAGCGCTGCTTCATGAATATTGATATAAAGTCCATCATCCGTTTTCATCATCAGCGGCGTTTGTACTCCATTTTTGCTAAATGGTGTTTTGGCATGGATCTCCTGGCTCATCATGCCACTGGATGCATCTACCTGACTAAGCCTGGTATGATTATACTTGAATTCATTGGTATCAAAATCCCCAGGGATCCAGAAGGCAGTGTGATCACCCGCCAGCGCGAATTGTGTTTTTTCATCAGCTATAATAAAATGATTTAATTTTTCCTGCTTTGGAAATACATAACGAAAACCAACTCCTTCATTAAACACACGAAATATGATCTGCATCATCACACCCGAACCATTACGATCCACCAGGCTAAGCTGCAACTGGCGATACTGGTCGCGTATGCTTGAATTCTCGCCCCAAACCGGCTTCCAGGTTTGATCCATATAACTTGAATCCACTTTCTTCAGATCAAATTGCTGAAGCGTGATATCAGGAGTTTGAAATTTAAATCCAAGCCCGGAAGGAAGTATCACCTTCTTCCCTTTATAATTCACGGAGTAAAAAATGGCTCCATTAGCCTGTTGAGTCACTGTTAGTTCAATCTGATTGTTAGCAGAACGAATAACAATATCAGCAGCTATTGCCTGAGTGAAATAAGCAGTCGAAATGATGGCAAGTAAAAGTTTAAAGGATCGCATATAGCCGAATTTTTATGAAGGTATGATTTTGTGTAAAAAGTACACACTAACTTTTTTCCAGGAGCCAGAAGGACCTTTTTCGCTTGCGGATCTTATAATTACTGCTTACATAATAATGAATATGTTTCATGGCTGCTTCTTCATCATCGGTTAGCAGCACTAATGAAAGATCCTGTTCAGAAATCGTTCCTTCACGGGCCATATGGGCGATCATATCCATTAGTGGCTGATGAAATTTCTTGCCAAAAAGTACAATAGGAAAATTAGTTACTGTTTTTGTTTGTACCAGTGTAAGTATTTCAAAAAACTCATCCATGGTTCCAAAGCCACCAGGCATGATAATAAATGCATAAGAATATTTTACCAGCAATACTTTTCTAACAAAAAAATGTTCAAATATAATAGACGTAGTGAGATACGGGTTCGCTTTTTGTTCAAAGGGTAGTTTGATATTACAGCCTACTGATACCCCACCTGTTTCAAAAGCGCCCTGATTAGCTGCTTCCATAATTCCCGGTCCGCCGCCTGTCATTGTGGTAAACCCCATTTTGGCAATGCGCTGGCCAAAACTTCTGGCCACTTTATAAAATTCATGGTCCTCTTTAAACCGGGCCGAACCAAAAACCGTAATACAGGGTCCTACAAAGTGTAGTGTACGAAACCCCCTGATGAATTGCCAGAAAACGCGGATACCAAACAGAAGTTCATAGCCCCGGCTCTTGGGACCTTCAAGGTATATAGGTTCCTTAGCCGGAATGAAGGGGCCGGATTCTCCTTTAACTGTTGATTGCATATATTAAATTGCGTGCATAAAATTACGAGGAAAGCCATGCGTATCATCAGTTATAATGTAAATGGGATCCGGGCCGCTATAAAAAAAGGATTTGTAGACTGGCTGGCCACTGACCCTGCCGATGTTATCTGTCTCCAGGAAACAAAGGCCGTAAAAGAAGACGTCAACCATAAATTATTCTCCGACCTTGGTTATCATAATTATTGGTTCAGTGCCACTAAAAAAGGATATAGCGGGGTGGCTATTCTTACAAGACAGAAACCTGATGATATCATTTATGGTAATGGTCATGGTGCCAGTGATGATGAAGGAAGAGTGATACAAGTACAGTTTGGAGATACAAGACTTATCAATGCCTATATGCCATCAGGCACAAGTGGAGAACATCGGCAAAAATTTAAATACGAATGGCTGGATGAATTCCTTCTTTATCTCAATAAGCTTAAAAAAAATAATCCTAAACTGATTCTCTGTGGTGATTATAATATCGCGCACAAGGAGATCGATATTCATGATCCGAAAGGAAATAAAAACTCCACCGGATTCTTACCTGAAGAAAGAGCCTGGCTTTCAAAATTTATTGAAACTGGCTGGATAGATAGTTTTCGTGAATTTCATCCCGAGCCTCATCGCTATACCTGGTGGAGCCAGCGTTTTCCCAGTGTGAGATTGAATAATAAAGGATGGCGCATAGATTATATTAATGTGACTGAAGCGCTTCGCAGCCAATTATTAAATGCCGAGATACTTCCGGATGTAAAGCATTCGGATCATTGTCCGGTGATGCTGGAGATAAAAGCAGGTTGAGGAGGTTGAGGAGGTTGAGCGCCTTCGGCTGTTGAGTGAAAACTCCCATAAATCGAATCTTCCCTCAACTTTCTCAACCTCCTCAACCCTGTATTTTCTCAACCTCTCAACCCCTCAATAGCTCAACCCTGTATATGCTCAACCCCTCAACAGCTCAACCTT
>JAYTXP010000094.1:0-11804 GCA_043742885.1 Chitinophagaceae bacterium | reverse complement strand
GTAGCAAAAGATTTCCTGGATATTCCCGACCTGTCCGATAAGAAGGTTGCAAAGAGATATAAGGAGGACCCGGCGGTACAGGATGAAATGATTAACCGGGTTATCATTACTTACACTCCCGTAAACCCGGATAAAGAAGAAGTTAAAAAACAGGAGTTGTTGGCCACGCCTATTCCAGGACAAGAAGCCAGGGTGAACAATATTATTATCATCCGGGAAATAAGCAACCGGGACAGCTTCCTGCAAAAAAAAATGTTATGGCAATTGGATAAAAGTTTTCAAATAGTAACCATCAGTCAAAAACCCGGTAAACCGGAAATTTCCACTACCACCAAAGTAACATGGAATGAAGACCCCGCCTATTAATGACTTCCAAACAATTTCAACATATTGCTGACTCCATTCCCAAACAGCCGGGTATTTATAAATACTTTGATAGCAAGAACGAATTATTATATGTTGGCAAGGCTAAACATCTCCGCAAACGGGTAAGCTCATATTTCACTAAAACATTTACCAGTTACAAAACTCATGAGCTGGTCCAAAGGATTGACCGCATTGAATTCACCATCGTTAATTCTGAACAGGATGCTTTTTTGCTCGAGAACACCCTCATTAAACAATTTCAGCCAAGGTTTAACATTAATCTGAAAGACGATAAGAGTTATCCTTTTATTGTTATTAAAAATGAACCTTTTTCACGGGTATTTCTTACCCGACGAAAAATTACGGATGGCTCAGAATATCTTGGTCCCTACACATCGGTAAAAAGAGTAAGAGAGTTGATGGAGTTCATCAAACAAACTATTCAATTGCGAAACTGCTCACTCAATCTGACAGACAGTAATATTAAAAAGGGGAAGTTTAAAGTTTGCCTTGAATATCATCTTGGGAATTGCAAAGGGCCTTGTGAAGGATTACAAACAAAAGGAAATTATCAGGAAGACCTGTCGCAACTCAAAAATTTGTTACGAGGTAACCTTGGTCCCGTTATCCGCCATTTTAAAGAAGAAATGAAAGCACATGTAGCTTCGCTATCTTTTGAAAAAGCAGAGCTGGTAAAAAAGAAAATAGGCTTTCTCGAAAACTACCAGTCCCGGTCGGTAGTAGCGAATGTCAGGGCAGGCGATATGGACATATTCTCCATTCTCAAGGAAAAAGAGACTGCTTACGTTAATTACCTGATGGTTCGCAATGGTTCCATCATCCAGACACAGACAAATAAAGTGGAAACACATTTAGATGAGTCAACAGAAGAAATACTAAGCTTCTCTGTGGCACAGCTCAGAACTACTTTTAATAGTGATGCGAGAGAAATTATTGTTCCGTTTGTAATAGAATATCCACAGGATGAAATAACCGTTACCGTTCCTAAAGGCGGCGATAGAAAGAAATTACTGAAACTTTCAGAGAAAAATGTGCTTCATTTTATTGATGAAATAAAAAATAAAGAACGTCTTCAACTAAATATTAAAAGCCCCGATAAACTGAAATTGTTAGAACAACTGCAACAGGATTTGCAACTACAAGAACTCCCTGTTCACATTGAATGTTTTGACAACTCAAACTTCCAGGGCAGCTATCCTGTATCGGCAATGGTTTGTTTTAAAAATGGGGAACCGAGTAAAAAAGATTACCGGCACTTTAATGTAAAGACAGTAGAAGGAATTAATGATTTTGCCACTATGAAAGAAGCTGTTTTTCGGCGTTATAAAAGGCTGAAGGAAGAAGAAAGCCCTTTCCCGCAATTAGTAATAATTGATGGTGGTAAAGGCCAGTTAAGTGCCGCTAATGAAGCTATGAAAGAACTGGGAATCGAAGGCAGCACAACATTAGTTGGTTTGGCGAAAAATGAGGAAGAATTATTCTTTACAGGCGATAAAGAGTCACTTAAACTTCCTTATACCAATGAAAGCCTGAAATTCATACGCCGCATCAGGGATGAAGTACATCGTTTTGGCATTACTTTCCACCGTCAAAAAAGAAGTAAAGGAACTTTTAAAAATGAGTTAGAAGATATTAGCGGCATCGGTAAAAGCACTGTTAACCTGCTATTAAAAGAATTTAAGTCCGTAAAGAATATCCGGGAAAAAAGTAGTGAGGATTTAGCAAAAGTGATTGGGAAAGCTAAAGCTAAAATTGTAACTGGTTATTTTCAAAACTACAAGAGAACTAATTGTGGGGAGCGGAACCGCCTTCTCAAAAAATAATAAGGTATATAAAAAAAATGGGGCCCGGATAGAAATCCAGCCCCGTTTTTAAAATCCAATATCCTATGAAAAACCGAAACGAAGATACAACAACTGTTTAATTTTCCTATAGTGTTTTTACTATTTTGAAAACTTTTTTTCAATTGATAACTATTGGCTTACATAAAAAAAAGGCTCCGTATATATGGAGCCTTTTTTACTATATCTATAATTTTTTTCTCTTAATAAGACCAAAGGTCCTGTTCAAAATTGAAGATCTTTTCTTTGATGTTATCACCTTCAAGTAATGCCAGGATTGGATCCTTCTGATATATTTTGATAGCCTTGTTTCCCGGATTATCCATGGTAGACTTCAAAATATAACTGCTGAACATACGACTCTCAAATAATTCTTCCCAGGTCATACGACTCTGACCCATATTCTTTGAGTTATAAACTTCATATCGGGCTAAAATAGGCCTGAGATCAGGATAATAAACCCAGAATAATGGGGTAACACCTCTTTCCTTACCATTTGGCAGATAAGAGATCTTAACAGGAGAAATGCCCAGAATACGACAGAACAGGCGGCTTGATTCACGGTCGAATACCCACTCTTCTTTCAAACGGATCTTCGCAACACTTTTAGCGTCAAAACTGGCCCTGGTTATCACATATCGGATGATCTTTGAAGGATCATTAATATCCGTCTGGGCAACAGTATCGGCAGAACCAACAGTTAACTGCTGGATCTCAGTCAAAGTCATTGGTGTGGTAAAACGTTCATCTGAGAATGCGGTAACCTCGCCTTTATTAATAGCGGTCAATAGAATATCAATGAACATCTGGCTTCCATTATCTGCTTTCTCATCGTATTGAAAAACCTTATTTATCTTTTCCCGAAGATCCAGTTCTCTCCATACTTTTTCTGCAAAAAGGGCATCATCCCAACGGAGATTCTCATAGGGAAGAGGAGTACGCTGCGTCAGACTACTTTTATCAAAGGCATTATCATTACGAAGCGATTTACGTATAATAGTATCGGAGATGCCGGAAGAATCAATCACAATGGGAATATTTCCATAGGGATTATAATTCGGCGCCACATTATTGTTGATCTGCTGATTATTGGTTCCCACAGGCTTGGTGGTATCTCCCGGATTGGTTGTGGGATTACCTCCTGTTCTTCTGCGACCACTGCGCTGTGCATCAACAGTTTGAACTGTGAGGCCAAGCACCAGCAAAAACAAACAAGATTTTACGACCAGATTTTTCATTTTCCTCGATATTATTTTATGTAATAGACAAGTCCGGGAATCTTACGCGTCCTGCCATCAGGTCCCAGGGCACGAATATTGTCAATGGTTACAGTCCTACCATTTGTAAGACCCCTTATAATACTTAACGCTTTTGGGCTCCAGGTATTGCCCGTACAAGGGGCTTCCTGAATATCTCCGTTCTCATCATCCGCTGAAAGAATGAAACTTACTACGGTATATTGCAGTTTCAGAGGGAAATCCTTAATAAAGGCCCCTACCCCGGATTGAGCCTTGAACTGCCCTGCAGGCATATTTTCATTACTCATAACACCACCTACAGTAGCTACCGGATCAGGAATGGTACGAACACGGAAAGATTGTGAACCCATTTGCTTTCCTTCTACAGTTACGTTGATAATCGCTTCGTCGGTTACCGTATTTACTTTGGCAATATAATTACCGCTGCCCATTTTGCTCAGTGATCCGCCGCCGCCACTGATAGTGGCAACAACTTTATCATCACCAGCCCCTGACGCTGCGATCTGTACTTTATTATCCCATCCGATATACAATACGTTCATTTCTGTAAGGGCAATAGAAGTATTGGCGGAGCCAACAGTATACTTCACTTCATAAGGAATACTTTCCTCCTTTCCTGTAACCTGGTTAAAATATTTAATGTTTACCATCACAGAATGCGGACCCATGGCACCTGCTGGCTGAGTAGATCTGGCAAAACCAGAGTCATTCAGGGCAACTGTGTTTCCACCAATAGTGATCGTGGGTTTAGCTGCTTTGGAAAAGGCACCAACACCGGCCTTGATCTCGATATTCTGACCAGGCATCAGGTAATTGGAATTCTGTCCAACGATCGCTGCATAAGCATCGAATACCACTTTCACCTCTCCTACTTTCTGGTGACAAAGTGCGATCACTTTATTCTCAGCGGTCTTAATATCATTTTGGAATTTACTCAGAATGGTAAGTCCGGCAACAGTTGGCACCATATGAAAATAGGCCACATCCCAGGCTTTTTTCTTCTTGTCAGAACCGGGAGGATCTGAAACATCTACAAAAGGCTCTTTAAAGGTACTGTCGATATCGTGATCAATTGCTCGTACTTTTTTACTATAATCTTCCAACATGGCCTTCAGTTTATTTCCCTCTCCGTTTTTCACCATCAGGCGCGTCACGATATCTAGGTTATCTTCTTTAAATGGCTTGGTTGGATCATTGGGATCACCATTGGCTTCAGTAATGATCTTATTCTTAAGGTCAGCCAGATAATTGAACAGGTCGCCTGAAAGTTTCTGCACCTGCTGGGCTTTTGGATACCAGATCAGGGCTCGGTCTCTCGTAGCTTCCTCGGTGGTTTTATCCAGCAGCGATTTCATGATCGTTTCTGTGGATTTATTAACGGCCACGTTTGTGTTCTCCAGGCTCTTATTTACGGTTTTAAAGGCATTAAGGATCTCAGACGACACGTTCAGGGCTAACAAGGCTGTTAACACCAGATACATGATGTTGATCATTTTTTGCCGCGGTTCTTTTGGTAAAGACATTTCTCTTTAATTGGCGTTAGAATGAATCTTGGGTTATCTGTTAGTTTAGCTGCGACCCTGCATAGCGGTCAGCATATTGCCGTAAATATTATTAAGGCGTCCCAGGTTGGTAGCCAGGTTGCCGATCTGCTCCTGAACTTTCCTGGCATCTTCTGCGCTGTTCAACATCTGCGCGGAAGTCTCAGATAATTTGCCATAGAATGAATTCAATGCTTTCAGATGATTATTACTTTCCTGAAGTTCCAGTTCATATATAGTGTTCAGGGAAGAAAGATTTCTGGTAAGTACCTGAATCTGCTCATGGAAGGCTTTTGCTCCTTCTGTAGCTGAATTGAAAGCATTCACTGAACCTGCAGCAGTTATATAGGCATCCTTCACTTTATCCAGCTGAAGAGTTACTTCTTTTGTTTTTGCAGCATAATCATTAGTAGCATTGATCGCACCGCTTATATCATTGAGGCCTGTAACAGTCCCGCTCAATTGCTTGAAACCATCACCCAGTCTTTTCATGGTATCAGGAGTAATATCCGCCTCAGCAAGCATTTTATCCATCGCGGCAAAACCAGCTCGGGTCTTTCCTCCGGTGATAGAAAATTGCTCTTCGTCATGACCTGCCTCTTTAATAGCAGGATATACAGCATAAAGAATACCGTAAACAGAGAAAATAATGGCCTCGGTGGTCAAACCGATCCATAACCAGGTGTCTGCATCTGCGGCGTGAGTGATTTTTCTAAGAGCACCCCAGATAACTAATGCCGCACCGAATGATACGCCTACGTCTACCCATTTACTTACTTTGGAAGGAATAGCTGCTGCCATAATTGGATCTTTTTTGAGTTTTTTTTGGAGATTATAGTTCGGAGAAAGAAGAGAGGACAGGAATCTTACTGCCCTCTCTAATAGCTTATTATTAAATTATTTGAGATAAACTTTCTACTTATTTACGGCCTTTTTTCGAGGGAGCTGCAGGTAGATCGATCACACAACGGAAGCCGATATAAGATTTTGAAGAATCCTGATATTCATAGGTACTGGTACCGGTTTGCAGGTAATAACCTACATCTTTCCAGCTACCACCACGGATGATCTTACGTTTCATCAACGGAGGATCATCATCTTTCGCGTTCCAACGAACATCAGGGTTCATGTCATGCTGAAAATTATTACGTCCTTCATAATAAATAGAAGAGGTCCACTCAGCCACGTTACCACTCATGCAATACAGACCGAAATCATTTGGCCAGTAAGCATCAGCACGCACTGTATAGAAACCACCGTCTTCAGGATAGTTACCACGACCAGGTTTGAAGTTGGCCATCAAACATCCTTTTTTATTACGGAGATAATAGTTGCCCCATGGGAACATAGACTGAGAACGACCGCCTCTTGCGGCATATTCCCATTGTGCCTCGGTAGGCAAGCGGAAATCAGACTCCTGAGATCTTTTCTTTGATTCAAGAAATGAATTCAGAAACTGTGTTCTCCACTCGCAGAAAGCAGCAGCCTGCTTCCAGCTTACACCTACTACCGGATAATTTCCAAAGGCAGGGTGAGAGAAATATCTTTTGGTCATCGGCTCATTATAGGAATAAGAGAAATCACGGATCCAGCAAAGTGTATCCGGATAAACAGGAATATCCTTTTTTACGATGAATTTAGAACGTGGCTTACCAGCATTCTCCCTCTTAGCGGCCTCTTTCAGGTCCCAGGTCTCAGAGTGATATACGATCTTGGAAGGATCTACTTCTTTCTTTCCGAAAATGCGGTCATCCGGAGGCAGGATCACATCAGTACCAGCTAGTTGCTCCATTACTTTTGGATCACTCCATTTCATGGTTTGCATCTTCTTCCAGTCTACATACTCGTTTCCGTCGGCTCCAGACTTAACATACCCCATTTTACGGGCAACAACAGAATCGCGAACCCAGTTCACGAATTGACGATACTCATTGTTGGTAATTTCTGTAGCATCCATCCAAAATCCGGATATAGATACAGATCGGTTACGTGCACTGAATGCATATGCAGGATCCTCATCACTTGGACCCATATGGAATGTACCCTGCGGCACAAACACCATTCCGGGAGGCTTCGGCAGGGAATATTTTCCTCCGGGAGCCACTCCATGCACCTGTCCGTCATTGGGAAGGTTTGCACCTTTCCCTTTACCTTTCTTTGCACTGCCGCATCCAGCGAGAACGCTGATACAAAGCACTGCACACAAGGTGTAATAAAGGTTTCTCATATTCATACACTTAAGGGGTATTGGGCAAATATAATATTTTGAACTGTTCTCTGCCACAAGGTGGTTAATTATTTTTTAATAAAGAACTGTGTTTTACGAGGTAAAAATTCTAACGGGTCATAAGGGGTTTTATTGTCTAAAAGTTAAATAATTTACTGCTTTTGAAGGCTGTTCCTCAAGGATATAAGCGCTTCTGCAGAAAATACGGAAGGATAGCAGGTATTATTGCGGCAATGGGACACGCAAGTTTCCTCTGACCCGATCCTGCCTTTCAGCAAAGGAAGATCATCCTTTTCCGGGCCGGCAACCAACAAGATCCGGTGGGGGATGTAAAGGGCCAATAATTGTTCATGTAAAACCATCCGATCAGGACCTGAGATCACGATTTCTTCACTCCCGGTTTGTACTTCCTGCAAAACACAGGCCCAATGCCCAAATGAACCCGGATACTTTTGAATGGTTTTCTGTAAAGAAGCAAGCATGTGTTGCGCGCGTTCTCTCCACTCCGTACTTTCAAAACAAATTCCTAACCGGTGAAGCAGCAGGGCCATCATTGCATTGCCCGATGGAAGAGCCCCATCATAAATTTCTTTTTTTCGAACGATCAGATCCTTCTGATTCCTTGAAGTAAAATAAAAAAAATCACCCTGCTCTTCACTAAAATCATTCAATACTATTTCCAAAACTTTCCTGGCTTTTTTCACCCATTGTCCATCACCTGTGATCTCCTCCAAATGCATCAACGCATCTGCCAGCAATGAAAGATCATCAAGGAAGGCAGGATATTTTGCTTCGTTGTTTTTCCATGTATGATAGAATTCGTTTCTCTCTTCGTTATAAAATTCCTTCCACAAAAAATTCATATTATCAATAGCCAATCTTCTGTAACTTTCCTCTCCGGATACGCTGAAAGCCTTACTGGCAGCGGTATTCATCAAAGCATTCCATCCTAGTATCACTTTATCATCCAGTGATGGCCTTACTCTGAATGACCGGGCCTGCATCATTTTTTCTTTGTCTTCTTGCAGTCCTTCGTATTCATCACCACGAACATGAAGTATGTTTGTATGCTCCCAGTTTCCTTTTTCTGTCACTCCATAATATTCGCAGAACCTCTCTTCATTCTCTCCTACTATTTCCATAATCTCTTCCCTGCTCCAGGTATAAAATTTTCCTTCTACTCCTTCACTATCTGCATCAAGAGCTGAATAAAATCCTTTCCGCTCATGCATCAATTCTCTTTGTACAAAATCCATGGTCTCATGGATCACTTCGAGGTATCTGCTTTCATTGGTCAGTTGATAAGTTTCAGCGATGAGCATTATCAGCAGCGCATTGTCATACAGCATTTTTTCAAAATGCGGCGCCAGCCATTCCCTGTCTGTAGAATAACGGGAAAATCCTCCTCCTAATTGATCATACAATCCCCCTTCGATCATTTTATCTACTGATAAAGTGGCCAAATCGAATGCCGGCATTTCCTTAGTCAGCCAGGCATGCCTTAGCAAAAATATCAGCGAAAATGTTTGTGGAAATTTGGGGGCCTTTCCAAACCCTCCCCATTCCAGGTCGGCCATTTTCATCAACCCCTGGTAAATATGATGCAGGTTCTTATTTCCTTCTGGTAATTCTGTTTCAGGTTCTAATCCAAAAGATCCCGATTCTACCAGATGGGTGGTAAGATTATCGGCCTGGGCCTCCATTTCATTTCTTCTCTGGGAGAATGCCTGAACTACGGCTTCCAATGTTTCCATCCAGGATGACCTGTTGAAAGCTCTGCCGGGAGGAAAATAAGTGCCACCGAAAAATGGCCTGGTGGCGGGAGTAAGAAAAACATTCAATGGCCATCCCCCACTGCCTGTCATAGTCTGCACTGCATCCATGTAGATATGGTCCAGGTCTGGCCTTTCTTCTCTGTCAATTTTGATGTTGATGAAATATTCGTTCATGTAAGCAGCCACTTCCTCATTCTCAAAACTCTCTCTTTCCATTACATGGCACCAATGGCAGGCTGCATAGCCAATGCTAACCAAAATGGGTTTGTCTTCGTTGCGCGCACGCATCAATGCTTCCTCTCCCCATGGATACCAATCCACGGGGTTATGGGCATGCTGCAGGAGATAGGGGCTTGTTTCGTTTATTAAATGATTGCTCATGGAAGGTTGAGGAAGTTGAGGAGGTTGAGCTGTTGATGAGTTGAGCTGTTGAGCGACCATTCACTATCTATTGACTATTCACTCCCATTCACCACCCCCTACTCTCCACTCACTTCTTCTTCAACTCCGATGCCAAAAACTGATCAAGTGCTGCTACCATGCTGGGTGTGCTGGGCGCAGGGGCCTTGATCACCAGCTTAAGACCAGCCTCTTCTACTGCGCGGGAAGTATTACTGCCGAAAGCTCCGATCACAGTGCCATTTTGTTTGAACTTAGGTTGATTATCAAAAAGGCTTTTTACTCCACTGGGGGTGAAAAAGCAAATGACATCGTATTCATTTTTAGTCAGAATCTCTTTTACATCCGCACTTTGTGTGCGGTACATGAAGCCAAGTACAAATTCACAATTATTAGATTTGAGCCAGCCTACTATCTCATTATCCTGCTGGTTTTCGGAGCAGACATACAAAAACTTTTCATTGCCTTTATGCTTATTGATCACATCAAACATGCTTTTATTCATGCCATCTGCGCCAAAAAATACTTTTCTCTTACGGTAAAGAATGAATTTTTGCAAATAAAGAGCGACGGCTTCGGTAATACAGAAATACTTAGTGTCCTGGGATACTGAGACCTTCATTTCTTCGCAGATCCGAAAAAAATGGTCAATTGCGTTGCGACTGGTAAAGATCACTCCGGTATACTGCTGTATCTCAATTTTCTGTTTCCGGAAATCGCGGGCAGGAATACCTTCCAGCCGGATAAATGGATAAAAATCCATTTCTAACTCATATCGCCGGGATAGTTCGAAGTAGGGTGACTTCTCACTTTCAGGTCGGGGTTGAGTAATAAGAACCTTTTGAATTGCTTTGGCCTTCGCTCCGGCCTTCTTAACCACAGTTTTTGTCATGTTCGGATCGGCTAAAGTTGTGCGCAAAGTTACGGATATCAGAGGAAATATGATAGCAAGGCCTTGTAAATCAGTAAAAGGGGCACTATTTCAAAGGCTGCCAGGTAAATTAAAAAATGAAAAAGATTGACCTTTACCAGATTACGCAATGCACCATAAGCCAATATGAACCGGTATATCAGCAACCCACTTACCAGGCACCAGGATAAACTCATAATGGCCATGTAAATATCTCCGTCGGAAAAAGCCAGCATTAGAAGAAAAGGAAGCAAAAGCAAACCTATCATCTTGTTTATAATAAATACAACGAATACATAAGCATTCGCCGCTTCTGGAACATTGAAAAGCCAGCCAGAAAATTTTAATACAATGAACTTTACGAAATAGATGCCAGTTAAAGCACCGCAGCAATACAGATATAAAAGCCAGAAATTACCTGTAGGATCTAAATGAAAAAACTGAAAAAGAAAACTGATATATAAACCGGCACTGAGTACAAAAAAACCGTTTAATAAGATTGATGGCAGCGGCGTTTGCATCAGTTGTTCCCTGATCTGCCTTTGTTTAAGTGTTGTCCGAAAAAATAATCTGAACAGGTCTCCAAAATATTTTGGAAAGGCCCTTCTTAATATGGCAAAAATGATGAATAAGAGAACTAGGTAATAAAACAACCATTCTTTTCCGATGCTCTGACGGATCCCGGTGATCTCCCCTTTAGCAAGAGAACCATTGAAACCTAACCAGGGATGTTTGCTGAGTATCTTCCATTGAAGTGCAGGGTCATTTTTGAGAACCACTGAATTTATAGGCAATCTGAAGCTCGTTGAATCTTTCTGTCCCGGTATATGATTGAGAGAATCCCTGGAAATTGTATCCTGTTGTAAACTGGAATCTTTAAGGTTAATAAGGCTGTCATTCTTTACCTGCGCAAACAGGGAACCCGTCTGCCAGACCAATAAAAATGAAAAAATGATTCTTCGGAACAATCGGGAAAATTAAGGTGCACAAAAATAATCGGTCTTCACCGCATCGGGGAATTTAAAAGTAATTGACGAAGCCAAAATGAATTTTGGACCGTCGCAGATCCAGCTCTGCATCATTTCTTTTGCCAATGGCCCAGGCAAAATTGAAAATACCTGCCTTGGTCTCAAAGGCCATACCCAAACCTGTTCCTATATAGCCATAATTTAATTTTACTCCTGGTGTATTATTGCGCCCCCAGCCTCCATCAAGCAGCGCATAAAAGAATGAATTCAAGCCTACCAGATAACGAAATTCAACTGTACTAATAGCATAATGCGTTAGATACTGGCTTTCTTCATCAAAGCCGCGTAATAGTTTATATCCTCCCAGCTGAAATAATTCGTTGCGGAATATGGAAGCACTTTGTAATAAACCAGCATTCAGGGCTGTCTTTATGGTGGCTCTTTTATTGGGCAAGGGAAAATAATGCGCTGCAATCAATCTTGTTCTTAACTGATAG
>JAYTXP010000093.1:0-11649 GCA_043742885.1 Chitinophagaceae bacterium | reverse complement strand
CTTCAATTTTCATTGCGCGATGAAAGATATCTGCGACCCTTGAATACAAACTTCTATCTGCTCAAACCTTTACTCCTTCCATCTTCATGGGGAAACAATAATAAAGGGGGCATTACGATTAATGAAGTAAACAATGCAAAGATGGTCAATAATTTTAGCGGCGACCGAAAAATGAAAAGAGGAGAATCGCTTTATTATAATTTCACTTTGCTGATCACTCCCTTTCATACACTAGATACAGAATCGCAATGGGCCACCCGTTATTACCATAAATACGATAGTCCCGAAAATGTAAAAGCCAATGGCGCCACGGTAGTGAATATTCATCATGCCACGCCTATAAACCCATGGCTGAATTATCCTTTTATAGAATACAAAAAAATGAAAGGGTATATCGATTCAGCGCATGCGATAGGATTAAAAGTGAAGATATATAACACCGTAAGGGAACTTTCTAATCGAGCTTATGAAACTTTTCCCATGAAAAGCCTGGGACATGAGATCTATTCTCCGGGAAAGGGCGGAGGATATTCATGGCTGCAGGAACATGTGGGAGATGATTATATAGGTGCCTGGTTTGTGCCGGAAATAAAAGATGCTGCCATTATAAACAGCGGTATGAATCGCTGGCATAATTATTATGTGGAAGGAATGAACTGGCTCACGCAAAATGTTGGCATCGATGGGATCTACCTTGATGATGTGGCATTTGACAGAGTAACCATGAAAAGAGTCAAAAGAGTTTTGACAAAGGATGGTCATCCCGGCATTATTGATCTTCATTCGGCTAATCAGTACAATAAAAGCGATGGCTTTAATAATAGTGCCAACCTGTATATGGAGCATTTTCCCTATCTCAATCGTTTATGGTTTGGTGAGTATTTCGATTATCAGAATAACAAGCCTGATTTTTTTCTTACTGAGGTCAGTGGTATTCCATTCGGTTTAATGAGTGAGATGTTGCAGGACGGCGGTAATCCATGGAGAGGAATGATATATGGCATGACCAATCGTTTTCCCTGGACCGAAGATGCGGATCCCCGTCCTATCTGGAAATTCTGGGATGATTTCGGCATAAAAGGAACTGAAATGGTCGGCTACTGGAGCAGTAACTGTCCGGTAAAAACAAATAATGACAGGGTGCTGGTCACCGTGTATAAAAAGAAAGGCACAGCATTAATATCTCTTGCAAGCTGGGCCGATGATAATACCAATGTTCAATTAAATATTGACTGGAAAAAACTGGGTATCGATCCTGCTAATGCAAAGATCGAGGCCAGGGAAATAAAGAATTTTCAACCTGCCAGAATAGTTGGAATCAATGATTTCATACCGGTTGAAAAGGGTAAGGGATGGTTGCTGATCATTCGAGAATAACCGCTCACCTTCTGACCATCAAATTTGTTTATCCACGGAACATCCCCAATAGGGAATCATCAGGTATTTAATTAATATTATTGTAAATATTATTAACTAATTTCCCGAATGACTCAATCTCGCCAGTTAGCAGCTGTTATGTTCACCGACATCGTTGGTTACACAGCCCTTATGGGAAATAATGAACAGCGTGCATTTGAGCTTTTGCATAAGAACAGGCAGATTCAAAAACCTGTGATCGAAGAATATGGTGGTACCATAATTAAGGAACTGGGCGATGGAATCATGGTCACTTTTCCTGCAGTTAGCAATGCGGTTTATGCAGCTATAAAAATTCAGCAGATCTGCCATCAGGCCAGAGAATTCCAACTGCGTATCGGTATTCACCAGGGAGAAGTAGTTTTTGAGAACGCCGATATTTTTGGTGATGCAGTAAATATTGCTTCCCGTCTGCAATCGCTGGCCCCTCCAACCGGGATCTATGTTTCTGAATCGGTACAACGCGACCTGGCCAATAAGGCCGATATCCGTTCTGAGTTTGTAAGTGTGGAAAATCTTAAAAATGTAAAAGAATCAGTTAGAGTATATAAGATCTTTTCAGTGGCCGGGGAGGCAGATATCAGCAATAACACCTGGCCAGTCAACTCTTCATTTCTACCAGCCTTTGATTATGATATTCATATCAGCTTCCGCCATAATGATAATAAATATGATGGTTGGGTAGATGAATTTGTAGAGAAACTTAGGCAGGAATTGGCTGCAACACTAAAAGAGAAACTGAATATATTTTTTGATAAGAACCCGGAAGAAAGTCGTGTATATGGAGATGGGATCCGGTCGCTCATTTTTATTCCCATTATCTCACAAACCTATTGCGATACAAATTCTCCGGTATGGCAACATGAATTCCGTGTATTCCAGGATGGGGCAGGAAAAGATATGCTGGGTAGTTATATTAAACTTCCCAATAGCAATTCCGCCTCAAGGGTGATACCAATAAAGATCCATGAAATCGATACGGATGATGTGAAACTACTTGAATCGGAAATGAAAGGCGGTCTTCGTTCAATAGATTTTATTTATCGGGATGAAGGTGTTAACCGACCCTTACGCCCAATGGATGATGAGAAAAATGCCAGTCCGCTAAAACCCATGTATCGTAATCAGATCAATAAACTGGCGAATGCGATCAAAGAAATTATTGCGGGAATTAAACTGACACAAAGAACCGGACAGACTGAAATGCCTTCTTACCAGCCAATGGCAAGACAGATCGTTCCCAACGTAATTAATACCTCTATATCAGATTCTATTAAAGTAGCTGTGATCGACAGGCAGCGGCCAAATATTTATCTGGCATGGACCTCAGGTGATCTTAAGGAGAGCCGGGAAGAAATGGCCATCATTCTGCAAAAAGCAGGATTTAATGTATTACCTGCTTTTGATTGTCCGGCGGATGATGAGACCTTCAAAGCAAAGTCAATAGAAGAAATGAGCAAATGTGTTTGTTCCCTGCATATGCTAAGCGGAGAATTCGGAAGACGCTTTGAATCGGATGAGGATATGTCCTTTCCTCAATTTCAGTTTCTTGAATCCAGGAAAAAAATAGATAGTGGTTCTCCATTCAATGTATTTGTCTGGGCAACCCCTGATTCTGCCAGGATCGTAAAACCTTCTCAGCAGGAATTCATCAAGTATATCCGAAATAATATTACAAGGAATATGATGTTCTCCAATAGTTCCGGCCCAATGCAATTGGTTGATGATATGCGCGTGGTGATCATGAAGCAGGATGCTAAAGTCTATGATTCCAAGGATACAGAGATATTCTTCATCTTCAACCAGCAAGATGAGAGCGAGGCTATGCATATCGTGGATGAATTGAGTTTGGAATATCCAGTAGAGACCATGAACATTCTGCCTGATGGAGAGGATGCTTACAGGGAGATCTCTACACAACAGATACCGAAGAGCAAACTAGCCGTAGTATATTTCAAATATGCTGCCGATTGGGCGCTTCCATTTATTAAGCAAATATGGAAGCAGGTAGGTGGTGCATCTTCACCAACCCCAATGTTCCTTATTGGAGATGACGATCCGCAAAGCAACATGGCAAGGAATTTCAAAGCGCCGAGGGTAATATCCTCCATTGTTCCTAAAGAATCCATTCCTACTGAAGTAAAGAAAGTGTACACTACGCTGAAATAGAAAAAGAAATGTACACCTGATAATGAAGGCCAATTGTTGACCTGATAAATGATCGACTAAAGTCGCAACCAAAAATATGTTTGAAACAGAACAGATATGTCCTTACACTGGTCTTCGTGCATTCACCGAAGAAGAATCGCTTTATTTTAAAGGAAGGGAAGAGCATATTGACCAGGCAACTTTACAACTACAGAAGAATAAATTTCTGATGCTTACCGGTGCTTCAGGTGATGGTAAATCATCTCTGATCTATGCCGGTATCATTCCTAATGCGAGGGCTGGTTTTCTGCGATCAAAATATACCCAATGGGCAGTTGCCGATTTCAGACCCGAACGTAATCCATTTCAGAATCTTTGCCGATCTATTGCGAGACAATTAGGAATTGACAATCCTCACACTGTAGAAGCGGAACTGGGTCATGGTTTCTCTGCCATCGTGGATCTCTATAAAAATTCAAAAAGAAATCTTGATACGAATTCAATGGCCTGGCAAAATGCGGATGAAAAAGGCCGGGCTGCATTAAAAAGAGAAGCGGCCAATCTGGTCATTCTTGTTGATCAGTTTGAAGAGTTTTTTACTAATCCGGAAAATTATCATAAAGGCGTTCCTTCAAGGGATGCTAATCTTGTTTTGAATCTTCTTCTTGAAACAGCAAGAATATCACTGGAAGAAGATCTTCCGATATATGTTGTATTTACCATGCGCTCTGATTATATCGGTCAGTGCGCAGCCTTCCGAGGACTTCCCGAATATATCGGATACTCGCAATTTTTTGTACCTCGACTGAATCGTACGCAATTACAGCAGGTGATCGAAGAGCCGGCTGTATTGAGTGGTAACCGGATCACAAGACGATTAACAGAAAGACTTATACATGATCTTACAGAAGGGGTGGATCAATTACCCATACTTCAGCATGCGCTGAATCAGGTATGGCATGCAGCCGATAATGGTCGCGAGGAAATGGACCTTTTGCATTATGCCATGGTAGGAGGGATGCCTGTTACTGAATTGCCCGCCGAGCAGGTAGATAGATTCAATGACTGGTTTGAAGGGCTGGCTCCCGAGATAAAAGCATGTTACCACGAGCCTAATCTTCAAAATGTGCTGGATACGCATACCAATAAACTATACGAAGAGGCTGCTGAATATTATAGAAGTAAAACAGGAAAGGCCATTTCTGAGGAAGACACGAAGGCCATCATACAAAATGCTTTTGTATGTCTTACTAAGATAGACCAAAGCAGAGCAGTAAGAAACCGAATGACGCTTCAGGAGATCACCGATATTCTTGGCAGACCAGAATTCGGCATTCGCGATGTGGGTGCCGTACTGGATATTTTCAGAGAACCCGGTAATACATTTATTCGTCCTTTTATTTCACCTGAGAAAGCAGATGGAGAACTGAAGGCTGATGCTATTCTGGATATTACCCATGAGAGCCTGATACGTAACTGGGAATACCTGGAGCAATGGGCTAAAAAAGAATACGATCATTATACCGTTTCATTGGATTTTGAGCAGCAACTTAATCGTTGGGTAGACAGTGGAAGGTCGAACGGATTTTTACTTTCAATCGGACCTCTAACTTATTTTGAGAACTGGTTCAACCTGGCAAACCCCAATGCACACTGGCTGGCAAGATATCTGCCTGAGGACATTGAAGAGGATAAAAAAATGGGAAATGCTGAACAAATACTTTCCAATTCAAAAGTTTTTCTGGCCCGCAGCGCAAAGAAACATTTAGTAACACGTACGGTGATGCGCTATGGCATGAAAAAAATAGCTATGGTGCTTGGGGTGGTCGCTGTTCTTGTGCTAAGCTCATTTGCTGTTAGAAATTATTTTCTTCAAAAGAATGACTATGTGCTGGGTACCATAAAGGAAAGTTCATTTCGAATTGCCAATAATAAACGGTTAAGCCCTGAATTTGCCGTTCCTCTGTTAACCAGGCAACTGATACTGGGAAATACCAGCATTTCTGAGATCGCTGATAATATAAAGGACCCCGAACAGAAGATCATCATCATAACCGGTATGGCAACCGAAATGGTGTCGCAAGGTTTTAGCCAACCTGCAGATGAGATCAGGCAATGTCTTGGTATTGCTGATAGCCTTCTTGAAAAATATTGTGATCGCTCTGCTTTTAATGATAGAAGTAAACAGCTTAAACTGGTTCATGATTACGCGGTGACCGCCCGTTTTGCTTATTATCTGAATACAATTCCTGCGCTGGATTCCTTTGTTCAGCACAATGCGAAAAGATCGGCTGATCTGGCCATGAGGATATTCAGAGAAAAGCCAGCTGAATTTCATGATATACAATTGCTTTCCCTGGCCATGTCAGATTGCATGAATAGCAAATTACTCTCGTCTTCAGATATTAATTACCTTATTCATGAGCTTTCCCCATTTGAGAATGCAGAACGGGATAGCTGGGTGCTGGATCGTTATAAGAGAGAAAATGTACAAAGGCTCGGCGGAAATGCTTATGGATTTTCATATAATGGGTTATATCAGGATCTGGGATATTTATATGCTGCCAGTGGACGATCCTCGCTTGCTGCCAGGTGTACGGATAGTCTTTTGCATTATTCATCTAATTATTATCAAAACGATTATGCATCTTTTGTAGACAATGCCTCCCATATCGCAGGATACTTTTATATCTATGGAAAGCAGGATAGCCTGGATGGGTTTGTTTCAAGTTATTGCCAAGCAAAAGATATCAGCTCGGTTGAATTCTATCAGCGTTTGACAGCGGCCTGTATGATCAATATCAATACAGGGTTTGATTTTTATTTTTATTCCGGCGGAGGCGGCCAGGAATTATCCAATCTAGAATTGAAATTCAGTTCAGATAGCATGTTGTCATTCTTTTTTGATAAACTCAAACAATCAATACTTATTCTTCCTGGTAATGATCAACAGAATATGGAAATGGCACTTGTGCTGAAGAACCAGGGCTTACTTTTGGAAACCAGGAATGAAATGAGAGGTCATCCTGGTAAAGGAGATCCATATTTCAAAGAGGCAGTAGAACATTATTTGCTTGTATCAAAAGCTGAGCTTGAAAAAAGGATCACCGTTGACAACAGGGGCGGAGCATCGGTGGCAAATTCGCCCAATAAATATCTTTTCCTTTATCCTGATTTTAGGGTTCCTTTTCATCCTTTTGAACCCAGGGCAAATTTGAATATATATAATACAGGTTCCTTTATAAATTATTTACTGGAATATAATCTGATTGATACTATCTATAAGCAGGAACAGGACTTAAAATATTTTGAAGAATGGCTACTTGCTTATCAAAATGCAATGGGGGCGTCCAACTGGTTGATAAAGGATCAATTGCCTGTCAGTTTGATGGAAAGAATTGAATTAAAAATAAGGCAAAGAGATCCTGGCCAAAATGTTGATCTCAATATTCTTTATCTGCATCTCGCAAATCGGGAATTTAGTGATCAACAGATAAGCAAAGCCATTAAATATGCTGAGAGAATAAATGAGGCTAATTTGCTCAATTCATTTCAGCAGACCAATAACGGAAATACTAATAGCTACACGTTTGAACTTATTTCCAATGTTGTTGCCGGACTGGGAGCGAATGATCGGTTTGACCTGATCAGCAAACTGGTAAATGTTTTTAAGAAAAAAAGCAACCGTTCTTCAATCTATGGTTATGCCAGCCAGTTTTTGTCACTTCAAAGAAAACTGCCAGCTACTGCTCGCCGGTTTACTGATTCAGCTATTGCAGAAATGAAAAGAATAGACAAGCCTGATTTCTTTGAACCTCATAAAGCGCAAATTGCGCTTGCATTAATGTTTATGGATCCGGTATCCAATGAAAAAGAGGCTACCCGGCTTATCAGGAATACGCAGGTGAGATTTGATGCGCTTTATGAATATGGAGAAGCTTTTGCACTTCACGATAAATTATATGAAGCGACAAAGAGAATGCCACCACTTTTCTCTTCTGGTGACCAAACTTATTTTTTAAAAAATTCTGTTGTTGGATACTATTCCCGAAAGGAAGTAGATGCTAAATGGAAGAAATTCCTTGATAATGAATTTATCCTATCCCGACGTTATCTTCCTTATATAGACGAAAACTAAAAGATGCTGGAACAGACTACCATATGCCCCTATACCGGTCTTCGGTCCTTCACTGAAGAGGAAAGTCTTTATTTTAAAGGCCGCGACCTCCAGGTGGATCAGATCACTGCTTTATTAGAGCAGAATAAATTTCTTATGGTGACCGGTGCTTCCGGGGAGGGAAAATCATCTTTGATCTATGCTGGTCTTATTCCAAATGCCAGGGCCGGGTTCTTCAAAGCAAAATACACCAACTGGGTGGTAGCTGATTTCCGTCCTGAAAGAAGTCCGGTAAAAAATATGGCCTCAGCGCTGGCAGAAACATTTCATGCGCAACCTGCTACCGTTGAAACGGAATTGCGAAGAGGATTTTCTTCCCTTGTCGATCTTTATACCAATTCAGATTATTATATCGATGAGTCTGATCCATTATGGAATGAAGCGGACGAAACTTCGAAAAAAGACAGGAGAAGAAAAGCGGCTAACCTGCTTATTATAGTTGACCAGTTTGAAGAATTCTTTACCAATCCTGAAAATTTCTTTGCGGAAGCCCCTTCTCAGGATTCACAGATCGTAGTGAATCTTATTCTTGAAACGGCGAGGATCGCTATTAAGAAAAATATTCCGGTATATATGGTCTGCACCATGCGTTCAGATTATATCGGACAATGTTCAGCGTTCAGAGGTTTGCCTGAATATATCGGCTTCTCTCAATTCTTTGTGCCCCGATTAAAGCGTAAAGATCTTAAACAGGTGATCGAAGAACCTGCTATACTTAGCGGTAACCGCATTTCCCAGCGACTCATCGAAAGATTGGTCTATGATGTATCTGAAGGAGTAGATCAGTTACCTATTCTTCAGCATGCGCTGGCCCAGGTATGGATGATGGCTGATCATGGTAAGGAAGAGATGGACCTTTTACATTACGCTATGGTGGGAGGCATGCCGGCCGAAGAATTACCGGATGAAGAATTGCCCCTTTTCAATAAATGGTTATCAACACTCTCCCCGGCCCGAAAAAAATATTACAAGAATACAGGCCTGAACAGAGTGATCGAAATACACGCAAGTATTTTATATGAAAATGCCTGGGATTATTATAACAGGGAGCATCGTTTACAGCCTATTAATCAAAAGGAAGCAAAGCGGATCATCGCCCTTACATTCAACTGTCTTACCAAAATTGATAATAGTCGCGCTGTAAGAAATAGAATGACATTAGGTGAGATCACCAATATTATCAATACTCCGGGCATAAGTACGGAGGTGGTGGCTGATGTATTACGTATTTACAGGGAAGAAGGGAATTCATTTCTCCGTCCATTCTGTACAACTGATGAAGTAACCCATACCATTGATGCAAATACCGTATTGGATATTACCCATGAAAGTTTGATCCGGAACTGGGACAAGCTGAATGCATGGGCCAATCGCGAGTTTGATTTTTATATGACTTACCTGGATTTCAGAAAACAGTTAGATAGATGGAAGAACAGTGGGAAAAGTAGTGGATTTCTTTTGCCTATAGGTCCTCTTTCTTATTTCGAGAGCTGGTATGAACAATGTAAACCTAATGCAGGTTGGATAAAAAGGTATGCAGAAATAAAAGATGGAACTACTGTTGATGCGGAACAGGTATTGACTGATATACGGGAGTTCATTAAACGAAGCGCCCGAAAAGTAGCCATTACCAGAGCCTTCATGAAATATGGACCTCAACGTATTGCGGTATTGATTGCCATTGGTATTATGCTGGTATTGACAGGCTACTATTGGTATAATGCGGAACAGAAACAAAGCAGAACCGTTATTTCCCGCACAAGATCAGAAACAGAAGATCTTTTAAAAAGTACGGAGGTAGGACTTGATTTTAAAGCTATACCTCTTCTTGTAGAAGAAAGATATAAAAACGGAACACTGTTACCTTACTTGGAAGGATTGCCAGCAAAGGACAGATTAAGTTTGGGTACGGAAGTATATCAGCAATTACTTCAGTTTAATAAGAAAGACAGGTCATCGTTAAAGAATAGCCTCAGAGATTCGATGCAGAATTATTTTAATGAATATTTTATTGCCGGAAAAGATCTTTCTTATCTTTTAGAGAAGGTAAACAGGTATACTACCTGCCTGGCTTATGATCAGTACTATAATCCAGCAGATAATACAGCTAAATGGCTGAGAGTAGAGGCTGATAACAGTTTCCAGCTCGCCCTTTCCTTTTTTAGATCAAAGGAGATAGCCACTTCTTCTACCTCTTCCGAATTAAATTATGGGCTTCAGCAATGGCTCACATTCGGAGATGTTTCGGAAGAAAAGCTGCAGCAAATACTTTCGATAATTTCCCCCTTTGATTCGGCCAGTATGGAAACCTTCAATTTGTTTTATCCAAAAGGTAGTTACGAGATCAATGGTCGTTTACCCAATGATTTTAACAGCGGATACCATACCCTGGCTTCATTATATGCCGCTCTTGGCGATGACGAGAGAGTGAAACAGTGCTATGAAGTTTTAAAACAAGATGGTCAAACAGATTATTTTACCGGCAGCCTGTTTAATAATTACAACAATATCCTTGCTATCTTTTATCAATACGGTCATAGCGATAAAACCAATTCAATAGTGAAATGGTTAGCAGAAAATTATCCGACTAATACGCCGCTTACCATTTACAGAAATGCGGTGATCCGTGCCGGACATATCAGCCAGTTCTACCAGTCAAATACCTCCACTAGTGGTCTTCGTTCGTATAAAGGATTTTTCTATCCCAATCTTTGCATGGCTAAGCGGGAAGTTTTTTACGCTCTCTGTGATTCCTATGATAAGCTGATAACTGAGAGTAAAGACTCCGATGAAAGAAATTTCTTAATGGCCTCTAACAAAAAGCGAAGGGCCATGTTTGAAAGTAAATATTTTTTTGATCGAGGGTTGCCGGTAAATAAGGCGGCACTAGATACCCTATTGTCGGAGGCTGTTACGAATTTTCGAAAGGTGAGCAGTGCCTACCTTGACTCTTCTGTTTCAATAACCACTTCCTATTATACCGATGGCGTAAGGGCAAAAAGTTTTAAGCGTCGCGAATTATTCATTTATCCTGATTATATGGATGGATGGTTCAGTCTGACCTATCACTCTGATCTGTTCTTTAATTATATAATAACTAATAGACTGGCCAATGAATTTTATACCAATCCTGCTGAGATCCGGATGATAAACTATTGGGTTGCCAAAGCCTTTGAAAAAAAGCCGCTGGGTAATCTTAGTGCATTTGATAATATTTATCCGGTATCGGATAAAAATCTGACTGATATTATTGATATAGCCAGAACAAACCCACAAGGGAAGGCGCTTGATCTAAATCTTATTTACCTGGTACTGGCCAATAGGAATTTTCAGAAAGGAGATTCTGTTACTGGTATGGCTTTCTTTGAAAAGTTCAACAGAAATGATTTTGCCGCCAGCCGCGACAAGTATGAATATCTTGAAAAGACATTTTTTCTTAACCAGTTAAAAGATGCCTGTGTCTATCTCGCAGTTGCCGGCAAGCATGAGATGGCCATTGAACTGGCCGAGAAATTTGAGGAGTTGCATGAAAAAGCTTTTGCTTTCACAGCTATGGCGGACCACCTGTATAGAAAAGGCGCCGATCCATTTGCTTTTGTTTGTCTTGATTCAGTATTTTCAAAATCGCGCACAGTTGATTTTACGAAATTCAATTATGGGGCTCAGCAATTATTGGATTACAGATTCAACCTGATCCTGACTCTTTCCAGAATTGGAGGAAAGGCACTTAATTCATATTCTCAGTCCTATCTGTCTGAGATATTGCAGCAGAATAAATTAGTGGGAGTGATCTCCAGGGTTATTGGAGTGGCGGAGGAAGGGAATTTTTACAGGGCATGGGCTTCCATACCCAATACACTTACCGAACAGGAAGAATTATTGGTAAAGTCTCTGATCACCTGGCAGGC
>JAYTXP010000092.1:0-17165 GCA_043742885.1 Chitinophagaceae bacterium | reverse complement strand
GAAAGAGAAAAAGGATGCATAGTCTCTTACATCATTATATGATTTACCCATCAATCTTTTTACTGAAAAAATGGTATTATATGGTTCAGTAATTAAATAAGGCCTTGCCTGATCACCAATGGAAAGAGAGCCATTATATCCGAAATGGATTAGTGATGGAACCAGCGCGTTACCGTCATACTCTTTCAGAACAACTGGTTTTCCAGTCTCAGGATGAAGAATGGCAACAAGGCTATTAGTAGTTCCCAGGTCTATTCCTACGATCATTTCGGCCTGCTGCAGACTGCCGGTAGCTATATTAATTCCGATTTTAGCCATAGCCTGCAAAGTTAGCCATTGTGTTTTAACCAACAGGTATCAAAAAAAAGTCCCGGCATGCCGGGACCATAAAAATTAAAAAATCAGAGACTATCTCATCAGGTACATTTTTCCATAGCCTTTATTAAAATATTTATCTGTTTTTTCACCTTCAGAGGTATATTTTTCCAGCGACCTACCATTCAGGTTAGTTACTACTCTATATAAATAAACACCGTTCGCCAGTTTCTGTCCGAACTGGTCAGTTCCATCCCATTTAAATTCTGTGATATTTCTTCCGATATGGATCGGACCTAATTCATCTTTCGTGATCTCGCGAACGATCTTTCCTGTTACGGTCATGATCTCGATTTTCAAATTCTGTGGAGACTCATTACCGGTAACAGTAAATACGAATGCGGTAGAAGTAGTAAATGGATTAGGATAGTTCAGCATATTACTGATCATCGCTTTATTTACCACTTCGAAAAGCACCCTATATTCCATAGCACCCGCTGCATTGCTACTTCTGTCTTTTCCGGATATGATAAGCTCATACTCACCATCAACCAGGAATTGCGGATTAAAATTAATTGTTGCCGTATTATCTGTATTCGGGGCCTGACCTGCCGGAATAAATCGCAGGGTATCATTGGAGAAATAATAACGTTTTAGTGTTCCATTAGGGAAACGTACTCTTACAGTAACCAGGCTTGTATCATCCAGGATTAACCATTTTGCTTCATCTTTCAGTTTTACCACAATACTCGGTTTGGACGAAACAATATCCCGATTAAGAATATGTTGTCCATCAAAGGTCACATCAAGCAAAGGATTCAGGCTATCCGCCTTAACGAAAAGATTTCGGAAAGCGAAGTTGTTGAAATGGTATTGCTCCTTTTGATCATTATCAGGGTTAGCTTCTATAAACAAAATATTTCTTCCGGATAATGCCGTAGTATTAATAAGTGCGCCTATCTGCAACGTATCATTTACAGGCAAAGGTCTTTTCCTTGGAATAGGAACTGCGAAAGTATTATTGCTCTTATCTGTAACGGTCATTTTTATTTTTACACTATCAAATGGAACTTCACTTACATTCCTGAAAGCCATTTTATAACTAAGCGGTTCTCCAACTTCCACTGTGTCTTTAGCGCTGAGGAAAATATTTGGAGCGATCGCCCCTTCCGGTACAGGGTCATAGGTGACCATCCAGTATTTCAATTGGAACGGTGTATAACTTCCCTTATCCTTGGTCATCATGCGCAGTTTCAGGTTTGGAAACTGAACCGGATCAATGGAAGAAATATCAAACCCTGTTTGAGCTGGAGTAATACCTGAAAATAGCTGAACCTCCGTTCCATTACTCTGTATTCCAATTATATCCACTCTGGCAGTATCCAGGACATTGTCTGTATCACCTCTCCAGTACATTTTTTTCCAATTTTTCGCTGGTCCATAAACCGGTGAAGTGAGATAGGCAAGAGAATCAGGGGTCTTTAGGTATTTATTTAATACCACCACGTCATATATGCCGGAAGAAATAGTCGAAACAGGTCCGAACTGTGGTCTTCCCTTTTGATACATAAAAATGAAAGCTTTGGCTGAATTGAACGAATCAAGCAGATTAAAGCCCACATTTTTAAGCTTATGGTAAAGTGAAACTCCTGGTCCGTATCCAGGAAGTGAAGTGTCGGCCTTCCAGTCATTCACGAATCCACCTACCTGTCCGCTATTCAAAATATTCCGTACTACTACAATATAATTATTGGGTATCGAATCCATAAAATCCATCATTAGTTTTCTATTGGCTGCATTCAGACAGGACCATTCGAAATTCCAGAGACGACTTGCTGAACACCATGGACCACTACCATATGCTCCACTTGGATTAGTGGTAGGAATAAAGCTTTGGGGATCAAAAATGTTAAAGATCAGCGAGAAGCCTACACAAGCGCTTCGGATATAGGATATTCCATCAGGGGCAACAATCAGATCTCCTTCCTGACCAGTCGCCGTTCCAAATACTCCATTCTTAGAATATAAATAGTGCTGCACTGAATCAAATTTCCATGTATTACCAGGATAAACTCTAAGTCTTTCTTTTACTGATTCATCATGTTGAAAAAAGTGAATTTGCTCAAATCCCTTTTCTGAATTATTTATAAAAGTAAAACTGGAAGTATTCCATACTGGCAAACCCGTTGTTGGCACAGGAGATACGCGCCAATAGTAAGCCACACTATCTGCTAAGGTTAGCACTGGACTAAATTCCACAACACCTCCGGTAGATGTGACAGATTGTTGTTTTTTGAGAGGAGAATTGAATAATTCTGTTGTATCCAGTTCGAAATTATATTGTCTTGATACAGCAAATGGATTTGCTGTTGATGCCTGATATTTGATATTCTGCTTTGTAACTATCGAAAGATTATACGGGAACACTGGTCGGATCTCGTCTTCAAAAATGTAAAAATCTTTTCCGATGCTGTTATTTGATTCGTAAAGCTCAGGTGTTCTGTTGTCGGGATCAATTGTTAATGTGACCCTGTTCTGCCCTTTATCTCTTGCAGCAATCAACGGTATCGTGTAGGTTATGGAGTCCATGTACCTGATGCCAGGAATAGTATCTCGCCTGATGGTGAAACTGCCATCAGGAAAAGTCCTTTTCATTTCAATGATAGTAGGCGTACTGATCGCTTTGGCCAGATTCATGAAACGTGCCTTGATTGTGAAACTATTTTCCGCTACAGAAATAAAACTTGGGTTAATGGTCACAAGTTGATCTTCGATGGCGTAATCTGGTTTGTCTGCATTTACATTTAATCTCAATGCAGGATCTCCATGAAGAGTAGCCTGCTCAAGATGGAACCTTGCATAATAATCATACTGGCCCATTTGAATATAGGCCTGACGAGCAGTTTCGATCATTATCTCTCCCATAGTTTTGCCATAATCTGTTGTAGCAATGGCGTTCATGGTCTTAGAATTGATGATATCGAGGTAATAAACAATACCCAGGTGAGTACTGGCAACGGTGGCTATACTTCCTTTTTGTTCTGCCAATACAAATTTTTCAGAGATGGTTTCCTTAGTTGCTAAGCGCGCAGCATTGAAATTAAAAAAATTACCTGCATTACAACCAAGCAAAATGATCCAGGGATATTTGCCGGTATTATCGTAATTATCCGGACTATCCAGATTGAACTCAAGTGTGGTAGCTGAAGAGTGACCGAAATAGGTCATAATGCCTATGCCTTGCTGGAAATAACCATATAAGCGGGAGGAATTATTTTGCTCTATTGGAGCAGAAGTTAGTTTACTGAACGTATTAACATTTGCACCATACAAAGTATCAGAAATAATATCCTTAAATGAGTTCATGGATTGAGTGATCTGGTTTCCCAATGCTCCATTACCTGATCCTATAACATGAACCACATTTTTTGACCAGGCTTTATCTGCTATTAAAGGAGATTGAAATTTCTGAGCGAGGTCGTATTGCTTAACTTTTCGGAGGTAGGTCAGCACCTCATCACCATTAATAACTGATAATCGCCCTATAGGCGTTTTTGGAAGCACATCTTCTCCAAAATCTGCAGCCAGCAGATTATCTGAAGGAGGATAACCAAAAGAAGGAAGAAAGGAAAGTTTATCAAGGTTTGGATTACTTTCAAATATTCTGTTATGAATATATTGTATGCCCTTACCCAGAAGGAAAGCAGCTTTAGGTTGCGAACTAAAATTAGCCCTTGCAAAACGAAGAAAGTTTCTGATAGACAGAGGATGCCTTTTGATACCATATGCAAACTGATCCACCAACTGATCGATCATATAGACTTTAGCAACATACGCTCCTCCTTCCGGAGAATTTCTGTAATTCAGGTATTCCGTAATTGGATTTTGCCCCACACTGGATGTTAAGAAATTAGGATGAGAAATTAAAAGGTAATTTCCCTGATTGGCTGCCAGCGAATAGTTATCAAAATTTCGTTGCTGGAAACTGGTTATTGCAGTGGTCACAAAGGAAACATCAGTTGAGATCAATAACAATCTTCTGCTAACAGAAGAGGGTAAAAGCACCAGATTTACCAATGGCGGACTGCTGATATCACAGGTATATCTTTTCCCATTAGTAAGATCAAGAAGAACAGGAGCAGAAGCTCCATAGTTAAAATTGGATATGGTAAGGAGACTGGCCAAAGCATTGGCAGGCATTTCAAAATAAAAATTATTCTGTCCGTTAAAATCAAAAGTTCTTGGATAGATCAGTTCCGCTTGTCCTACCACCATTCGGTCGTTTGCTGTGGGACAAAGATTTTTTATATCTAATTGCGCTGATCCGCTACTGATGCTGGAGATATCTGCTGGATAATTATTTTTTGTGTAGTCGAAATAATCCATAGTGGTAGTACCAATTACGATTCCTCCCAGTTTAACTTCAAATTGCCGCTGTAATAAGGCATTTCCGGCTGCAGTGATCTTTACTAAAGGCGAAGGAGCGCCAGCAGCAATATACGGTCTCAGGTTGGGGTAATTAAGTGTACGAGTAGCGCCATTGGCTATATCAGTGGATGTAAATCCTTCTCCATTTTCATAATCTGAAGCGTAAACGTAATCTCCTACCACTGCCGCATATCCAAGGTGATATTTTTCCTTAAAATATGTTCCGGTTGTATAAAGAAAAAATGGTTCAGGAGTTAAAGCAGTGGGCAATCCGCTGGCAGTTGGTACAAGCCTTAGATTAGTTCCGCTATTAACTGTAAGAAAATAAATAGCTGTATCAGATTCCAGGCTCCACTTATCATTGATCTGCTGATCGGGGAAACGGTAAAGATCTTTATCCGGTTTACCATCATTCATTTCACCCCAGAATTCAATATAATCGGAAGCACCAAAAACACCGGTTTGCAATGTGGTATAAATCGGAATTTGCTGACCGTTTCTCCATAATTGAAATTGCTCTGCAGGAGCAGTTCCAAGTCCGATACCATTCAAAGCCGGCTGAGTGATACGGTAAATACCATTTGCCGCCACCTTGAATTTATAATAGGTTTTGGTATAATCTATCCATTCATTGTAAATCGCCTGCGACTGGGAAAGCAGGCTTATAAAAATGAATAAAGGAAGTAAAGCTTTTTTCATTGGATTAGGTTTTCGAAACGATTATTTGTTTTCGTTCTTGGTTCCCACCAGGTTCAGCTTAAGTGAGAACACATGAGTATACAAAGGATTCGATTGATTAGCCAGGTTAACATAGGCATAGTCAATGGTTACATTACCTATTTTAAAACCAGCTCCCCCGCTGGGTTGATAGATCCATACTTTTTTCTGATTTACTGTATCACCATCAGATAAAGCCTGTTGAAAATTATTTATACCGGCACGGAGAAAGAATATATTATGCACATTCAGTTCAAGACCAAGTTTTGGATCCGCGCTTACCGGATCAGCACTGATCAGCGTATTTCTTTTACCATCAAAGGTCAGATCGACATTAGCTTCTGCCAGCAAACTTGTTTTGCTACTAAGTTTAAAATCATATCCAACACCCAGTACAAGTCGGGGAGCAGTAAGCTCGGAAGACTTGACCGGGATCTCATTTTTTGTGAGGTAAAGCACCTGCTTTTCTCTTTCAGTAAAACTGAATGACCAGGTGTTGAAGGTGGTGGTGATATCCCTGCCTGTAATGCCGAAGCGCCAGTTTTTAGTATGATACTGTAATCCGGCATCAAGACCAAATCCCCAAGCTTTGGCAAATTTACCCACACTGCGATGGATCACTTTTGCATTCACTCCAAAATTCAATTTTTTCTTCTCCGTTTCTTTCAGCTTTTGACCATAGGAAAAGATAAAAGCATAATCAGCGGAAGAAAAAGATTGGATATTGTTGTAATTGATCGAACCATCTGGTTCTACAAGGAACAGTGTATTCATAATATCATCTACGGCAAAACGAAGACCAGTTACTCCTATAGTTCTTTTATTTCCATTACCCGGAATAGCTACACTTACATAATCATACTTGCCAATGCCGGCAAAGTATTCCGCATGCATCAGATTCAATTGTGGATGATCAACTACTTCCGCAAGTCCTGCCGGATTCCAATATCCGGAAGTACCATCAGCAACAGAAGCTACCTGGGCACTACCCATGGCAAGACCCCGAGCACCGGCGCCAATATTTAGAAATTCGTTGGAATATTTTCGGAATTGAGAATGACAGGTCATGGAGAAGACCGTTGTCATTAAAGACAAGCAAATAATGGTTGGTTTCATTCGGACAATTTTCAAAGCGATTGAATTGGATAAAGTCTTCAGTCGGGACGGGCTTATGTAAAATTAGTTAAAAACCCTATAACTTGATAACGAATATATTAGCAAAATATTGTCATTATTTACCCCCTAGATTTTTCTGCCTTACTTTTGCTTTCGATAAGGGTGGCACCCACCCATTTACTTTCCATATAAAAAACCTATTGTATTGGATATGAACCTTATAACAGAATTAACCTGGAGAGGAATGATTCAGGACATAATGCCCGGAACCAAGGAGCAATTAGAAAAAGAGATGACTTCCGCCTATATCGGTTTTGACCCAACTGCAGATAGTTTACATATTGGCAGCCTGGTTCCAATCCTTTTATTGGTTCATCTGCAGAAGGCAGGTCACAAACCATTTGCTCTTGTTGGAGGTGCCACCGGAATGGTAGGTGATCCCAGTGGAAAAAGTGACGAAAGAAATTTATTAAGTGAAGATGTACTTCAGCATAACCAGGAAGGCGTTAAAAAACAACTGATGCAATTCCTGAATTTTGATGCGGCTATTCCTAATGCCGCCGAAATGGTGAACAATTATGATTGGTTCCGAAATATATCCTTCCTGCATTTTATACGTGATGTAGGTAAGCATATTACGGTAAACTATATGATGTCAAAGGACAGTGTGAAAAAAAGATTGGAAGGTGAAACAGGTATGAGCTTTACTGAGTTTACTTATCAGTTAGTGCAGGGTTATGATTTTTACTGGTTATATACTGAGAAGAATTGCAAACTTCAGATGGGCGGAAGCGATCAGTGGGGCAATATTGTTACCGGTACCGAACTGATACGCAGAAAGGCTGGCGGCGAAGCATTTGCATTTACCTGTCCATTGATCACCAAAGCGGATGGTGGCAAATTCGGTAAGACCGAATCAGGAAATATATGGCTGGATCCAAACCGCACAAGTCCATATCAATTTTACCAGTTCTGGCTAAACGCCAGTGATGAGGACGCTTCCAAATGGATAAGAATTTTCACGTTTATGGATCAGACCTCAATTGAAACCTTAGAAGCAATACATACAACCGATCCGGGAAAAAGATCTCTTCAGAAAAAGCTTGCAGAAGAAGTGACCCGATTTGTGCATGGTGAAAATGGGATCAATGATGCGATCGCTACGACAGAAAAATTATTTGCGAATCAAAATGCTCCTGCAGAATCTCTGAGTATAGAGGATCTGGAAGGAATGGAAGGCATTGTGCGCGCCCAAATTTCCAAAGAAAAAATAAGCGCGGGATTAGATGTTGTTTCCTTTCTTGCAGAGAGTGGGATCATCGGGTCCAAAGGTGAAGCCAGGAAATTGGTTCAGGGAGGTGGAATCAGCATCAACCGAAAAAAAGTGGAGAGCATAGAAATGAAAATAGAAAATGGTCTTTTGCTACATCAGCGATATATTTTGGTGCAGCGAGGGAAAAAGAATTATTATTTAGTGGCCGCGGAATAAGATCAATCCAATAACCCTTTTCTTTCTCTGTATATCTTCCAGATAAATTCACCAAACAAAGTGTTTGCCCAGGCAAACCATTTTCGGGTGAATTTTGATGCATCGTCTTTATGAAATGACTCATGCATAAACCCTGTTCCAGCATGAGTTCTCTGCAATGTTTGAATACAATACCTGATCTCTTTTTCATCTGTACTCGTGAGTCCCCGCATAATAATGCTCATTGGCCAGATATAGTCCAAGCCAACATGAGGTCCTCCTACACCTTCAGCGGCGCTTCCCTTAAAGAAAAATGGATTCTGGCTGGAAAGAATAAATGCGCGGGTGGCCTGGTAATCTTTATCGATGACCGACATGGGCGTAAGATATGGAAGGGAAAGAAGGCTTGGAATATTCGCATCATCCATCAGATTAATACTTCCAGCTCCATTGATCTCATAGGGAATGATCCTGGCAGGGCCTGTCCCCGAAAGTGTGGAAGAAAATAATGGCATTTTAATATCCCCCATAAGTTCCACAATGGTTCCTCTTAATTTCACATCATTATATGCGGCTTTTGATAAAGCCTGCAGATCGTATAGAGAATAATACGCGAAGAAATTGGATGGAACCAGGTATGGAAAAACAGTGGCATCATCACTGGGGCGGAACATAGAATGAATTAGTCCGATCTTTTTGGTGGGATAACCATAACCGCCCATTGCCAATCCATCAGTGGCCCAACTGGTTGTTCTTTCAAAATGATAAGGACCTTTATCCCTCATTCGCTGCTGTTCCTTAAATGTATTTACAATGAGTCGCATGGCCTGCAGCCATTCTTTATCAAATGGAGTTTTATCACCGGTTTCTTTAAAGTAAGCAGAGGCCAATCTGATAGGATAGCAAAGACTATCTATCTCCCATTTTCTTTCATGCACACCGGGCCGCATTTCAGTTTTATCATTCTTCCATTCGCTGATCCTGGTCTCATCTTTATAAAAAGCATTTGCATAAGGATCCAGCAGAATGCATTTCGTTTGCCGGTTAATCACACCCTTCACTAATTCCTGAAGGTTCTTATCTGATTTCATTAATGGCAGGTAGGGCCAAACCTGAGCTGAAGAATCGCGAAGCCACATGGCATCAATATCACCGGTTATTACGAAAGTATCAGGCTTTCCATTTATGATCTCAAATTCAACCGTTGTATCCAGCGTATTAGGAAAACAGTTTCCAAACAACCAGCCAACTTCTTTATTGCCTATGTTTTTTTGAATATCATTTATCAGTGCTTCTACTACGGGGCTTCGGAACTTGCGAAGATTTTCCGGAGTGCGAACTATGGGAAAATCTTTTGCTGACCGTCCAAAAGAATAACCGGAGTTAAGGATGGCTGCTGCGCCAAGGGAGGTATTTATGATAAATGATTTTCTATCCATGATCTAAATCGGATTATACTAACCACGTAATTTTTTCCAGATCGCTTCCGCTACCAATTTATTTCCTGCATCATTAAAATGCACGCGGTCAGTTGTTAAAATGCTTCGCTCCTTATTTTCCGGATTATTCGTTTTAAGATAATCAACCATCAATTGCCTGAGATCAACCAGTTCCGCATTATTTTTCGCAGCTATATTGCGGACCAGGCCGCTATAATAATTAAGTTCGCCATCCTGCTGATTAGTCATATCGTTTCTTTCGCCAATAACTGAGAGCGTGCATAGAATGGCTTTTATATTTCTATCTTTTAATTTTTTAAGCATGGCATTATAAAATCTTTCGAATCGATCCGCATCTGTACCTGTACCAAAACTCACTTTATGCCAGATATCATTAATGCCTATAAAGATCACGACTATATCAGGATTCTTACTAAACACATCCTCCTCCATTCTCAGGTATAGATCATATATTTTATTGCCACTGACTCCAGCGCCCAAAAAATCAAAATCAGCTAAACGGTTTTCCGCTTTTGCCATGCTGTCTATTCTTGGAATAAATCCTCCGGGCTTCGCTCCCTGTTCGGTGAGAGAATCGCCAAAAAAAATAACTTTTTTCTTACCGGGGTTTGTCAAGCTTAAAAGCAATGGGATCATTAATAAGTATAAAATTCTTTTCATAAGGTAAATGTTTTCAATCTAGGTCCACCTGTTTGCGAACAACAGATCCTTCACTTGCTTCAGGAAGAAAGATCCTTTCATTTAGCAGGTACCCATTTCCTTTTTCACAGAAATGAACCTTTAAATTCTCCAGACTAATGGGATTGCCATCTGGTATATCGGCAATATTTGAGTGACGAATATCATGCCCGTCAATAATGATCACCAGACCGCTACCAATGGCTTCCATTTTATCTCCTTCTGTGATAAGCATACCAGTATCTTCTCCTAGTCCCATACCTATACAACCGGGATTGGCTGCAACGGCTTGGGCAAGTCGATTAAATCTTCCTCTTTTTTCAAAGTGAGAATCTATGATGATATTACCAATGAAACCAAGTCCTGTGGTAATTTTTACTTCTCCTTTTAAATGTGCACGGGTAGCATTTCCTTCATAGATCATTGTACTGCTCATAGCCATTGCACCTGCAGAAGTTCCTGCGATAACGAAATTCTCTTCTCTGTATCTCCGTTTGAGAATGGAGAGGAACTCGGTTCCCCCGTCTGTGGCGCTTAACCGAAGCTGATTACCTCCTGTAAACATGACGGCATCACAGGCTCTTACTCTTTCTACAGATTCTGCTGCCATCGCGTCCTCTCTTGTACGAATATGCATTAACCCCACATTCGTACAACCCAATCTTCCAAATGCATCGAGGTATGCCTCTCCCACTTCATATGGGATCATAGAAGCTGTAGTGATCACTTCAATACGAGCAGATGTTCCACCTGCTTCTTCGACTACGCGTCGAAGAATGCCCAGCTCTCCAAAATTTAAGTTATTTCGATTGACCCTTCCCATCTCCTGGTCGGAACCTTTATGTTCCGCACCACCAATAGCGATCAATTTTCCCTTAGGATGACTCATTCAATGGGGTTTGATTCCAACAAATTTAAGGAAAGGGTTGTTTTAAATTCTATCCTTGATAAAGAAGATACCCACGCCCACCACGGCTATCAATAAACCATATACCGCAAACCAACCGGTAGAGATGAAAAGGAAGGTCCAGATCATTACAGAAAGTATCACAGGAATTGGGAAGGCCCACATGCGGAAAGGAAGATCGCTTATGCCATTCCTTTTACGCAGGATAACAACACCTGCTGCCTGAGCAATAAATTGAATCAGGATACGCATGGCCAGAATAGCAGTGATCACATCAGATAATCGGAAGATCAGACTGAAGCAAAATCCAATAGAACATAATACGATCAGAGAAATATATGGAAATTTTTTTTTTGGATGCAGGGCGGCAAAAGGTTTAAAAAAATTTCCATCCACCGCAGCAGCGTATGGAATGCGCGAATAGCCAAGCACAACCGCAAATAGTGATGAAAGCGCAATACAAAGAATCAATAGTGTGACCACAACAGCAGCCGAACTACCAAACAGGCGTTCCATAAAATTACTTACCAGGTATTTGTCCATAGCCCCGGCCTCCTGCCAGGGGATCACTCCCATTACTGAAATATTCATCAGCAGATAAAGCACCGCGATACCTGAAATGGATATAAATATACTTTTGGGAATATTTTTTCCAGGGTTCCTTATTTCACTTCCCAGGTGGCAAACATTATAATAACCCAGATAACTATAAACTGTTTTCAGAGAACCATGTGAGATAGCGGCCCAAAATGCAAAAGAGAAAAACGATGCAGTCCCATGAGGGATCAGATTGATGGAATACTGCCGGTGAGTAAACCCACTGATGATGATCCAGAGAATGGTAAGGATCACGATCATTCCCATTACCACCGATATTTTCCCAATGGTTTCTATTTTTCTGTATAGCATCAGGAAAACCAGAATAACTAAAGCGCCACTTACCATGGATTGCTGGACTGAACTAAGAGGCAGCAAATATGTAAGGTATTGAGCAAATCCGATAGAGGCAGAAGCTACTACAAGTGGTGCCTGAATACTAGTTTGCCAAACAAAAAGAAAACTCATCAGTTTACCGCCCTTTTCTCCAAAAGCAATACGATGAAAATTATATGTACCTCCTGCCTTAGGATATCGCGCACCCAGTTCTGCCCATATCATACCATCTACCAAAGCGGTAATAGCACCAAATACCCAGGCCCAGATAAAAAGTCCGGAAGAAAAATAACCCACCACCAATGGCATTACAACAAAAGGACCTATGCCCACCATATCAATCATATTGATAGCTGTGGCATGAAGCAGTGTAAGTTTAGGATTCTGAAGAGACAAGTATGGAGTGGTATAATTTTTTAAACAGCCTTTAAAGTTTTGTGTACGCGGTAATGCCTTCAACCAGAATATCAAGATCGCGCGTGGTAGTGTATACATTCGGTGTCACCCTTACGCCAACAATATTTTCCCAGGTTATACCTACTGCATGAATTTTATATTTATCCATCAGAAAAGAATCCAGTTCACCGGGTTTTTTCCCTTCAATCCCAATGTTTCCGATCGCACAGCCATATCTCGGATGAAAGGAGGTGTTCAATTTCACTTTCGGCAGATCCTTTACTTTTTCCATCCAGTAATTCTTCAGATAATGCAACCTTTTTTCTTTTCGCTCACTGCCGATCATATCATGAAATTCAAGCGCTTTTCCTATGGCCTGCTCAATGAAGAATGGTCTTGTTCCCAAGGCCTCAAATTTTCGGATATCGGTCTTCAGCGGATCATCTACGGCGAACATGGGATAAATGGATCCAATCTTTTCTTTTTTTACATAAAGCATTCCACTTCCAATAGGAGCATATAACCATTTGTGCAAAGAGGCGGCAAAATAATCCGCTTCAAGATCAGGAATTTTAAAATCAAAATGCGCGAAGCTGTGCGCTCCGTCTACCACCACTTCTATTCCTCTTTTATGTGCTTCCCTGGCAATTTTTTTGACCGGCAATATCTGACCATTCCAATTAATGATATGTGTGATATTTACTACCCGGGTCTTTTCAGTGAAGGCATTTACATATTGACTTACGATATAATCATCATCTTCACTTGGTAGTTCCAGGTTGATCCAGACCAGTTTCATCCCATCCCTTTTCTCTCTTTGCTTATAGGCGTTTATCACATTAGGATAATCCTGTTTGGCCGCTACTATTTCATCACCTGGCTTTAACTGTAATCCAAATATCACTGTCTCCAATCCTTCAGAGGAATTTCTATTTATAACAATTTCTTCAGTGTCACATCCTGCTGTTTTTGCCAGATGTCTTCTAAGTGGTTCTCTGCCCTGGTCAAGGATCCGCCACATATAATAACTGGGAGCTTCATTGGAAAGATCATAGTAACGCTTCATAGCATCTTGTACCGTTTTGGGAGCAGGAGATACGCCGCCATTATTCAGATTAATGATAGCGGGTGATACAGTAAAAGACTGCTGAATATAATACCAGAAATCTTCTTCGGAGGCGAGGTCAAGGGCGGGAACCCCTTCTGCATTTCGAATTGCACTGTCCAGATTTCTTGCCCAGGATGGTTTGGCCAGGGTGGAAAGAAAAGCGGTAGCAGAGAAGATACCTGCTTTTTTCAAAAAGCGACGACGGTCTGACATATGCGGAGTTTGTATAAATGTAAGTAAAACGCAAAAATTTCTTCCTAAATTACCCAACTAACAAGCAACCATGAAGATTATTGAAATAAAGGTCCTTCGCGGCCCAAATTATTGGAGCATACGCCGTCCAAAACTCATTCAGATGAAACTGGATCTGGAAGAGTTGGAGGATCGTCCCACCAATACAATTGCCGGCTTCAGGGAAAGACTTGAAAAACTTTTCCCTTCCCTTTATGAACATCGTTGCAGTGTGGGCAAACCTGGTGGTCTCTTCGAACGAGTGGAAGAAGGTACCTGGATGGGTCATGTGATTGAGCATATCGCATTGGAACTGCAAACTCTTGCAGGAATGGATACCGGCTTTGGAAGAACAAGGACTCCGGAAGGAGAAAAGCCAGGAATATACTATGTGGTTTTTAGCTATATGGAAGAGGACGCTGGTGTTTATGCGGCAAAAGCCTCGGTTAAAATTGCACAGAGCCTGGTAGAAGATCAGCCGTATGAACTTTCCGAAGACATTCAGAAATTAAGAGAAATAAGGGAAGAAACAAGATTGGGTCCTTCTACAGGTTGCATAGTAGATGAGGCTGCAAAAAGAGGTATTCCTTATATAAGGTTGAATAAATATAGCCTTGTGCAATTGGGTTATGGAGTGAATCAAAAAAGGATCAGGGCCACGATCGCCTCCACTACATCAAACATTGCAGTTGACATTGCCTGTGATAAAGAAGAAACAAAATTATTATTAGAAGCCGCTGAGATCCCAGTTCCCAGGGGAACAGTCGTGCGAACAGAAGAAGGTGTAAAAGAAGCTATTGAAAAATATGGTTATCCACTGGTTATAAAACCTATTGATGGCAATCATGGCAAAGGCAATACTACTAATATTACCAATTGGGATCAGGCCTTTAAAGCATTTGAAGCTGCAAAGCAATTCAGTCGTTCAGTGATTCTGGAAAAATTCATTACCGGTTATGATTTTCGCTGCCTGGTGATCAATTATAAATTCATTTGCGCGGCATTACGTACTCCTGCTTCTGTTGTTGGAGATGGAATACATAATTTGGAATGGCTGATCAAAGAAACTAATAAAGATCCAAGACGAGGTTACGGTCATGAAAAAGTGCTGACTCAGATCACGCTCGATCGTTACACTCAAAAAATGCTTGACGATGCTAATATCACTCTTGGTCATATACCAGCGAAGGGAGAAAGAATTTTACTAAAGCCTACAGCCAATCTTTCTACCGGAGGTACATCCACAGATGTTACAGAGGAAGTGCACCCTGCAAATATTTTTATGTTCGAAAGGATCGCGAAGATCATTGGACTTGATATTTGCGGCATTGATGTAATGGCCTGCGACCTGCGCACACCTATTGCTGAAAACGGAGGAGTAATTCTGGAAGTAAATGCCGCACCTGGTTTCAGAATGCATATTGATCCCTCAGAAGGCTTGCCAAGAAACGTAGCAGAACCTGTAGTGGATATGCTTTTCCCTAAAGGCAGCGTGGGAAGAATTCCTATCATCGCGATCACCGGAACAAATGGTAAGACCACTACTACAAGACTTATTGCGCATATTGCAAAAAGTGCGGGTAAAAAAGTAGGATATACTACCAGTGATGGTGTCTATATTCAGAATCAGCTAATGATGAAGGGAGATTGCACCGGACCTGTGTCTTCCGCCTTTGTATTAAAGGATCCTACGGTTGATTTTGCCGTACTTGAATGTGCAAGAGGGGGAATTCTGAAAGCAGGACTGGCTTTTCAAAATTGTGAAGTGGCAATCGTAACAAATGTGGCAGCAGATCATATTGGCCTTGGTGGCATCAATTCTGTAGAACAAATGGCCCGGGTGAAAGCAGTAGTTGCTGAAACAGTATTCCCACATGGTTATGCTGTATTGAATGCAGATGATGATCTGGTCTATAAAATGAAAGATGAACTGAAATGCAATATTGCTTTATTCAGTATGGATGAAAATAATATAAGGATACGTGCTCATGCGGCTGAGAATGGACTTAGCTGCGTATTTGAGAATGGATATATCACACTGATGAAAGGGAACTGGAAGATCAGGGTATTACCTGTCAGAGATATCCCACTTACTTTTGAAGGCAAGGCTATTCATAATATCAATAATTGCCTTCCGTCTGTTCTTGCAGCTTATCTGTATCGGGATATCAGCATTGATGATATTCGAACCGGATTGCAAACTTTTATCCCTTCCGAAAGTCTTACTCCAGGACGGTTAAATTTTTTCCATTTCAAAAATTTTACCATGCTGGCCGACTTTGCTCACAATCCGCATGGACTAAAATTACTCTGTGATTTTGTCAGCAAACTTGATTATCCAAAAAAGATTGGAGTTATATCTGGTACCGGCGACAGACGTGATAGTGATATCAGGGAACTGGGTGAGATCTCTGCTCGTTATTTTGATGAGATCATCATCCGATGCGATAAAAATCTGAGAGGAAGAACCGCCGATGAGATCATCGGATTGCTGAAAGAAGGAATTGAATCAGTAGATAAGAATAAATCAGTACTAACCATTCCAAATGAGGACCAGGCGCTGGATTATATTTACGAACACCATGAGCCGGGAGCATTATATACAATAATGTGCGATGTAGTGGCCAGGGCGCTTGACAAGATAAAAGAACTGAAACAGAAAGAAGCAGGTTTTTAAAAATCAAAAGCCTGCTAATCAAATGATTGCAGGCTTTTGTTGACCCATAAGGATTCGAACCTTAACAAACAGAATCAAAATCTGTTGTGCTACCATTACACCATGGGTCAATTGGTAAAAATGATTGCAAAAATAAGGGAACGAAGTTTTTCGGCCAAATTCAATCAGTACTAGTTCATACGCTGCATACAATTCTTTAAGCTCCATTTCCAGTCATTCAGTTCTATCCCCTGCTCCTGCTCAATACGGGAATTATCCAGCGCCGAATAAAAAGGTCGCTTAGCCGGAGTTGGGTATGCAGAACTGGGCACAGGGTGAACCAAGCATTGACTTCCTGATAATTCTTTTATTGCCAGGGCAAATTCATACCAGCTGATTAGGCCTTTATTTGAAAAATGATAGATGGAAGGTCGCGCAGGTGTAATTCCTGACGAAATGATTTTCATGATCGCCTCTGCCAGATCCCTTGCATAGGTTGGAGAGCCAATCTGATCATTTACCACATTGATGGACTCCTTCTCCTTCATCAAACGCATCATGGTCTTTACAAAATTATGCCCATACTCGGAATATATCCATGAGCTCCGGATCAGTATAGTCTCCGGATTTATATGCAGGGCTTGCTTCTCTCCTTCCAGTTTGGTTCTGCCATATTCATTCTGTGGTGATACCGGATGATCAATTTTATATGGTGCCGTAGCATTTCCATCAAAAACATAATCGGTAGAAAT
>JAYTXP010000091.1:0-2371 GCA_043742885.1 Chitinophagaceae bacterium | reverse complement strand
CTTTTCTAAGCATCAGCATAGATACCTGGCAACCTCTTGCATTTTCATCTGCGGGAGTAATGATATCCATACAGGGGTCATTTAATGAAGCATTAATATCTTCCAAAATGAATCGCAGATACGCAGCCATCATTTTTCTTTTCTTATGCAAACGATCCATACCGGCTTCTTCAAATATATCAAGCGAAGCTTTATGGGCAGCCATTGATAATATCGGCACATTGCTCAACTGCCATCCTTCTGCAGTTGGAATTGGATCAAATTCTTTTCCCATCTGAAAGCGGGTAGACTTATTCTGTCCCCACCAGCCAGCGAACCTTGGAAATTCTTTATTCGTCGCATGTTTTTCATGAATGAAAATACCAGCAACACCACCCGGACCACTATTCAAATATTTATAAGAACACCAGCAGGCGAAATCAACCTTCTGTTCATGTAATTTTAATTCTACATTTCCTATAGCATGTGCGCAGTCGAATCCGGCAAATGCCCCAACCTCATGTGCTGCATTGGTCACTGCCTCTAAATCATAAAACTGACCGGTATAATAATTTACGGCACCGAGAACAACTACCGCCACTGAATCTCCATATTTCGCGATTGTCGATAGTATATCTTCAGTACGTAAGCCATGTTCACCTGTTCTTGGTTTTATCTCGATCACAGCTTCATCAGGATCCAGACCATGATAACGAGCCTGGGAGGCAAACGCATATTGATCGGAAGGAAATGCTTTGGCTTCACAGATGATCCGAAATCTTTTTCCTGAGGGTCGATAAAAACTAACAAGCAGTAAATGAAGGTTGACAGTAAGTGAATTCATCGCTACCACTTCTGTTTGTTTGGCGCCTACCATTTTGGCAATTGGCGCAGATAAATTCTCGTGGTATTGTTTCCATGGATTCTTCGCATGAAAATGTGCTTCCACTCCAAGGCGGGCCCAATCATCTAATTCCTGTTGCAGATAGGAAGCGGTGCTAACGGGTTGCAACCCTAAAGAATTACCAGTAAAATAAATGGACTCTTTCCCATTGATAACAGGGATGAAGAATTTTTCCCTGAACGACCTCAATTCATCGGACTGATCCAATTCTCCTGCATATAGGGCATCATTCTTCCATTCCATATATATGTTTTTCAATCCAGGGTAGCTATCACTTTTAATTCAATCGCGATGGGTGTGGGCAAACTTTTTACCTCCACAGTGGTTCGGCATGCCTGAACATTTTTAAAATATTCTCCATAGATCCTGTTATAGATCGGAAAATCAATTTTCATATGAGTAAGGAACACGGTTACATCCACGATCTTGTTCCATTCGCTTCCACTTGCCTCCAATACTGCTTTCACATTAGCAAAAACAGAATGACACTCAGCCTCAATATCATATTTTATTATGTTGCCTTCCTTATCCAGTTCCAGACCCGGAATGGAGTTGTCTTTTGAATTTCTCGGACCTATGCCTGACAAAAATAAGAGCCCCCCAACTTTTCTCGCATGAGGATATGCACCCAGGGGAGAAGAAGCATTATTAGTATGAATGATATTACTCATGTTAAAGATCGATGCATATGTTTTTTGATTCAGTAAAAAATCGCAGTGCGTCCCAGCCTCCCTCTTTTCCAACACCGCTGTTCTTAAATCCGCCAAATGGCGTTCGAAGGTCACGCAATAACCAGCAGTTTACCCAGATGATACCTGATTCTATCATAGCTGATAACCGATGCGCACGGCTAAGATCCTTTGTCCAGATGGTAGCTGCCAATCCATAGGAACTGGCATTAGCCAGATGCAATGCTTCTTCTTCTGTACGAAATGATTGCAAAGATACCACCGGTCCGAAGATCTCTTCGCGGTTAGTCCGGCAATCTGGTCCTAATCCTTCAATGATCGTGGGCATTATGAAAAACCCATTGGCGCAACGGCCCTCCGGTTTCACAATTTCTCCACCGAATAAAATTTTCCCTCCTTCCTCTTTCGCGGTTTGAATGCAGGCTATTATTTTTTGAAAATGTACTTCACTTACAATTGCTCCCTGTTTTGAATCATCCAGTAAAGGATCTCCCGGCAATAGTTTTTTCGTTCGCTCTATAAATTCCACTTTGAATTTTTCATACACCGATTCTTCTATAAGTATACGGCTTCCGCATAAGCATATTTCTCCCTGGTTACTGAAAGAAGATTGCATTGTTGTATCCATCATTTTCGTCCAGTCGCAATCTGCAAAAATGATATTCGGATTCTTTCCTCCCAGTTCAAGAGATAATTTTTTGAATTTTGGTGCTGCAAGTGAAGCGATCCTTTCTCCCGCCCGGGTACTTCCTGTAAATGAAATGGCTTTTATTTCCGGATGTGTAACGATGGCTTCTCC
>JAYTXP010000090.1:0-5188 GCA_043742885.1 Chitinophagaceae bacterium | reverse complement strand
CTAGCTGCTTAAAAAGTGAACTCACAATCATAAAAACTATATAATGGCCCGTATTGCCGGTGTTGATTTACCAAAAAATAAAAGAGGAGAAATAGGACTTACCTATATCTATGGTATTGGTCCTTCTACTGCTAAGTACATTCTTGACAAGAACAATATCGATCGTTCCAAGAAAGTGAATCAGTGGAACGATGAGGAACTGAACCTGATCCGTAACACTATCACTGAAGAAATGAAGGTGGAAGGTCAGCTTCGTTCTGAAGTGCAGATGAGCATTAAGCGTTTGCTTGATATCGCCTGTTATCGTGGTCTCCGTCATCGTAAAGGCTTGCCTGTTCGTGGTCAGCGTACTAAGACAAACAGCCGTACGAGAAAAGGTAAGCGAAAAACAGTTGCCGGTAAGAAGAAGGCGCCTAAGAAATAGTCTTGAGTCGGTAGTCAGGAGTCTGAATATTCCTTATTATCCGATTGGTATTAAAGAATTGCACCTTAATGATAATACGGATCGGTCGCGGATGCTTGGTGCAGGCGGAGGGTCGGTTCGGTTCCGGTGAGAACCGGGATGATTTAAAAAACAGAAGATTACCTCGAACAAAAAATTATGGCAAAAGCACAACCACAGCAAAACAGCCCTAAGCAGGCTAACAAAAAAAGAGTAGTTAAAGTTGATTCTTATGGAGATGCTCATATCTCCGCTACTTTCAACAACATTATCATAAGTCTTACAAACAAGAACGGCCAGGTTATTTCCTGGAGCAGTGCGGGTAAGATGGGATTTAAGGGTTCAAAGAAGAACACTCCCTATGCTGCACAGACTGCTGCTGCGGATGCCGCTAAGACCGCTTTCGATGCGGGTCTGAAAAGAGTTGACGTTTATGTAAAAGGACCGGGTTCAGGTCGTGAGAGCTCAATGCGCTCTCTCAGCCAGTCGGGTATCGAGATCGTAATGATCAAGGATGTGACCCCGCTTCCACACAATGGTTGCAGGCCTCCTAAGAAAAGAAGGGTTTAATAAGCTTCGAGCTTTGAGCCCCGAGCTTCGAACCAGAGCTGTTTAAGCTCATGGCTCATTGCTCACAGCTCATAGCCTGTTGCACGACATATAGCCAAGAATTTCATTTATTCAAAAGGTGACTGATTAATTTTTACCGCTTTAAACGATCAGTTCACCGGTTTATAAAAAGCGGAAATGAATAATAACTATGGCAAGGTACACTGGTCCAAAGACCAAGATCTCCCGTATTTTCGGGGAGCCCATTTTGGGCAACGGTAAGTGGTTGACGAAAAATTCCAACCCTCCCGGTATGCATGGCGATAAGCGCAGACGTAAGACTCTGGGTGAATACGCACTGCAGTTAAGAGAAAAGCAAAAAGCCAAATACACTTATGGTGTTTTGGAGAAACAATTCCGCAAAACTTTTGAAGAAGCTGCCCGTTTGAAAGGGGTAACTGGTGAGAACCTGATCAAACTGCTTGAAGCACGTTTGGACAATACGGTTTACCGTATGGGGATCGCTCCAAGTCGTCCGGCTGCACGTCAGCTCGTTAGCCACAAGCATATTGAGGTGAACGGTGATGTGGTAAACATTCCTTCCTTCCAGATGAAGGCAGGTGATGTAGTTACTATCAGAGAAGGCAGTCGCGAAAGAAGCTCTATTACCAGTGTATTCAGACCAAAGAATCCTAAGTTCTCCTGGCTTGACTGGAGCGAAACGGAGATGAGAGGAACTTTCATCACCTATCCTGAAAGGGAAAGTATTCCTGAAAACATTAAAGAGCAATTGATCGTGGAATTGTACTCTAAGTAATAGCTGCGAGCCATGAGCCATGAGCCGCGAGCCATCAGCTCGAAGCTCGAAGCTCACAGCTCAAGGCCCTTGTAAAAAGCATCTACAAACATTAAACACTAAATATGGCCATTTTAAATTTCCAGAAGCCCGACAAAATCATTTTGCAGAAAGCAACTGATTTCGAAGCTCAGTTCGAGTTTCGTCCGTTGGAACCAGGTTATGGTGTAACCATTGGTAATGCGCTTCGCCGCGTATTGCTGAGTTCGCTGGAAGGATATGCGATCGTTGGCGTTAAGATTGAAGGGGTGGACCATGAGTTCGCCACTATGAGAGGCATTAGCGAAGATGTGGTTGAAATATTCCTGAACCTGAAGCAGGTTCGTTTCAAAAAGATCGTTGACCATGAAGTGGCCAACGAAAAGATCATGTTGTCTATTCGTAACAAAACAGAATTCAACGCGGGTATGATCGGCGAGAGTACACACTCTTTTCAGATCATGAATCCTGACCTGCATATTTGCACGTTGGATTCTTCTTCCCGTATGGATATTGAACTGACCATTGGCAAGGGCCGCGGTTATGTTCCTGCAGAAGATAACAAACCTAAAGATGCTCCGTTGGGTTATATCCCTATCGATGCGATCTACACTCCGATAAAGAACGTGAAATACACGATCGAAAATACAAGGGTGGAGCAACGTACCGACTTCGAAAAACTGATCATGGAAGTTTCTACTGATGGAACTATTCATCCGGAAGAAGCGGTGAAGCAAGCTTCCCGCATCCTGATCCAGCATCTGATGATCATTACAGATGAGAACATCACTTTTGACAATAAAGAAGAGAAGAAAGAAGACCTGGTAGACGAGCAAACACTTCAGCTCCGTAAAGTACTGAAGACTCCGCTTGAAGATCTGGATCTTTCTGTTCGTGCCTTCAATTGTCTGAAAGCTGCAAAGATCAATTCGCTCAGCGAACTCGTACAATACGAGCAGGAGGATCTTATGAAGTTTCGCAACTTCGGTCAGAAATCACTGGCTGAGATCGAACAGGTACTAACTGAAAGAGGTCTCCATTTTGGTATGGACCTCCAGAAGCTGGGTATTGATGTAAATGAAATCTAATCTATGGTCCTGCGCATATGTGCGCAGGACTTAGTTTTAAATGTAGGTTGTAATTCCTGACACGGTACAACCGGTAAATATTAAAGTCATGCGTCACGGAGACAAAATTAAAAATCTTAGCAGGACCAAAGCACACAGAGATGCGTTGCTCAGTAACCTGGCTACTCAGCTTATTCAACATAAGCGCATTGTTACAACTCTTGCTAAGGCGAAAGCTTTACGCGTATATGTAGAACCCCTGATTACAAAGGGCAGAACCAATACCACGCATCAGCGTCGTATTGTTTTCAGCTACCTGCAGGATAAGGAAGCGATCACAGAATTATTCGGCCCGATCGCAGAAAAAATCGCTGGTCGTCCGGGTGGATATACCCGCATCATCAAACTGGGCGCACGTCCCGGTGATAATGCAGAAAAAGCAATGATCGAACTGGTAGACTTTAACGAGATTTACGGTAAAGGTGCAGCAGAAGCGAAGGCTCCGGCTAAAAAGACCCGCCGATCAGGTGCAGCTAAGAAAAAAGCAGATTCTGGTGATGCACAGGAAGCTGAAGCAGCAGAATAATTGAATCGTTTTGAATAATGTTAAAAAGCCCTGGTTATCCGGGGCTTTTTTTGTCAGCGAATTGATAGGTTCATGGATTAAAGATTAGTGATGGGTGTTTAGGTTAGTGACTTATCCCTAATCTCTGATCCCTAATTCAATTTATCCCTAAATTTGCCCAATTCTTTAAGTATGACCAAGCAAAAAATTCCCGCAGTTCTTCTTTTGGCCGATGGCACTGTAGCTCATGGTTTTGCTTTTGGTGCAATTGGCACTACAACCGGAGAGATCTGTTTTAATACAGGAATGACTGGCTACCAGGAAGTATTTACTGATCCAAGTTATTTCGGGCAGATCCTGATCATGAGCACCGCGCATGTTGGAAACTATGGCGTGATGGATACGGATGTGGAATCAGATAGCGTAAAAATATCCGGATTGATTGGCCGCAATCTTGAAGATCTTTATTCACGCAAGATGGCTAATGGATCTTTGTATGATTATCTTAAAGCGCATAAAATTGTTTCCATAGAAGGGGTAGATACAAGAGCATTGGTATCGCATATACGCACCAGCGGAGCCATGAACTGCATTATTTCTTCTGAGACCAGCGATATTGATGAATTAAAAAAACAATTGGCCGCTGTTCCCGATATGAATGGTCTTGAACTGGCTTCAAAGGTCAGCACCACTTCCACATATGAGATGGGTAACAAAGAAGCGGATATCCGAATAGCGGTACTTGATTATGGTGTTAAAAGGAATATACTACAGTGCATGGTTGACCGGGGAGCTTATGTAAAAGTTTTTCCGGCAAAGACCAGCCTTGCTGAAATAAAAAAGTTTGAGCCGGATGGATATTTTATTTCCAATGGTCCTGGTGATCCTGCCCCAATGGATTATGCGATAGGAACCATAAAGGAAATACTGAAAGAAAATAAACCCTTGTTCGGCATTTGTCTTGGTCACCAGCTACTTGCACTCGCCAATGATATTCCCACTTTCAAAATGCATCATGGTCACCGCGGATTAAATCACCCGGTAAAAAATCTTATCACAGGACGTTCAGAGATCACTACGCAAAATCATGGATTTGGTATAGATCCTGAAGCAGTGAAAAAAGCGGCTCATATTGAGATCACACATCTTAATTTGAACGATCAGTCGATAGAAGGGATAAGGGTAAAAGGGAAGCTCGCTTTTTCTGTTCAATATCATCCTGAGGCCACCCCCGGACCTCACGATAGCCGCTATCTTTTCGATGATTTCCTCAATTTGGTACGTTCTGTAACTGGAGTAACCGCGAACTAAAGATTATTCTTTCCTTATCTTCATGAATAAATAGTCCTTCATGAAGTTCGTAATCATAAATGGCCCCAATCTTAATCTTCTAGGTAAAAGGGAAAAGGATATTTATGGTGAGATGTCTTTCGAACAGTATCTCATCATTCTGCGTGAAAAAAATCCGGAGGTAAGCATTGAATATTTTCAAAGCAATGTGGAAGGGGAACTGGTCGATGCGATACAGAAATTTGGATTTGAAATGAATGGAATCATACTGAACCCGGGAGGGTATACACATACCTCAGTAGCCATTGGGGACGCGATCGCAGCTATAACTTCCTCTGTAATAGAGGTGCATATTTCAAATATCAATGCACGCGAAGAATTCCGGAAGATCTCTCATGTCAGCGCCCGATGCCAGGGATCCATCATAGGACTAGGATTAA
>JAYTXP010000089.1:0-2672 GCA_043742885.1 Chitinophagaceae bacterium | reverse complement strand
CTACATCAAACCCAAGTCCGGCCGGAAAGGCTGATTCCAGCAATGCAACAAACAGGCCACCTTCACTAATATCATGGGCGGAACGTATTAATTTATTTTGAATCAACCGGCTTAGTTTTTCCTGTAACTGCCATTCTTCTTCCAGATCAAATTCAGGTGCGGGAGAATGATCAACCCCACAACAATGCGCGAGGTACTGTGATGAATTAATATCATCACCTGAAGAACCGATCATCAGCAAGAGATCGCCCTCTTCTTTAAAATCAAGCGTCATCTTATCATTTATATCTTCCAGTAATCCTACCATACCAATGGTTGGAGTGGGGAACACAGGTCCATCAGGATTTTGATTATAAAAACTCACGTTACCACCAGTTACAGGTGTATCGAATCGTCTGCAGGCCTCACCCATTCCTTTAATCGCATTAACGAACTGATAATATACTTCAGGGTCATAAGGGTTTCCGAAATTCAAACAGTTGGTCACACCTAATGGCTGCGCACCCGTACATACAATATTTCTGGCGGCCTCACATACGGCCATCATAGTTCCTTTATATGGATCCGCAAATACATATCGGCTATTACAATCAGTTGTTATTGCAATAGCTTTACTACTTCCTTTTACTAAAACAAGGGCAGCATCTGTCGGTTCATTGGTGGATGTGTTCACCGTTCCTACCATACTATCGTACTGATGATAGACCCAACGCTTCGATGCGATCGATGGAAGTTGCACGATCTTTTCCGCCATTGCTTTAAGATCGTCGGGAACCATTACTGTTTCCGGGTCAAAGGCTTTTACTTCAGATAAATAAGCCGGCTCACGATATTCCCTGTCATATTGTGGCGCCCCTCCTCCCAATACTAATTCATAGGCAGGAATTCTTGCTTCCAGCTGACCATACATATAAAAATCAAGCATCCCATCATCTGTTACTTCACCAATAACAGAACAGGGAAGATCCCATTTCGCAAATACGCGGGTCACTTCTTCTTCTCTCCCTTTTTCTGCTACCAATAACATACGCTCCTGGCTTTCGCTGAGCAAAAGTTCCCAAACCTTCATTGATTTTTGACGAGTAGGTACTTTATCCAGATCGATGCGCATACCCACTTCTCCTTTCGCGCTCATTTCCGCAGTGGAACAAATAATTCCTGCTGCACCCATATCCTGCATACCGATAATAGCACCAGTCTGTATCACTTCAAGGCAAGCCTCTAATAATTTTTTCTCCTGAAAAGGATCGCCTACCTGCACGGCCGGAAGATCCTGCGCACTTTCAGCAGTGATATCTGCTGAAGCGAATGAAGCACCACCGATTCCATCTTTTCCTGTAGCGCTACCTACAAACATTACTGGATTTCCTTTTCCTAAGGCTGTTGCAGAAACAGTTTCTCCCACACGCACAATACCCACGCTCATGGCATTTACCAGCGGGTTAGTATGATAACAATGATCAAAATAAATTTCACCCCCAACAGTTGGTACACCAAAACAATTTCCATAATGACCAATACCATGCACAACCCCAGATAAAAGGTGTTGCGTTTTATCCTCATTTAGGTCACCAAAACGCAGGGAATTCAATGCCGCAATAGGCCTTGCACCCATAGTAAAAATATCGCGGTGTATACCTCCTATTCCTGTTGCCGCTCCCTGGAATGGCTCAATGGCCGAAGGGTGATTATGTGACTCGATCTTAAAAACCAGCCCCCATCCGTCTCCAATATCCATAAGACCCGCATTTTCTTCCCCAGCTTTTACAAGCATGCGGCCTCCTTCGCGAGGAAGAGTCTTCAGCCATTTGATGGAATTTTTATAACTGCAATGCTCACTCCACATCCCCGAAAAAGCACAGAGCTCATTAAAATTCGGGGTACGGCCCATTTTTTGTTTTATCAGTTCAAATTCCTCCTCTGTAAGTCTTAACTGCGCGGCTGTTTTTGCGGTGATCTCCATGAGCGCAAAATTAATTGAATATCACACACCGATGACCCAACAACAAAATTGGAAATTCAGAACATTTCCCCATTGCCCAGGAAACTTCAACAGATCCTCTGGTTATTTTAATTATTTTGCGGTCAAACCCTACCGTTGAAAGAATACCCCCTGTTTATTATTTACCTGGTCGCGTTTTCCTGGCTGGTCACCCGTGTCCGTTTTTTTTCCAGTTCGAACCTTTCAAGGCCTCAGCTTATCATACTTTTTCTTTTAAAAGTTATGGCAGGCATATTCTATGGCTGGATCGGAGTATACTATGGTGGATTGGCACAGATGCAGGATACCTGGAGTTTTCATGCAGGAAGTATTCAGGAATATCATTTGTTATTTACCCATCCAGGGGATTATTTCACCAATATTTTCTATAACCCGTATGATAAGGGATTGGAAAAATTCTTTGCTGCCAACGATTCTTACTGGAACGATCTTAAAGGGAATGTGCTGATCAAACTATTTTCAGTCTTCAATATTTTCAGCTTTGGATATTATTATGTGAACGTGATCTTCTACTCCTTCATTTCACTTTTCGGTGCCGTAGCTATTTATAAAGTAATGGATCATGCTTTTCCAGGCAGAAAACTGGTGATCATTCTTTCTACTTTTCTTCTTCCATCATTTCTATACTGGTCCAGTGGTTTGCATAAAGAAGGATTGATATTTACGGGCA
>JAYTXP010000088.1:0-5968 GCA_043742885.1 Chitinophagaceae bacterium | reverse complement strand
ACAATGGGCAATGGCATTGCGCATGTTTTTGCTCAAAATGGCTTTAAGGTTACCCTGGTAGATATATCACTTGCTCAGTTAGATCGTGCTCTGGTCAATATCGCTAAGAATCTTGATCGCCAGGTAGCGAAAGGATTGCTGACTGAAGAACAAAAATCACAGACCCTTGCGAATATCAGCACGAATAGCAATCTTATTGATGGAGTTAAGAATGCCGAACTGGTAGTTGAGGCGGCAACAGAAAATGTGATCTTGAAATTGAAAATATTTGAAGACCTGGATAACTATGCACCGAAATCGGCCATTCTGGCTACCAATACCTCTTCCATTTCTGTTACTAAAATAGCTGCGGCCACAAACAGAGCCGGAAAAGTAATAGGCATGCATTTCATGAATCCTGTTCCGGTAATGAAACTGATAGAGATCATCAATGGTTATGCCACTCAAGCGGACGTGACCCGGCAGATCGTTGAGCTAAGCAAAGATCTTGGAAAAGTTCCCTGCGTGGTAAATGATTATCCCGGATTTATCGCAAACAGAATTCTTATGCCAATGATCAATGAAGCGATTACCAGCCTTTATGAAGGGGTGGCGGGTGTTGAAGAAATTGATACCGTGATGAAACTGGGAATGGCTCATCCAATGGGACCATTGCAATTGGCCGATTTCATTGGACTGGATATATGTTATTCAATTCTGCAAGTATTGCATGATGGTTTTGGAAATCCTAAATACGCCCCATGTCCGTTGCTTGTGAATATGGTAACTGCGGGAAAATTAGGCTTAAAATCAGGAGAAGGATTTTACACTTATACCCCAGGATCAAAAGATCTGGTAGTTAGTCATAGATTTATAAAATAATCAGATCAACTTTTTAATATGCGTTCAATCACATTTTCCCTTTTCGTGATTTTCCTGATCGCCTGTAATCTTAATCCTAAAAAAGCAGATAAGGTTTCAGCAAAACCAATTAAACTGGATCGAACACATTACAAGATGAATTATGCCGGTGATTGGAAAGTGGATTCATCCGATAAAGATTTTGACTGGGACAGTTATTTTACACTCGACAGCAAATCAGCAAGTGGTTTTATCAGCATGTTCATATTTGATACTGGTATTGATGTGAAGAATGCGGTTGATCAGCAGATCAAGGCTCATCTGGAGAAGACAATGAAAGATGGCAGTGTGACTTTGTTTGAAAATTGGGGGAATTATAAAGGAAAGGGAGCGAATATCAAAGGGGAATTAATGGGCAGCTTCAAAGGCAATATCAATATTTTCAGTTACTCTACAGATAGTTCAGGCTTTATAGCCGTATACCAGATCATGGATAGTAATTCGGAGACTGATCTGCCTGGTATCGATCTGATCAAATCAAGTTTTCATCTGAAATAAAGGCTCTTATCATTCGCTGTTTTCCCTGCATGTCTTTTTTCAACTCAGAAGTGTAACCATAAGCAGTGAAGAGTCCCTGCAATTTGACGAAATGGTCCTCATGGATCTCTGCAAATATCTGCCCTCCTTTTTTTAATTTTTTTTTGCCGTATTCTGCCAGCGCCCTGTAAAATATTAGTCTGTCTCTGTCAGGAACGAATAAAGCCATTGCAGGTTCGAATTCCCGCACATGTGGTGCAAGAGAATCAAATTGATTTTGCGGAATATATGGAGGATTGCTTACGAGCAGATCTACCATAGGCAGCAGATGCCATTCATCCCTGTGTAAAAAATCCAATTGAAAAAAGATCAATTCTGCTCCCAGTGTTTCGGCATTCAGGCGGGCTACTTCCAGCGCTTCCGGACTGACATCTATTGTTGAGACCCTGGCTTTTCTTAATCTTCTTTTTAATGAAATAGGTATGCAACCAGTTCCCGTTCCCACCTCCAGTATCTCCAATTCATTCAATGGAAATTTACAATGAGAAATGACCCATTCTACGAGTTCTTCCGTTTCCGGTCGGGGAATTAACACGCGCTGATCAACATAAAACCGGCATCCCATAAACCAGGATTCATTCAATACATATTGGATCGGTTCATGCTTCATTAATCTTTCAATAATTACTGAAAGTTCAGCATCTTGTTTTTCTGTGAAAATATTATTGCGTTCCGCCGATCTCTCAGCCCGTTTTTTACCTGTAAGAAATTCCATCACCCAGTCGCTGATGGTTGCGGCTTCTCCCGCTTCATAAAGTGAAAGAAGGCGATTCGATAGGTCTTTTTCATTCTCATCCAAATTCATAAGCACAAACATACTTGATTCGCCATTGACTACTAACTACTCACTACTTACAACTCACTACCTACCTTTGCCTATGATTTTCCAGGATCTATATATGCGGCGTTGCCTTGAGCTGGCAAAAAAAGGAAAAGGGAGGGTAGAGTCAAATCCAATGGTAGGAGCAGTGCTTGTACATGATGGTAAAATAATTGGTGAAGGATATCATGAGGGTTATGGAAAACCACATGCAGAGGTTAATGCCATTGTTGATGCGATCTCAAATGGCCACGAGGATTTATTATCAGTTTCAACCCTGTTTGTAAGTCTGGAACCCTGTTCTCACTATGGAAAAACGCCTCCCTGCGCTGACCTGATCATTGAGAAAAAAATACCAGAGATTTTTATAGGTTGTGTAGATCCAAATCCGGAGGTAGATGGAAAAGGAATCAAAAAATTAATGGAAGCTGGCGTAAAGGTTCAGCTTGTTGGGGAGGGTCCTGTAAAAAATGAGGTTCTGGCTCTTCTTCGTTCTTTTATAACTTCTATCCAGACACAGTGCCCTTATGTGATACTTAAATGGGCTGAAACAGCGGATGGATTTATCGGCTCCGGCAGCGATGAAAGATTAATGATCAGTAATGAATTCAGTAACCGGCTCGCACATAAATGGCGAAGTCAAGAATCAGCGATACTTATAGGTAAGAATACGGCCCTGCTGGATAATCCATCTCTTACTAATCGGCTATGGCCGGGAAAACCACCTATGCGTATGGTAATTGATCTCGAGATGGAACTACCTCTTTCCCTTAAACTTTTTGACGGGGGTATGTATGTCACCGTTTTCAATTATCATAAAATGGAAAGGATCGGTTTTATAGGCGCTTATTGCCAGCTGGATAGAGATAAACATGTATTGAAACAGGTCCTCTCCTTCATGCAGGCAAAAAGACTGAAATCCCTTATCGTTGAGGGTGGAAGAAAATTATTGCAATCTTTCATCGATGATGGATTATGGCATGAAGCGCGTGTAATAAAAAGTAGTAAGTCTGTTGGTAAGGGGCTCAAGGCACCTATTTTAGCTAATGCAAAACTGATTGATCAAATGAATTGTCTTGACGACAGTATCTATTTTTACCGTTACGCCAAATGAACTTTACGTCTTTCACTATAGAAGAGGAAAGCAGGGAGTTGCTGATTAGAAGACAATAAATTTACTGATCTATTCTTGCTACCACTTTAGCAGAATCTCTTTTTGCAATCTTCATTACCCTGAATACTTCCCCGTAGAATGCACTGGTATCAGCATTGATCACTACTACAGGTGTATCACGTAAGGCCCGATATTTTCGGATCTCCTTCGAAAGCAATGAGTCAAACATAGAAGCCTCCACCCGGATGCTTCCAATTGAATATTGCTGATTCTTATCTATAGATACCATGATATCCTGCTTGGCCTTGGTATCCTTGGTGGCTTTGGGCAAACCAACTTTTACTACATTTGGATTAGCCAGCGTGGCAACGATAAGGAAGAACATTAATAGAATGAACAGGATATCATTCAATGAGTCTGTAAAAACCTCCGAGGCTTCCCCTTTATGTTTTTTTCTGAATTTCATTCGGTGGATTTAGCGGGTGGGTTCCTGTAAAATATCGAGGAAATCAGCGGAAGCTGCTTCCATTTTATTTGAGGTTTTATCGATCTGCGTATTAAGATAACTATAGGCAAGATAGGCGCCCAGACCAATGACCAGACCCGTAATGGAAGTGATGAGTTTAGTATAGATACCACCCGCAATAGTTCCAACTTCAAATTCATTGGTACTATTGATACGGGAGAACAATTGCATCAATCCTACCAGGGTACCCACAAAACCAAATATGGGAGCTGCCTTCGACACAACAGAAAGTACGCCCAGGTTTTTTTCCAGTTTATACATTTCCAGCTGACCCACATTGTCCATGCTTTTTTCAATGCTATCGATGGGCTTACCTATCCTCTGAATGCCTTTATCGATGATCCGGGCCACCGGATTATTTGTATTCTTCGCGAAATTCCTTGCGGCAGTAACATTTCCGCTCATGATATTATCACGAATGATGTTCATGAAATTATTATCGATCCTTGCTGCGTTTCGAATGGCTATAGTTCGTTCAGCAAACACATATACACCCATCAGCAGCATGATGGCCAGCGGGATCATGATCCAGCCCCCCATTTTTAATAATTCGAAGAAACTAAGGTGACCATCCTGGTTGGAATCACCCGCTGCAAACTGTGTTATTTTCTGAACTGTATCAGTGGCAATCTGTAAAAGGTCCATCATAGATCTTTATGTTAGGCGGTAAATTTACTAATGGTTATAGAACAATGGTTAGTAGAACGAGAAAAATAATGCCACGTTGTACGTGGCATATTAATTTTTATTTTATTTAACGACCTGAGGCGGCTCCTAACCTGCCTGCGGTAGGCAGGCTCCTAACTAATACCTCCTAACTAGGTTTTTGCCCTACCTGTTTCACCATCAATGCCTGGATCTGCTTCATGGTCATTTCCATTCCATCAGGACTACCATCGAGGAAGATCACATTACCCTTTCCATATTCTGCGAAATTCTTAATAGCTTCTGTCCACATACTGAAAAGGATCACATTGGTATCCAGGTTAGCCTGTTTCATTTGCTCGGCTGCTTCAGTCATACCCTTAGCAACTTCCTGGCGGAACAAGGCCACACCTTGTCCTCGAAGTCGGGCTGCTTCTTTCTCTGCCTCAGCGGATATTTTTATAGCATTACCTTCTGCCTCCGCAGCCTTGGTCTTGGTGATTAGTAAAGCCTGACCTTCATTTTCGGCAGCAGCCTTTAGGTTATTAGATGCCACCACCCTGCTCATGGAATCAAGGATCAGTTTATCAAAAGTGATATCGTTGATCTGAAGGTCCTGGAGATGGTAACCCCAGGTCTCCAGTTGCTGGTCTATCTCAAATTTCACGTATTCCACTATTTCTTTTCGCAGGGCAAGTATTTCTGCCTGCTTTTTGGTGGCAACAAAAGAACGGATATTACCTTCAATGGTACGGATCAGTGCCTGCATAAGGTCTTTATCCGCAAAGAATTTAAATGCTACTTTTTTTATTGTTTCCTCATCAGCATTCTGCACCGAATAAAGCAACATACTTTTGAAATATACATTTGCCTGATCGGCGGTCACTGCCTGGAATTCAAGTTCCACTGAGCGGTTTTGAATAGATACTTTTTTGTATACAGCCTCCAGCAGCGGAATTTTCATATTCAGACCCGGGGTGGCCACCCTACGATATTTACCGAACATGGTGATCACACCAATATATCCCTGGTTGATGCTGAAAAGCGAACTAAAAAAAATGATAACCGCAATAATGACCCACCAGTATTCGGTAAGCCAGATGGAGAGGTTCATAATAGTTGTGTTTTGTGTTACAATGTACGAAGTTCTATTTACATGCCTTAAGTATCATCTATGCATTTTCTACTGCCACGCGAAGAATATGCACCATTGTTTCCACTGCCTTATTCATATCCTGCACGCTGATATGCTCCAGTTTAGAATGAATGCCTTGCTCTCCTGCAAATAAATTAGGACAGGGAAGTCCCATAAATGAAAGGCGACTACCATCAGTTCCGCCGCGAATACTTTCCATTTTTAGTTTTAAGCCAGTTCTCTCGATGGCAACTCTGGCAAAATCTACCACATGAGGATGGAGATCCAGCA
>JAYTXP010000087.1:0-11129 GCA_043742885.1 Chitinophagaceae bacterium | reverse complement strand
TCAATGGGGACAATTAGATTCCAGATTGGGTCTCCAGATCCCGCTTCAATCCACCTACGGTAGAAATTTCAAGAATTTTAATCTGGGTGCTTTCTATGTTTTAAGAAATGAATTTAATAAGGGGTTTTATAAAGATTCCCTCGGCAATACTTCATTTAGTTACCTGTTGCATACTCTTTCGTGGACACAGCAGGTTCAAAGAGCTGTTCAGCATAGTTTCCCGCGACTCGGTTATTTATTAAATGCCCAACATCGCTATGCTATCACAAGTGTGAAGGGATATCAGTTCATTGGGAACGGAACAGTTTATTTACCAGGGTTTATGAGAAATCATAACCTTATTCTGACTGGTTCTTTCGAGCAAAGGGATACGCTGTCGCAGGTTTCCTTCTCAGATCGTTTTGCATATTCAAGAGGATATACAGGACGGTATTTTTCGCGCATGTGGCGAACTTCAGTAAATTATCATTTGCCTTTATTGTATCCTGACTGGGGATTTGGAAATATCCTTTACCTGCAGACCATCAGGTTAAATGGCTTCTATGATTATACAAAAGTTTATTCCAGGGATAAAAAAACCAAACGTGATCAGCGAAGTGTGGGAGGAGAATTATTTGTAGATACAAGATGGTGGAATCAATATCCTCTGACCTTTGGATTCCGTGTCAGTCATTTACTGGACCAGGATCAGTTTAATGGGAGAAGAGGTACGGTGTATGAGTTTGTGCTGCCGGTGAGTATAATACCAAGGTAAGTTAGAAGTTATTAGTTAGTAGTTAGGATTAGAATTTCAAATAATCTTGAGTCTGGACCATAACCCCTCAAAAGCTCAACCCCTCAACTCTCTCTCAAACTTTCTTCGATCACCTTGATCTTCTCCAGGGCATCTGCTTTCTTTTTTCTTTCGATATCGATCACTTCAGGCTTTGCATTCTGAACGAATCTTTCATTGCCCAGTTTCTTTTCTATTGAAACCAGAAAGCCATTCAGGTAATCGAGGTCTTTTTGTAATTGCGCTTTTTGGGCAATCTGGTCAACAGCTACATTGCTAACAATATAAAATTTATCTTTTTGAACCACCACAGTGGTGCTTCCAGCAGCTCTATCCTGCACATGTGAAAAAATTTCTGCATTTACCTGCTTCTGTAATAAACCAGCGATGTCATCATAAGATCCCGATTCATGGGCCTGCAGGTATAATTGAATTGTATCTTTCGGTTTTAATTGTTGCCGGTTCCTTGTATCCCGAATAGCTGTAATGGCTTCTTTCAGCAGGGCACCCTGTTGAAGTAATTTAGAATTTACTTCGCCTGTCGCAGCATATTGCTTCACGGTGAGATCATCTTTTCTTTCCCTCAGCAAATGATAAATTTCTTCTGTAACAAATGGAAGGAAAGGGTGCAATAACTGCATCAGTTGTTCAAAGAAGTCTACTGTTTTCTCATATACTTTTTTATCAACGGGCTGTTCAAATCCCGGCTTCACCCATTCAAGATACCAACTGCAGAAATCATCCCATATCAATGAATAGATGGTCTTCAAAGATTCGCTTAACCGAAAATCTTTGAACTGTACATCTAATTCCAACTTCACCTGATTCAGCCTGCTCTCAAACCACTCCATGGCAAACTCCTCACCGGATAATGTATTTTTTACTCCTAACTTATTACTCCTAACTCCTAACTCAGAGCTTGCTCTGTTTTCCCACATTTTCACCAGCTTCATCGCGTTCCAGATCTTATTGATGAAGAACGATCCCTGCTCATTGGAGGATTCATCCCAGAGCAGATCATTGCCGGCAGGAGAGGAGATCATAATGCCGAAACGCACGGCATCCGCACCAGATTTTTCAATAAGAGCCAGCAGGTCTGGTGAATTACCCAGGCTCTTGCTCATTTTTCTCCCCTGCTTATCGCGAACGATGCCTGTAAAATAAACTTCATTAAATGGTTTCTCTCCCATGTATTCATGTCCGGCCATGATCATCCGGGCCACCCAGAAGAAAATGATCTCCGGGGCAGTGACCAATGTGTTGGTAGGGTAATAATATTTTACTTCTTTATTTCCCGGATCACTGTAACCATGAAATACTTCAAATGGCCATAGCCAGGAAGAGAACCAGGTATCAAGACAATCTTCATCCTGAACCAATACAGCCTCACTTGCTGGTAGTGCCGGATGTTTATCGGCCCATTGCTGTAAAGCTTCTTCCTTATTATGCGCTACAAATATGTTTCCTTCCTGATCATACCAGGCGGGAATCTGATGACCCCACCATAACTGTCTTGATATGCACCAGTCCTTAATTCCTTCCATCCAGTGGCGGTAAAGATTTTTGAATTTAGCAGGATAGAATTTTATTTCCTCCTCCATTACTGAACTCAGCGCAGGGCCGCAGATCTTTTTCATGTCTACCCACCATTGCATGGAAAGGCGAGGCTCAACCACTACATCTGTTCTTTCACTGTATCCAACTTCACTGCTGTATTCTTCTGTTTTTATGAGATAGCCTTTTTCCTCCAGTTCTTTTATGATCTGCTTACGTGCCTCAAAGCGATCCAGTCCAATATAGATCTGCGCATCGGCATTTAGGGTTCCATCCTCATTGAGAATATCCACTACTTCTAATCCATGCTTTTGTCCAAGCATATTATCATTCATATCATGGGCCGGCGTAATCTTAAGCGCGCCGGTTCCAAAATCCATGGTCACATATTCATCGGTAATGATAGGAATGCGTCGGTTGATTAATGGAACATAGGCGTATTTTCCATGCAGGTGTTTAAATCTTTCATCGTTTGGATGTACGCAGATAGCAGTATCACCCATGATGGTCTCCGGTCTTACTGTAGCAATCATGATCACCTGTTTGCCGGGTGCTCCATTTTCTTCCAATGCATACTGAAGGAAATATAATTTCTGATTGGTTTGTTTCCTGATCACTTCTTCATCACTGAGGGCGGTCTTCGCACGAGGATCCCAGTTGATCATTCTTTTTCCGCGATAGATAAATCCTTTTTTGTGGAGATCGTTGAATACACCAATGACAGAAGCATAATACTGAGGGTCCATTGTAAATGAAGTGCGTTCCCAATCCAGACTGCACCCCATCTTTTTTAATTGTTGCAGAATGATGCCTCCATATTTTTCTTTCCATTCCCAGGCATAACCAAGAAATTCTTCGCGGCTCAATGATGATTTTAAAATACTTCTTTCGCGAAGCATCTGCACCACTTTGGCCTCAGTCGCAATGGATGCATGATCGGTACCCGGAACCCAGCAAGCATTCTTTCCACTCATGCGGGCCCGGCGAATAAGTATATCCTGAATAGTATTGTTAAGGCAGTGACCCATATGTAATACACCGGTCACATTGGGAGGGGGAATCACAATAGTATAAGGTTCTCTTTCATCAGGTACACTATGAAAATAGCCCTGGTCCAGCCAATGCTGGTACCATTTCGCTTCCGCCTGTCCATGTTCAAAATTCTTACTCAGTTCCATGTATTTAGCTTAGTTGCAGGATAGGCGCAAAAATACCATTTTAGCCTTGTATTTTTGCACTTCAATCAAAGCAATGAAAAGAGAATTGAATTCCTGGTACAGCCCTTCGCTTGAAAAGGATATGCCTATTGTAACCTATGGAGATCATGGATTCGCATTATTGCTTGTTCCGACGGCAGGAGCAGATTATCTGGAATATGAGCGGTTTCAACTGATGGATAAACTGGGCCCGTTAGTTGATAGTGGTAAAGTGAAAGTATTTTCTATCGACAGTATCAATAAAGAATCCTGGTTGAACAATGAGGCCGACCCCCGGCATAAATCATGGCGCCATCGACAATGGAATGAATATGTTTTTAATGAAGTTGTTCCATTCATTCGAAATGCTACCAGTTGGGAAACACCTATCATTACTTGCGGCGCTTCCTTTGGGGCACTGCATAGTATGAATCTTTTTTTGAAGCGACCTGATCTGATCAACGGCGTGATCGCTATGAGTGGTGTATATGATCTGACAGAATATACCAAGGGACACTTCGATGATAATGTATATTTCAATTCTCCCTGGCACTATATGCAGAATTTAACCGATCATAATCTGCTTGAACAGATCCGTCAGAGCAAACATATCCATATACTTTCCGGTAGTGGTAGTTATGAAGATCCTGGTGCCAGCGGCCATTTTGCCAAAGTACTTTATGATAAGGGTATCTGGTATGAGCTTGATATTTGGGGAGAAGAATGGCCGCATGACTGGAATACCTGGTTGAATATGTTGCCGCATTATTTAGGGAACAAATTCTGAGTGAATAGTGAGTAGTAAGTAGTGAATGGTCAAGCTCACAGCTCGAAGCTCGTTGCTCAAAGCCCAATTTTAAGATGATGTGTAATTTAAAGGTCAGACGCATCAAGCTTTAAATAATCTTACATGCGCACCCAAATCCTGCTTCTCGCCCTTTGTATTTCCGTTAACAGTTATTCTCAGGACCGCGCAGAAATTGCCTTCCGGGCAAATATTCCTACTGACCTGGGTAAGGAAATAAAACTGCCTGATCCGGGTAGTGGAAGTTTCAACCTGGAACAATTTCAGTCAATTCCTGGAAGTAAAAATGTGATGGTCATTGCCACAGATTCATTTTACAGAAAAATATTTTCCCTATATAGTTATACCAAAGATTCACTAACCCATTTTACCGGAGATAGAACTGATTGGTGGTATAAAAGGATGATGGAATATCAAAGAGATTCCATACCAGCCATCGATTTCAACCGTTATGACCTGGTGATGTTTTCTGCCTGTGGTTATTGTATGAAACTTTGTCAGCATTATAAAGGCATTCAAAGTTGTCATCGTGCCGCCTGCCAATATCATAAAGCCTGGTTCATACGTGAGAAATCACTTGGAAGAGTAGGAGAGCAGGTGATCATGCGATAGATTCACAGCAGGTAAGCGAAAAAAAGTCTTTTAAAATAAAAAAGCCGGTCAACTGACCGGCTTTTTCTGAAAATATTCAGAGGTTATTTTCCAACAACCAATTTCTGTACGTTTATGCGATCGGCTTGTTTCACCTTCACTACATACACACCGGCAGGCAGGCTGCTGATATCTATGCTACCGAAATTGATTCCTTTATCAACGTTCAGTGTACGATTTATTACTCTGGTACCCGACTGATCGAAAATCTCAACTGCCGCTTTTCCTTTAACGATAGCATCGAAGGAAATATTAACGATACTCTTTGCAGGATCCGGGAAAACTTTAAGTCCACCAACCTTAACGATCTCGGTCTTATTATTAGGCTCATTGCCAGTAGGAGCGAAGTTAGTTGCACTTAACTGAACCAGCAGGGTATAGCATGAGCTTGCATTGAATGCACCAGCAACACCAAACACATAAGCAGTGTAAGTACCCACCTGGTTCGCATTATAAATAACTGTTTCATTGGTAGTACCGGTATTGGTAGAACTTCCTGCAAGCGCACCATTTGGACGATAAACATGAAGATCATAGTTCGCTGGCAGGTTGCTCAGTGTTACCCTGATCTTTTTCTGTGTTGATGTATTATTGAAGCTGAAATAATCATTGTCCGTACTATTTGCGATCACCGCATTATAACTTACACCTGTTGAAATAGGATAGGCAGTTGCCAACGTATTATTTGGTTCGCCCAGATCAGGACAGGCATTAGTTGTTGTGAAATTTGCATCTGCACTATATGCACTGCTAGTGCCTCCGGCACAATTAGTAGAAACGCTCCAGTCATATAAAGTTGAACCGGTCAAGCCAGTAAGCGAAGTGCTTGTGCCAGATACGGCGGCAAGTATTGTATAAGATGGATCGATATCTTTTTTATAGCGAACAATATAATTTGTAGCGAACGGAACCGCGGCCCAGCTAATGCTGGCACTGTTACCTGTGATTGCTGTTGCAGAAAGTGAACCAGGTATTGCGCAAGGAGCAGTAGTTGTGAATTGGGCCGCTACATAATTACCGGGTCCTGCCGTGCAATTCGCTCTTACTCTATAATCATAGGTAGTACCTTGGGAAAGCAGTGTAAGATTAGCGCTGGTAAGAGTAGTGGCAGTTACCAGGTTGGTCCAGATTCCACTGCTTGTCAATTTATAATCTATATCATAATTATTCGCACCAGCAACTGCGGTCCAGTTTACAGTGGCGCTATTGTCGGTGATATTAGTACTGTTTAAATTGGTTGGATTTCCGCACGCAGGTGGGTTGCATGGATCAAGCGTGAAAGAAGAGATACGGGTGCTCCAGGTTGTGGCTGCATTGTACTCGCAGGTAAACCAGAAAGTAACACCATCTGGATCGCATACAAGGTGATTATAATCTCCGTAGCGAGTACTGGCATTATAAGAAGTACCTGCTATAAGAAGGTTTTCAGTATAAGTCAATGTATTCAATGGATCACATTCTTTTCTTCCTGTGTACCGTGCACCAGGATATACCGAAGTAGCGCTGGAAGAAACATTATAAGCCAAAGCGATATTACCGTTCGCATCATAACAAATACCCGGCAGCCAACGGTTAGTATTATCAGGTGCATAGGTTGATTGCTGATAGATGGACCAGTTACCTGTAGTCTTCCGTATTTCATACCATCGAAGTCCGGAGATATTGGAGCCTTTATCTACCACATGACTCATCACAATCCCTTCATATCCCGCGAAGCGACGATAAACCGGTTGATTCATGATCTTTTGTTGCAACGCTTCCAGTTTGGAAGATGAACCTGGTTGGGAGATACATTGTCCACGTGTAGCAGTACATATATCCGATTTATAAGCGGCTGTAGCCAATGAAGTTTTTGTTACGACTACGGAACTGGAAGGCGTTGTAAAATTCACCTTGAATTCAAAGAAACCGATACTATCCATATCGGAAGTTGTTGATGTCCATGCATCATCAAACATATAGGCTATTAATCCACCGGTACCAGCAGGAGGAACAGTCGATCCTTCCAATGTTACCGGACTCATTGAAAAATGTTTGCTTGCTGTACCAAGTGTAAACCGTTGCATGGTGGCGGTAGCACCAATCAGCATTTTTGCACGGTCAAAAGCATATACGGATGATCCGGCGTACGACTGTGCATTTGCAAAATCATTGGTGGTTGCATAATACGCGTCATTCCACACAGAGAATTTCGGATAATCAGGAAAAGTAGTACCTGTTGAAAAGAAATATATAACCCATGAACCCATTGGGTCACCATTTACAGTGATAGCTACTACCAAACCTTCGCTACCTACTTCTGATTTATTTACAAATTCAGTTAATATAAAGCGATCTGCCAGTTGATCATATAAAGCAATTGGGTCACCAAGTCCGCCTTTTCCTGTAATACCATCCAGGTAAGTTGGTGCTTTTAATTCAGCACCTGATTTATCGGTGATACGAAATAATGCACCGGAAGAACCATTGATCATTTGGATCACATGGTTTGGTCCTACACAGATTGTAGGATCGGGTGGATTCAGTGGCTGATAACCAATACCAGCATAATTGGAGGTGACCGCACGATTTGTAGATGGACGAGGCTGGTCATTATAAGTTTTTTGAATCGCAGCATCGGCGCCAAAAATGGAACCGAAATTAGGAGCTCCTTCTCCTTCTTCAAACTCTTCATCTTTTCCAATGATGCCATCAAGGTCACGGACTTTAACATCCTTAACCAGCTTGTCTGCAGCAGTCATTTGGGAAAGTGGTTTGGTTATTCGTAGAACACGACCCACGATCACATCAGGATTTCGGGCGATCACATTTTCCTGGGCATTGGTCAGGCTGTTGCATGCCAGTAAAATGGCAACAAAAACAAAGAATTTTCTCATTGGTTTTTAATGATTTGTTCCGAAATATAAAAAAAATATAAGCTCCGTTGTTAAGTAGTTATACCAGTACCTCAATAGTGGCATTGATGCCCCTTTCAGTAATGGCCTCCCTTTGAGGCTTAAGATCCTCATAACTACCTTGTTTTACAGCGTATTTGCCGTGAAAATGTATGATCAGAGAGCATTGCTCTGCCTGCTCAAAATTATGGTCGCAGACCTCGATCAGGGTCTCAATAACCCATTCAAAAGTGTTTACCTCGTCATTCCAGACCACCAGGGAGCAGCCTTTATCCACTTCAACCAGGACATCAATATCCTCTGATTCGGATGGACTAGCATATGTTTTTTCGAGGGCCATAATTCCAGCAAAAATACTAAAAATATTGCGAAGGCTGCAAGAGTAAATGTACAAAGTTGAATAGCATCAAAATATGGGTCCCCAAAAATCTTTATTAAAAATTATAATTATATTTAATTGCAGGCCGCTACCTGGAGACACAAAAACCAACATAATGAATCAAACTCCTTCCACTACTCCGGAGGCAAATGTCCTTACGCGACAGAATTTTTCGCTTAATGTTTTAAAAGGAATGGCCCTTTTTGGACTCCTGGTCACCAGTATCTGGAGCCTGGGTGGGTTTACCATCAATGAACGAACCTATTTTAAAACAGGGACGCATGGCGGTAATTATTATCTGCTCTCTGTTGTATCCAGTTTGTTTGAAGGGAAAATGAACGCCTTACTGGCTATTGCTTTTGGGGCAGGTATTATTATCTTCTTTCGTAAAAAACAGGATCCGGGATCAATTTCAAAAGTGGATGTTTATATCAGGAGCCTGTTCTGGTTGCTATTTTTCGGGTTATTGAATGCATTTCTAGTTCTCTGGCCTGGAGATATCTTATTTCCCTTTGCCATTGCAGGTATCCTGATCTTCGTTTTTGCAAGAATGAATAGTCGAAATTTATTTATCGCTGCCATTTTTTGCACACTTATTTATAGCGGAAAATTATATTGGAATTATGCAGATGATAAAGAAAGCTATAGTAAATTCCTAGCGGTTACCAATATAGAAGCAAAATTCAAACAGGATAGTTTGGCCCGTGCAAAAAAAGACAGTGTCAATAAACCTGCAGATAGTTTATTGATCAGGGGTTGGATGATCAAAAAGAAACTGGATGATTCTCTTGTTAAGAAAAGGGATACGCTAACCAAACTTCAGCAAAATGACAAAGGGGCCTGGGAAGGATTGCTGAAGGGATTAAAATTTGATTCCGCTACGACAAAGGCTGAAAATAAATCTATGCGGGAAGGTTATGCCAGGGTCTGGGATCATGTTAAAGCCCGTGCCCAGCAAAATGAATCGATCCAGTTTTACAGGACGGGGATATGGGAGGCAGTATCAATGATGTTTCTGGGTATGGCCCTTTTTAGTATTGGGTTTTTCAGCTCTCGTTTTTCTTCGTCGAGATATTTTATGATAGCAGCTATTAGTTTATTAATTGGTGCGGGATTATCATGGTTTCGTATACATTTTGATGTGGTAAGATTATGGGACTACCAGTTCTATATAAAAACCCGAAGCCTTCCATACAATTTCTTCCTTCCTTTTGAGAGAGGCTTGATGGCACTTGGTTACACCTCATTACTCATGTGGTTACTCCGAATGAATGTTTTTCAATTTTTGTTGAAGGCCTTTGCGAAGGCAGGTAAGATTGCGCTAACTAATTACATTCTGCAATCGGTGATCTGCAGTTTTTTCTTTTACGGATATGGCTTTGGTTATTTCGGCAGATTGAGTCAATGGGAATTGTACTTTGTTGTAGCCGAGATCATGCTGATACAAATAGTATTTAGCATATTCTGGCTGCGCAATTATGAATCCGGACCGCTGGAATGGTTATGGCGGTGTCTGGTCTATCGAAAATGGCTGCCCAATCGAAAACAAGAATTAAACGACCTATCCTGAACAATCACCAATTAATTTATTTGTAATGGATCAACATAATACTGGCATATCGGGGGCATCCAATTCTGATCTGGGAACCATTCCAGTACAGACGGCCGATCGTATAAAAAGTATAGACACTATACGCGGAGTTGCCTTACTGGGCATCCTGATGATGAATATTCCGGGCTTTGGTTTTAATAATGGTTCCTGGTATGATTTGCTGACAGGACCAAGATCGGGAGCTGATCATTATACGTTTGCGACCATATTCATATTTTTTGAAGGAACCATGCGCGGCCTTTTCTCTATGCTTTTCGGAGCCGGGATGATCTTGTTTATGCAAAATAAAAAAGAGAATCCTCTTGGGGCGCCGGTAGCAGAATATTATTATCGCCGATTGCTTTTGCTAGTCTTGTTTGGATTATTTAATGCCTATATACTTTTGTGGGGAGGTGATATTTTATTTTTTTATGGGTTATGTGGAATGATCTTATTTCCATTCCGGAAGTTGAAACCAAAATGGTTATTGATCATTGGGATTTTTTGTATTTCGATCACTATGCTCAGATCCAACTGGAGTTACCAGGACCTTAGGGAAAAACGAATGGCTTATCATGAGGCGGTGAAGTCTGAAAAAGCGGGTAAGAAATTAACTCCGGAACAAACAGAGGCAAGGGCCAACTGGATACAAATCGAGCAGAATCAAAAACCCGATACGGCGCAGTCGAATCTGAATCTTCGCAAAATGCAGTCCGGGTATACTACTATTTTTACCTATTTCATTCCGCAGAACACATTCGGGGAAGTGAATTATATGTATTATGGCTGCTGGGATATGCTATGTATGATGTTTATAGGCATGGCCCTTTATTTATGGGGATTTTTCTCTAATAAACTTCGAACCTCCACTTACCTGATGTGGATGTTGATTGGTTATGGTATTGGTATTCCAGTGGCCTGGTTAATTTTTGACCAGCAATGGATGCAAATATTCCTAATTGGACATTATGTTGATCACTGGAGGATGGATCATTTTACTTTTTCAGAGTTCAGGCGTTTGCCACTAACCATTGGTCATGCTTCTTTAATTATGCTGATCTTCCGTAGTAATCTGGTGCCCTGGCTGATGAAGGCGCTTTCTAATGTGGGACAGATGGCATTTAGCAATTACCTGATGCAAAGTATTATTTGCACCTTCTTCTTTTATGGCTATGGATTTGGCAATTATGGAAAGCTCCGTTTTCATGAGCTCTACTATGTTGTCTTTGCCGTGTGGATATTTCAGCTGATCTTTTCTTCTGTTTGGTTGAATTATTTCCGCTTTGG
>JAYTXP010000086.1:0-2362 GCA_043742885.1 Chitinophagaceae bacterium | reverse complement strand
ATAAAATATTTATTTCAGGTGATAATCCTTTTTTATAAGAAGAATTAATCTTTCCGCACTTTGTTCAATAGCCTGGTAACCTGCTTTGTCCTGGCTGGTAGTGATTTTCTGATCCGCAATAAAATTGAAAAATTCGTTCAGGTGTTCGGTGTTAATACGAACACTCAGGCTGTCCACAATATTTCTTTCACTTATAAAACCAGATTCTGTTCTGTATTTGGAAAGAAGGTTAGTAGCATTTACAATTTTTTGCACCAGATCCTTCCCTTTTTCCTGGAGGTTGATGTAGCCTTCTCTCCAAAACTCAGCCCTTTGCCACTGTAAGTCGTAAGCAGCAATAGAATCTGCAATATTTTTTTTGCGAATCAGCCGCAGACCGCCAGCATTTTTCAACTGGTCCATAGTGGTGCTGTTCCTCCGGTAATGCCTGTCCCAAAGGCTTCTTCGCATATAGCGCAAAACGGAACCGGGTATTGTTTTTGCAGCCGGGTTTGCTTCAAAAAAAAGAAAGATGGAGTCAATGGCTTTGATCCGCTGATCCTTTCGGGGAAAACCTTCGGTGAGATTGGTAGTATCATTTTCCAGGTCATAAATCAATGATTGCATGTATTGTTTTTCCCGCCGATGTTCTACACTATGCTCCCGGATGTTTTCTGCCAAAAATCCGCAGAACACAGCGAGAAATAACATTAAAAACTCCCAGAAATAATGGGTCCATTTTTTTCGGGCAGGGTGGGCCCCGGCTGGGGCGGGAGAACTGTGGTGATGTACTTCCATAAAAACAGTTAACTATTGAGTAAACTTTTAAAATCCACTTTTCTTAGTCGCTGACCCGATAAACTCTGCCAGATCTTTTTTAAAAGTAACAGCAGATACCGGCTCGATATACATCATATGCCCCGCCGGGTAATATTTGAACTGCACATTCTTTTTTATCGAAGGTTCAAGGCCCAGGTGATCAAATGTATACTCTGTTGCAAAGAAGGGAGTGGCGAGGTCATAATAGCCATTCAGCACTAACACCTTCAGATTGGGGTTACGGCTCATGGTTTCTGCCAGGTCAATGCCGGTATTAGGCGGAGCCTGCATACCACGGGGATTTGAACTTTTAGCATGCTTCCAATCCCATTCAAAACCTTCAGTTCCGCTTGCGGAAGTATGATAAGTATAATTTTTATCTACTTTCAATTCATTGTAATAATAATCCAAGAATACAGAAGTATAAGCAGGGGAAATGGCAACGCTTTGCGGATCATATCCTGCATTTTCAGCCAAAAGATTTTGAGAAACACCTTTATACCTTGAATCTAATCTTCCTGCCAGCACATGCTCCTCCCGCAATAATTCCTGCCGGAATTGGGTTGGACTTATCCTGAGATTTGCATTCAATATATACTCTTTGCTTAAACCAATTAAGCCGGATAATTTATTGGCGATCTGATCTTTTTCCGCAACGGTTAAAGAACTACCCTTCATCAGGGCAGTTGAATATTCTCCTAAGGCAAAATCCCGGGCAGTTTTTATAAAGGCTTCAAGGCTGGCGGGTTTATTGGCTACTTTATTATGATACCAGGCGGTAGCTGCATAGCCCGGCATATAGACTAAATAAGGAAGATCATCAGCAGCCTGAAAAACCACTGTGCGATAGTCTAGAACTACAGAAACGAGTATCACTCCATTCATGGTTAATCCCATATTCTGTAAAAAGTTTACAACACCACCCGACCGGGTAGTGCCATAACTTTCTCCCAATAAAAATTTTGGTGAGTTCCATCGCTCATTCTCATTTACGAATTGATAAATGAACTGGCTGACGCTTTTGATATCCTGGTCAACCCCCCAGAAATCCTTGTTCTTTGCTTTCCCTACAGCACGACTGATGCCGGTACCAACCGGATCTATCATCACAAGATCACTGATATCTAAAAGTGAATTAGGATTGTCTTCTGAACGGTAAGGAGGAGGCGGATTATTTTCCGGGTCATTGACCACTACCCGCTTAGGTCCGAGAATACCCATGTTCAACCAAAAAGAAGAAGAACCGGGTCCACCGTTATAGGCAAAGCTGACAGGTCTTTTACCAAGATCGTTTTCGCCATCCTTACTATAAGCGGTATAACCAAATAACGCCACGATTTCATCTTTTTCATTTTTTAATAACAAAGCTCCGGCAGTGACTGTATAATTGATCTGCTTTCCGTTGATAGTGAGGCTATGCTTTGTCACCGATTTTACAGCGGGAGGAATTGCTGTAGAATCATTGACCGGCATTTTATTTTGCGCCGCACCGCAGAAAGAAAAAGAAACACAGAGTAGTAACCAAAACAGTTTCATGGTTTTCGTTTTAATGATGAGAAAAAAA
>JAYTXP010000085.1:0-10044 GCA_043742885.1 Chitinophagaceae bacterium | reverse complement strand
TTTATTATCATTGAAAGCATCCAGCACCCATTTGATCATGTCATCAAAATCATACCGCGCGCGACGATTCATTAATTCCTGGAAACGATTGAATTCACCAACTGCGGCCCGAAGTTTTTCCATTCGCTCCAGTTCATCATGGTATTTTGGATTAAAATCCCCTTTCTGAAATTGTCCTGCACGCGAAGTCTTATATCTGAAATCATCCCTTGTAGAAATGTCACTGAGATAACTATCAATTCTCTCAATCAGGTATTCGGGTGTCCAGCCTTCTTTTTTCATAGAGGCAAACAAACCATCCAGGTTCTTTGCTTCGTAATAAACATCACCCCGATATCTTTTAAGCGGATGACTCTTTGGTAAAGTGTCGATCAGTTCTTTGAATAGTTCAATCTTTTCGAGATCGGATACAGGATCTAAAGCAGGTTTATTAAAAAGAAAAAGATTTTCCTGAATCACATCATTGCAAAAAGCATGAAATGTATAGATATTCACTTTGTGCGCATCGGGACCGATGAACCTAAGCAAACGTTTACGCATGGCTACTACACCGGCATCTGTATAGGTAAGACAAAGAATATTTTGTGGATAGGCATCGGTATCGAGTAAAATTCTTCCGATACGGCTGGCAAGGATCTGCGTTTTTCCTGTACCGGGGCCGGCTATGACCATTACCGGACCGTCAATGGTATCTACTGCCAGCTTTTGCTTTTTATTGAGTCTTTCGTATTCTTCCTCAAATTTTTTCGCTAATCTTTCTCTGTTAATGGACATGATTGACCGAACTTTCGTGGCTGAATGATGTTATTATCACGAATTTAATCTTTAAATACGCATGGCAGCTCATTCCCTTAAAACGGTGCAAAAAATTCCGGCAAGTTTAGAAGAAGTCTGGAATTTTTTTTCTGATCCCTCCAATCTGAACAATATTACTCCAAAGAATATGAAGTTCAGGGTCATTTCCAAGCACCATGGAAACAGCATCTATGCCGGTCAGATCTTTGAGTATAAGGTGAGTCCGGTGCTGAATATTCCCATGTACTGGATGACTGAGATCACGCATGTATCGCCGCTAAAATATTTTGTTGACGAGCAAAGAAAAGGGCCCTATGCTTTATGGCAGCACCAGCATCATTTTAAAGAAATAGAGGGAGGGGTGGAAATGACAGATATTGTACATTATAAAAACCCGCTGGGGTTTCTGGGTAATCTGGCTAATACTTTATTTATAAAGAAAAAACTGGAAGAGATTTTTCGATTCAGGAAGGAGATGGTCGAGGGGAAGTTTGGGGCTTGGAAGGATTAGAAGCTACAAGCCACAGGCGGCAAGCTGCAGGCTTGGTATGGTGTACGAGTTTTTCAAAATAGTAGTATAGAATCGCTTATCAATTACTAAATAAGCCTGAAGCCAAAAGCCTGAAGCTTGTAGCAAGAATTATCCAGGCATCCTCGAAATATACTTCTCAATCTGCTTTATCTGATCCACGATCTGAGGAGTAGTCGGTTTACAGGCCTTTGCTTTTCGGAAAAAATCTTTAGCCGCGCGGAATTCGCGTTTGTTCATCATGATACTGCACATCTGCAGGTAAGCGGCCGATTCATTTTCTTTATCTGGAAGTCCTTTTCTTAAGGCAGAGCGAATATAATTTTCGGCTTGTTTGATATTATTTTTTTGCATGGAGATCATACCCATTTGCAAAAGGCTGGCACCTTCTGCTTCTTTCATTGGCATGCCCAGGTCAAGACCCTTCTTCATCATTATTTCCGCACCATCAAAATCCTGTTTCATCATAGCGATATTTCCCTTCAGGGTATAAAAAACCGAACGAATAGGCTTGTATAAAAGGCCGGGGAATTTGATGGAATTGATCACTTTTTCTGCTCCTTCCATATCACCTGCTTCCATGAATTCCTGGATCAGGCGGAGTGGACCAAAAAAGAAATGACCGAAGATCAGAATGGCTCCAACCAGGTAAAGCGGAAAGCCTGGCCAGAAGGAAGCAGAATAGTTTACATAGATCCCAAGTGTGATCAACGCTATTCCGACCCAGAGCCTGTATTTTATTAGAAGGTTGTAAAATTTCATAATTTGTAATTGGGAGGCAAATATAGTAAGGAAGTTGAAGGTTGAGGGTTGAAAGTTGAGGGTTTATAAGGTTGAGAGGGTTGAGGGGGTTGAGAAAGTTGAGGAGGGTTGAGGAGGGTTGAGGAGGTTGAGTGAAAACCCTAACATCCTGGAAGATACCCTCAACCTTCTCAACCCTGTATTTTCTCAACCTCCTCAACCTTCTTTATGCTTCCAGAAATCTCTTTCCCCTTAGTTTGTGAAGAACAACAAAAGAAATTCCCAACCAAATTACACAGAGCAGAAAACCGGCGATTACATCGCTTGGGTAATGCACTTTAAGATAGACCCGGCTGATAGCAATGATGCTGGCCAGCAGAATGCAAAGAAAACTGCCCAACCATTTCATGGGTAGGGAAAGACTTTGTGAATCTGCAATTATATAAACAAGCAATCCAAAAAAAGTAAAGGAAGAAAATGAATGTCCGCTGGGAAAACTAAATCCGGGAACTGCATGCAAAAGGGGTTCAAGGGGTCGCTGTCTTTTAAAAATTTCTTTAACCGTGAACATGATCACTGTACTGGTAATTCCAATGGCGAGTAATTCCATTGAAACGCGGGTTTGGTTTTTATAAAATTTAAACCAGAAGATCAATAGTAAATAGGCCGGTACCAAAAAATACCAGGACCCCATCCAGGTAACTGTTTGCATAAAATCAGTCATGAATGGTGTTCGCCATGGCATTACCAGGCTCCAACCCCAGCTATCCAGCTTCTGATTATTTTCTAAAACGATCTCATCTACTATATAAACAAAGAAAAAAAGCGAGATTATGAAAAGCCCGATCTCTATCAATAGAGTCTTTTTAAAACGCCTTACCTGTTTCTTTCCTTCCAATTGGTTTTGTTCTGCCATTTCTACTACAAATTTATGCCAATAAGAGATTTCTTCAACTTTCTAATCTCAACCCTGCCTGCCTGCCGGCAAGCCCTCAACCTCTCAACTCTGTCTTTTTTCTCTATATATTCGATGATCAATCTACTTTAATATGTTTCAGCTTACGAATAAAACAGCGATCATTACCGGGGCGGGAAGTGGAATAGGCCGTGCCATTGCGGGATTGTTTGCCAAACAACGTGCTCATGTTTTTGTGTTTGATCTGAATGAAAATTCAGGACAGCAAGTGGTTAATGAAATAAGAGCAGAAGGCGGTAAAGCAGAAAAAATAATTGTGGATGTGGTCAGTCAGGAGCAGGTAAAAAATGCGGTAGAGAAAGTAGTTGCATTAGCCGGCGGCATTGATATTTTAGTCAATAATGCAGGCGTGGCTCATGTTGGAAATGCAGATAATACATCCGAAGCGGATTTCGATCGCCTGGTTTCTATCAATGTAAAAGGAGTTTATAATTGCCTTCATGAAGTATTGCCCATTATGAAATCACAATCGAAGGGAACGGTACTCAATCTTTGTTCTATTGCTGCATGGGTTGGATTAAGTGATCGCTTCGCCTATAGTATGAGTAAGGGAGCCGTATCTGCCATGACGCTTTCGGTTGCAAAAGATTATATCGGTTATCATATTCGATGTAATAGTATTTCACCTGCCAGGGTATTCACTCCTTTTGTTGAAGGATTTATTTCGAAAAATTATCCCGGACAGGAAAAAGAAATGTTTGAGAAATTATCAAAGAGTCAGCCCATAGGAAGGATGGCCAGTACAGAGGAAGTAGCGCATCTGGCGCTTTATCTCTGTAGTGAGGAAGCTGGCTTTGTAACTGGTTGCGATTATCCGATTGATGGAGGATTTATAAAACTGAATAACTAAAGATGAAACTGATACGTTATGGAGCTCCGGGAAAAGAGAAACCAGGTCTGTTTAAAAACGGTAGCTATTATGATGCCAGTGGATGGTTTGCCGACTATGATGAAGAGTTCTTTGTAAATGGCGGACTTGAAAAATTAAAGAAACTAAATGATGAGGGATCACTGCCGAAAATAGAAATTGAAAGATTGGGTTGTCCGGTGAAGCGCCCTTCTAAGATCGTATGTATAGGATTGAATTATTCTGATCATGCAAAGGAAACCGGAGCAACGCCACCTACCGAGCCAGTGATATTTTTAAAGTCAACTACGGCTATTATTGGTCCCAATGATGACGTAAGAATTCCAAGGGGTTCAGAAAAAACAGATTGGGAAGTTGAGTTGGCCGTGGTCATAGGGAAAAAGGCAAGCTATGTAGAAAAGGATAGGGCAATGGACTTTGTGGTGGGTTATTGCCTTCACAATGATATCAGTGAAAGAGCCTTTCAATTGGAAATGGGCGGCACCTGGGATAAAGGAAAAGGCTGTGATACCTTCGCTCCAATCGGCCCATGGCTGGTGACCAAAGAAGAAATTCCGGATGTCCACCAGTTAAGATTATGGTTGAAATTGAACGGAAAGATCATGCAGGATGGGTCTAGTTCCAACCTGATCTTTGATATTCCTACGCTGGTCTCATACACCAGTTGTTTTATGACTTTGCTGCCGGGCGATATAATTTCGACAGGAACGCCGGCAGGGGTGGGGCTGGGAATGAAGCCCAATCTTTATCTTAAGGCAGGGGATACCATGGAGTTAGGTATAGATGGGTTGGGTGAATCCAGACAAGTGTTGATTAATTTTGATTAAATATAAGAAACTAAAAGGTTGCGCAATATGAAGCCATCCAGACAATTCCTATTCCCCTTTATACTGGTCACCAGCCTTTTCTTTCTCTGGGGTTTTGTGCATAATCTCGACCCGATCCTGATCCCACACTTGAAAAGATCTTTCACCCTGACCACCACAGAATCCACTTTGATCGACTCCGCAGTCTTCATCGCCTATTTCCTGATGGCCCTTCCTGCGGGTTTCATCATGAAAAAATTCGGATACAAAAATGGTATCATTACCGGACTGGTATTTTTTGCGGCAGGCTCCTTCATGTTCCTGCCCGCGGCCGATCATCAGTCATATGAATATTTTCTGGCCGCACTTTTTATAATTGCGTGCGGACTAACCATCCTGGAAACAGCGGCCAATCCATACGCGGCAGCTTTGGGAGATCCGGCCAATTCCACCCAGCGATTGAATTTTGCTCAATCATTTAACGGCATGGCTGCCGCATTGGCTCCGGTTATCGGCGCGCGTATTATATTAACGAAAGGGCACTCGGATGATGAATTAAATGCAATGACTGATGCCGCCAAAAAGATCGCTCTGGCTTCCGAGGCCGCTTCTGTAAAGACCCCCTATATGATACTGGGAATCGTATTGCTGGTAGTGGCTTTATTATTTGCCTTTACCAAACTTCCCAAACTAAATAACAATTCAGATATTCCTGCAAGTAAGAATATCATGCATGCGTTCAGGCATAAACATCTTACCTGGGCAGTGATCGCCCAGTTCTTTTATGTGGGTGCTCAGATATCTGTATTCAGCCTATTCATACTTTATGCGGAACGATCGGCCGGTCTGAAACAGATCACTGCTGCTGATTATCTTGGAGCCTGCGGAATCGCCTTCCTTATCGGCCGGTTTTTGGGAACTTTTCTGATGCAATACATAAAGCCGGAGCGATTGCTCACGCTTTATGCAGCGGCGAGCATTTGTTTATGTATTATCGCTATTATCGGCAGCGGAATGATCACTGTATACGCAGTGATCGCCATCTGTTTCTTTATGTCCATCATGTTTCCGACCATTTTTTCACTTGGAATAAAGGATTTGAAAAATGATACGGAATACGGAAGCAGTCTTATCATCATGTCGATAGTAGGCGGAGCTATTCTTCCCCGGATCTTTGGAGAGATCAGTGATGCAACTCAAAATATACAGTTAGGATATTTTGTACCTCTTGTATGTTTTGTAGTAGTTTTCTTTTTCGGGTGGAAAGGGTATCGTGTTGTTTCAGCTGAATAGATGATTAAATAAAATCAAATGGATCTTCAATTAAAAAATAAACTCATCATCGTCAGCGGTGGGGCCAAAGGAATTGGCAAGAGTATAGTTGAATTATTGGCAAAGGAAGGAGCTATTCCTGTTATTATTGGTCGTAATGAAGAAGATAACCAGCAATTGCTTTCTGCTTTGAAAGTGGCCGGGTATCTTGCCGATCAGTTCGTTGCAGAATTAACCGATCCCCTAGCTTGTAAAATTGTGATCAGTCAGATAACTGATAAATACGGCCAAATAGATGGGCTTGTAAATAATGCGGGCGTGAACGATGGAGTTGGACTTGAAGGCGGCGACTATGATCGGTTCATGCTTAGTCTTCACAAAAACCTTGTCCATTATTATTTGCTCGCACATCATTCACTTCCCTGGTTGAAAAAATCAAAAGGTTCAATTGTAAATATAAGTTCAAAGACTGCTGAGACCGGACAGGGAAATACGTCGGCCTATGCCGCCTCCAATGGTGGAAGAAATGCACTGACCCGCGAATGGGCGGTTGAATTGGCGAAATATTCAATAAGAGTGAATGCGGTGGTGGTAGCGGAAAGTTATACGCCTCTTTATGAAAAATGGATCCAGTCTCTTCCGGATGGAGAGGGCAAAAAAAAGCAGATCGAAGCGCTGATCCCATTGGAGAATCGGTTCACAAAAACAGAAGAGATCGCTAATATGGTGGTGTTTCTTCTTTCATCAGCTTCCAGTCATACAACCGGACAATTGATTCATGTAGATGGGGGGTATGTACATCTCGACCGTGCCATGAAATAATGAATAATCATTAATTAATAGTTACTATCAATAATCTCTGTGATCCTCCGTGCCTCTGTAACTCTGTGTTGGAAATTATCAGTTCAAATCAAAACGATCCAGGTTCATCACCTTGGTCCAGGCTGCAACAAAATCCTTCATGAATTTTTCTTTGGCGTCTGCAGACCCATATACTTCCGCAATGGCGCGCAGTTCAGTGTTTGAACCAAATACAAGGTCAGCTCTTGTACCTGTCCATTTAATTTCACCTGTTTTACGATCACGTCCTTCAAAAAGATTTTTTGAATTTGCTGCTGGTGACCAGGCGGTATTATAATCAAGCAGGTTCACAAAAAAATCATTACTCAACGATCCGGTATTCTTAGTGAAGACCCCATGTTTTGAATGATCAAAATTGATATCGAGTACCCTAAGTCCACCTAACAGAACAGTCAGCTCCGGAGCAGTAAGTGTAAGCAGTTGCGCTTTATCTATCAGCATCTCCTCTGGTGATGCGGTATGGCCAGGGTTTAAATAATTACGGAATCCATCAGCGGCTGGTTCTAGTACTGCGAAAGAAACCACATCAGTCTCTTCATGTGTGGCATCGGTTCTTCCGGGATTGAATGGAACATTGATCGCATGTCCTGCACTCTTAACGGATTGTTCGATAGCAGCGCATCCACCCAGAACGATTAGGTCGGCGATTGAAATTTGTTTCCCACCTGCATTTGCTTCGTTGAATTCTTTGCGAATTTTTTCCAGTGCTGACAGTACTTTATTTAATTGAGCAGGATTATTGACTTGCCAGGTACTCTGTGGAGCAAGACGAATTCGAGCGCCATTAGCACCACCTCGTTTATCAGAACCACGGAAGGTGGAAGACGAAGCCCAGGCAGTTGATACCAGTTCTGAAATACTGAGACCAGAGAATAGTATTCTAGTTTTTAACGAGTCTATATCATTGGTATCAACCAAAGGATGGTTTACTGCGGGAACAGGATCCTGCCATATCAATAATTCTTTTGGAACTTCAGCACCCAGATATCTTGATATAGGTCCCATATCGCGATGCGTAAGTTTATACCAGGCACGTGCAAATGCATCGGCGAATTGATCAGGATGTTCATAAAATCTTTTTGAAATAGCCTCATAAATTGGATCGACACGCAGTGCCAGATCGGTGGTTAACATGAATGGCGCATGTTTTATTGATGGGTCATGCGCGTCAGGAACAGTACCAGCGCCTCCATTATTTTTTGGTTTCCATTGATGAGCGCCAGCAGGACTTTTTGTTAATTCCCATTCAAAGCCAAAAAGATTTTCGAAATAATTATGGCTCCATTTAACAGGGGTAGTGGTCCATGCACCTTCCAACCCACTGGTGATAGTATCGGCACCGGCGCCTTTACCAAAACTATTCTTCCATCCACAGGCTTGTTCTTCGATGCCAGCAGATGCTGGTTCTGGACCTACATATTTTGAAGGATCGGCAGCGCCATGAGTTTTACCGAATGTATGTCCGCCTGCGATCAGGGCAACGGTCTCTTCATCATTCATTGCCATGCGACCAAACGTCTCGCGAATATCACGTGCAGAAGCCAGGGGATCAGGATTACCATTTGGTCCTTCGGGATTTACATAGATCAATCCCATTTGAACAGCGGCCAGCGGATTTTCCAATTCACGATCACCGGAATAACGCTGATCTCCCAGCCATTTAGATTCGGAACCCCAGTAAATATCCTCTGCTGGCTCCCATACATCTTCACGTCCGCCACCAAAACCAAATGGTTTAAATCCCATTGATTCGAGGGCGCAGTTGCCAGTGAGGATCATAAGATCCGCCCAGGAAATTTTCTTTCCGTATTTCTGTTTGATGGGCCAGAGAAGTAATCGGGCCTTATCGAGGTTGGCATTATCGGGCCAGCTATTCAGAGGTGCATAACGTTGGGTTCCAGAACCCGCGCCACCACGTCCATCAGAAATTCTATAGGTTCCGGCGCTATGCCATGCCATACGAATGAAAAAAGGACCATAATGACCATAATCGGCCGGCCACCAATCCTGGGAATGGGTCATGAGATCAAACAAATCATTTTTTAGTGCCTGAAGATCTAGTGATTTAAATTCCTGGGCATAGTTAAAATCTTTTTCCATGGGATTAGAAAGAGAAGAATGCTGACGAAGAATGTTCAACCGAAGTTGATTGGGCCACCAGTCGCGGTTAGCCAAACCACTGCCTGCGCTTTTTTTAAGTGAGCCGCTGCTAAACGGGCATTTAGATTCAATATTCGGGCTGGAGGATGTAGGGGTGCCTGTTGCTGTATTGTTTTCCATTTTTAAATTTAATAAGGCTGAAAAGAACTTGCAAAAGATTGCGATTTGAGACGCTAAGTTACACTAAAAACAGGGGTCGTTTTTATGATCCTTGTCTGTTTGGTCTAAAACAGGCAAAAGAATAATTTGTTTAAATTTTTATTGGGTCATTCTTCCTGTAATGATCTTTTTATGATTTGGTGGTTTCGCCGGTAAAGCCATTTTATGAAGGCAGTTTTCTACGTGTAGATGGAGGCAATTTGTATCAGTTAATTTTTTAAAAAAGTATTTAATAATTATCACTAATCAAGTTGTTAGATAAATTTATTATTATAATATAATTTCTTCATATCTTTTTGCCTGATCCAAAACTAATTGATTATGAAACCATCTAATCTTCTGCTTGCCTTTTTAATTCTTTTCTCTTCCCATTCCTTCGGACAAACCTGTGGCGGTACCGCAGCTATTAATTACCAGCAATGGAACAATATCTTCGGGACAGCTGTTTCCAACCTGACTTCCAATGCCAATTACCCCAATAATCCATCTCTCACAGGTACCAAGACCGTTTTTGAAATGCCTACTAACCTGAGCAATAATTTTGGTATTAGGATGTATGGATATATCTGTCCTCCCTCATCAGGATCCTATGTTTTCTGGATCGCCAGTGACGAAGCTGCGGAACTTTGGCTAAGCACAACTAGCAGTCCAGCTAATAAAATTAAGATCGCCTATAATACTGCTGCAACGAATTCAAGGCAGTGGAGCAAGTATGGTACACAAAAATCTGTATCTGTTTCCTTGTCGGCTGGTCAGTTGTATTATGTAGAGGCGCTCATGAAAGAGGGTACTGGTCAGGATAATCTTGCTGTGGGTTGGGCCAAACCAGGGCAATCGACAACAGCACCCTCAGAAGTGATTCCAGGAACTTATTTAC
>JAYTXP010000084.1:0-3251 GCA_043742885.1 Chitinophagaceae bacterium | reverse complement strand
TACCAGCAGTAGTGGTGATAATGATGGTGACCAACGAATACTCTTTTCGTACGCATAGGCAAAATATCATTGATGGCTGGAGCAGAAGTCAATTTATTACCAGCAAGCTGATCGATGTTTTGCTTATCACTTTTATGATCACTTTGTTTTTTTCCCTGGCTGCATTAGCAACAGGCATTTATAACCAGGACAGATTGATCTGGAATACATGGGAACAATTGACTTATGTCGGGCTATTTGCACTTCAAACTTTTGCCCAGTTAAGCCTTGCTTTTTTTCTGGGATTTTTGGTACGCAGAGCTTTCCTTGCCCTCGGTATATTCATTTTCTATTTTATTATCCTTGAAAATATTTTTGTGGCCCTTTTACGATTCAAGGCACATGATAATGGACAGATAAGCCGTTTTCTTCCTTTGGAAATTTCTGACAAGCTGATTCCAATACCGGCCTTCATGGGTAAGATCAATAAAGAAACATATGATAGCGCGATCGCCGCTATCCCCTTTCATCTTGTAGCTACCATCATATTTACTTTTCTGATCTGGGCACTTTGTTATTTTATGAATAGCCGGCGTGATCTGAAATAAAAAAAACCCCCGATAGAAATCGGGGGGAACAACTAAAAAACACTAGCTGAATGCTTCAGTAGGTTTCATTGGAACGAACAACATTTCGCTTCTTCCAATTAAAGCGGGGAATTAATCTGGTTTCATTCCTTCAAGGAAAGTATTAATTGAGCTTAACTGAGCCTGATTATTGGCATCAGGTTTCACTTCAACACTGCTGTAAAAATTTTCTACCTGGGAATTGTTATTATATAATTCCATGTTACGGCGGATATAAGCCGGCACAGTTTCAAACTCATTATTTGGATCAGCAGAATTAACATTAAATGATAAGTTTCTCAATTTGTTCAATCTCTCTGCCGACCTGCGTTTCTGTTCTTCCATTTCGTCTGCTATTGGCAGATCCTCGATCTTAGATGAAATAGGTATTTGAGTTTGGCGGGCAGGTGGCAGATCCGTCGCTGGAATGTCATCCCTTTCTACCAGCTGCATTTGCAGGTCAAGGAGTTCTTCCTGTTCCACGCTGGCAGCTTTTGGTTGAGGGACCGGTTTTAAGACAGAAGTCATTGAAGTAATTTCCTCTGCTTTTGTTTCAGCATAGATATTAGAAGGTCTGGCAAGATAACCTCCCGCTGCTGAATGAGCCAAGCCAATATCATTCGGATTTTTCTCCATGTAGATCAGTACCGCATCTGTTTGCTTTACTGATGGAAGCAAGATCTCTTCTTTGATTTCTATTTGCGCCGAAGGGGCTTCATCTGGAATAGCCTTCATGACCTGCTCTGTAACGATAGTCATGTCCAATTCATATACTTCAGGTGCCGCCGGGTCTGTCCACATCATATCCGTCAGGTATATAACAGGAGCAGATACAGGAAATTCTTCTACCAATGATGGCATCATTGGATCAAAAAATATTTTTACACCCTCCGGTTGTTCTATTTTTATATCCGGAAGTTTTATCTCTGCTTTTGGTTCTTCAATCTCAGCGCCCAAAACCATAATTATTTTTTCTTCAGGTTTTGGTTCTGCTTTTTTGACTACCGGCTTATGGAAAGGATCTTTATGTTCAAATCCGGTAGCAATAAGTGTAATGCCTAATTTATCGCCCAGATTACTGTCATATCCCATTCCCAGGATCACATCGGTATCTTCTCCGGCCTGTGTAAGCAGATAATTCTGGATCACTTCCACTTCATCCATGGTAAATTCATGATCACCGGTGCTTGAAGTAATATTGATAAGTATCCATTTTGCTCCACGGATATCATTATCATTCAACAAAGGAGAATTCAATGCTTCTTCAATGGCACGTTGCGCACGATCTTCTCCAGCCGCTTCCGCATTTCCAAGAATGGCTACTCCCCCATTTTTCATTACCGTACATACATCCGCAAAGTCCACATTGATCTGTCCTGTGCTGTTGATCACATCAGTAATACATTTGGCTGCAGTGGCCAATACATTATCGGCTTTTTCAAATGCGTCACGCATCTTGAGGTTACCGAATTGGTGACGCAGCTTATCATTGCTGATCACCAATAAGGTATCCACATATTGCTCCAGGGTCTTGATGCCTTCTTGTGCCTGCTGCTGACGTTTTTTACCTTCATAAGCAAATGGCATGGTAACGATACCTACTGTGAGTATACCCAGGTCCTTACATATTTTGGCAATGATAGGTGCTCCGCCAGTTCCGGTGCCGCCACCCATTCCCGCAGTAATAAAGGCCATCTTGGTATTCACTTCCAAAATTCTCTTGATCTCTTCCAGTGATTCTTCTGTTGCCTGGCGACCAATATCAGGATTAGCACCTGCTCCAAGACCTTGCGTAAGATGTGGACCGAGCTGTATGCGATTAGGTATGCCACTATTGGTCAGTGCCTGCGCATCGGTATTGCAGATCACAAAGTTCACACCTTCGATATTCTGGCTGAACATATAGTTTACCGCATTACCGCCGCCGCCACCTACACCGATCACTTTTAATATGGATGATTTCTCTTTGGGCAGATCAAAATGTATCATAAAATAGAATTTAAAAAACTTGCAGTTCCGTTAGAATTGGGGTTAGTAACTTTATAAAAGGTTCAAAGGATCAGAGGCGTTTATCTTCTTCTTCTTTGAACAGGTCAATGATGTTTTCTTTGAACTTACTCCAGAAATTTGTCAGCCCGCGACGCTTTTTAAGCGTATCTGATGATACTCCGTCAATAATGACTGGCTCCATCACAGCCACTTCACCTGAATGCTTCAGATTCTCCGGAACCTCTACATTTCTGAAATCTTTTTCAAACTGCTTGCGGTTATGTTCATAATCATCATAGCCTTTCAAAATAAGACCGATGCAGGTTGAATAAGTTGGTTTAGACAGTTCTTCAATATGACCGCCTGCCAGATGTTCATTAGGATAACCAATGCGGGCAGGAAGACCCGTAACATATTCCGTGAGTTGGATCAGGTGTTTCAATTGTGAACCACCACCGGTAAGAATAATTCCGCCATTCAGCATACGGTTATCCAAACCAACCTGCTTTAAATGGTAGGTAACGAAATCCATGATCTCACTCATTCTCGCCTGAATAATGTTAGCGAGGTTTTTTACACTGATCTCTTTAGCTGGCATTCCGCGAAGTCCGGGAATAGTTATATAGGCATTTGATTTCGCTTCATTGGCAAGTGCGC
>JAYTXP010000083.1:0-8926 GCA_043742885.1 Chitinophagaceae bacterium | reverse complement strand
CCCGAACCACAATTACCCCATTCACTACCCAGCATCCCTGTTTTATCTTCATATTTTCCCAGATAGTTTCCATCAAGAAATTCTTCTTTTCCTGATCTTGACCATTTCAATGCGTAATTCATAATGCAGGTGGAACCTCCAAGTATGCTCTTAATTTCTACAGTCTTTATTTCCCTGATGCGGAAAGAATTGGTTGACTTTACAAAAGTTCCCGTCATAGTGGCCTTACCATAAAATCGAATATCGAGATAGGAATAGGAAACGCCGGTTACTCCGAAATTACTGTTACGAGCCACCTGGAATTCGAGTTTGTAGTATTCACCGGTCTCTGTCAAAAAATAGCCTTTCCAGATGCCCGTCACTTCCTGCGACTTAGCTGAAAAGTTGGAGCAGCAAAATATAAAAAGGATCAAGGCGGATACGATCTTCTTCATGGCTCAAAACTATAAAAAATGAACAAATACCAAAGATAGGTGGCCGGCAATAGTTTGTTAATAATCTGAGCTATTTAGGTTAATTTTGCCACTCCTAAAATAGTAGCATAAATCTAATGATCGACATTACTTTACCAGATGGATCCGTTCGACAATTTCCGAAAGGAACCAGTTCAATGGATATTGCCCGTTCCATATCCGAAGGCCTGGCAAGAAAAGTTCTTGCTGCCAAAGTAAACGGACAGGTGCTGGATGCTTCTCGTACCATTAATCAATCGGCTTCCCTGCAATTGCTAACCTGGAATGATACGGAAGGAAAAAATACATTTTGGCATTCTTCTGCCCACCTGATGGCTGAAGCGGTGGAGTCACTTTTTCCTGGTGTAAAATTCTGGGTCGGACCTCCAGTTGATAATGGATTTTATTATGACATGGATCTGGGTGAGGGTAAGATGAATGAAGATGATTTGCTGGCCCTTGAAAAGAAAATGAACGAGCTGGCCAAACAAAACAATCAATATGTCAGAAAGGAGATATCCAAGAATGACGCAACAAAATATTTTACAGAAAAAGGAGATGAATACAAACTCGATCTGTTAGGCGGGCTTACCGATGGAGAGATCAGTTTTTATACTCAGGGAAATTTTACTGATCTCTGTCGTGGTCCGCATATTCCGGCAACTGGACTGATCAAGGCCATTAAGTTAACCAGCCTGGCAGGTGCCTATTGGAAAGGAGATGAAAAAAATAAAATGCTTACAAGGGTCTATGGTGTAACATTCCCTTCACAAAAAGAACTGGATGAACATCTGGCTATGCTGGAGGAAGCTAAAAAAAGAGATCATAGAAAACTCGGCAAAGAATTAGGCATTTTCACAATGGATGATGATGTGGGTCCGGGGCTTCCTCTCTGGTTACCTAATGGAACTATTATTATTGAAGAGCTGGAAAAGCTTGCAAAAGATACTGAAAAAGATGGTGGCTATAAGAGGGTAGTAACTCCGCATATAGCGAAAGAAAATCTTTATTTGACCAGCGGACACCTTCCTTATTACCAGGACAGCATGTTTCCTCCTATGGAACTGGATGGACAGAAATATTTTCTTCGGGCCATGAATTGCCCGCACCATCATAAAATATTTGCAGCCGAACCAAGAAGTTATAAAGACCTTCCACTCAGACTGGCAGAATACGGCACCTGTTACCGCTATGAACACAGTGGCGAATTATTTGGATTGATGAGAGTTCGTTGCCTGCATATGAACGATGCGCATATTTACTGTACTAAGGATCAGTTCTATGAAGAATTCAAGGCGGTAAATGAAATGTACCTGAAATATTTCCGCATATTCGGTGTAGACAAATATGTGATGCGCCTTTCACTGCATTCTGCCGATAAACTGGGACAGAAATATGTGGATGAACCGGAACTCTGGAAGGAAACAGAAGCATTGGTTAGAGATGTGTTGATCCGAACCAATACCCCATTTGTTGAAGTACAAGATGAAGCAGCATTCTACGGCCCTAAGATCGATGTGCAGATATGGAGCACTATTGGAAGGGAATTTACACTGGCAACCAACCAGGTTGATTTTGCTCAGGGCAGAAGATTCAAACTTGAGTATACCACGGCAGATAATAAGGGAGAAACTCCACTTATAATACATCGGGCGCCACTGGGTACCCATGAGCGATTCATTGGATTTTTGCTTGAGCATTATGCTGGTAAGTTCCCTTTATGGCTGGCACCGATGCAGGTCAAAATATTGCCTATCAGCGATAAGTTCTTACCTTATGCATGTTCTGTAGCAGATAAACTGAAAAAAGCAGATATTCGCTTTGAAATTGATGACCGAAACGAAAAAATAGGTAGGAAGATCCGTGATACAGAACTTATGAAAGTACCTTTGATGCTTGTGGTAGGAGAAAAAGAAGTGAATGAAGGAAAAGTAGCAGTTCGCCGCCAGGGTAAAGGAGATCAGGGTACAAAACTTGTAGATGAATTGATCGCAGAACTGGTTGAAGAGATCAGAGAAAGAAAAGGACCCGAAGCATAAAAATAGCCTCTTCCCCAAAGAGGTATTAAATACAATAACAATCAAAGGCTCCCCAGGGGATGGGAGTATTTTATTATGGCAGTTCCATTCAGACCCGCAGGCGGGTTCAAAAAACCAGGCGGTGGTCCTGGCGGATTCAATAAAGGTGGTTTCAACAGGGGACGATTCATGCCCCGAAAAGAAGCGGAACACCGAATCAATCATTTTATCAGGGTACCACAGGTTAGATTAGTTGGTGAAAATGTGGAAGTGGGTATTTATGATACACAGGCAGCTATGAAGATGGCTCAGGAACAGGGATTGGACCTGGTTGAAATTTCTCCTACAGTTGATCCACCTGTTTGTAAGATCATAGATTATAATAAGTTCCTATACGATAAGAAGAAGAAGGAAAAAGAGATGAAGGCCAAGAGCAAGGCTTCTGAAGTGAAAGAGATCCGATTCACCCCTAATACGGATGATCATGATTTCGATTTCAAAGCCAAGCATGCTGAAGGCTTTTTGAAGGACGGCAATAAGGTGAAAGCCTATGTTCAGTTCAAAGGAAGAGCAATCCAATTCCAGGATCGTGGCCAGTTGCTGCTTTTAAAATTTGCTGAAAGATTAGGAGAAGTGGGTGTATTGGAAAATATGCCTAAAATGGAAGGCAAAAGAATGCTTGCCATGTTTGCTCCCAAAGGCAAAAAGAAATGATTCATTTAGATTACCTGAAAAAGCCACCAACTGGTGGCTTTTTTGTTGAATGGTTAATAGGTATGTCGATTATTAGATAAATTGCTTTCCTTAAATCAAAAAAGATCCCTGATGAACAAGCTCCGGTTATTAATAATTCCCATTCTATTTGCTTCCTTACTGGTACAGGCTCAGCGACCAGATTCAACGCGCCCATTTCCTAACCGAAATGCGAACGGTCCCCGTGCTTTTAAGGAGGTGATCACTGATAAGGCGAAAACTGATGAAGGGCTTTTCTGTGTCCACCGCGTAGAAGATAAATGGTATTTTGAAATACCCGATTCTCTACTTGGAAGGGATATCATGGTAGTAAACCGGATGTCCCGCTCTTCTGTAAATGCCCCAAAGGCTTTCGGAGGTTATGCAGGAGATGAACTCAATGAATCAATGATCCGTTTTGAAAAAGGACCTAATAACCGGATATTTCTTAAGGGAGTTTCCTATTTGAATTTTTCAAAAGATTCAACACAGGAAATGTTCCGCTCTGTATCTAATTCAAATATTCAACCTATATCAGCAGCATTTGATATCAAGGCTTTTTCAAAAGATTCTGCAGGATCGGTGATCGATATGACCGATTATCTTTTAAGTGATAATGATGTAGTCGCCTTTTCGTCCGCATCAAACTCCATGACCTCTGTATTGGTTAGTAAAGCAAGTTTGCAGGCTGGCTCATTACAAACCGACAAATCATACATCAGTGGCATTCGGTCTTATCCAAGCAATATTGAAGTAAAGACGGTTAAAACATATTTCAAATCTCCAGCAGCAGGAGGGGGTGCCGGATTTATAGTAACACAACCCGGTAGCCTTGGAAATATTACAATTGAAATAAATAATTCATTTATTCTGCTACCCTCACAACCGATGAAGCCTCGTCTGGCAGATTCAAGAGTTGGTTTCTTTTTTAGAAATTATACCGATTATGATGCGAATCCGCAACGCGTAGAAACCACTACCATGATAGCAAGATGGAAACTGGAGCCAAAGGAAGAGGATATGGAAAAGTATCTCAGAGGAGAATTGGTGGAACCAAAGAAGCCCATTGTACTTTATATTGATCCTGCAACTCCGAAAAAATGGATCCCTTATCTGATACAGGGAGTGAATGACTGGCAGGTGGCTTTTGAAAAAGCAGGATTTAAGAATGCTATCATTGGTAAAGAAGCTCCGGAAAATGATCCTGACTGGAGTATTGAAGATTCAAGATATTCGGCTATCGTATATAAACCATCTTCAGTTGAGAATGCCTATGGCCCCAGTGTAACCGATCCGCGCAGTGGTGAAATTCTGGAAACGCATATAGGCTGGTTTCATAACGTAATGAAGCTTCTGCAGAATTGGTACTTTATTCAGGCAGCTGCTATTGACCCAAGAGCAAGGACCATGAATTTTAAAGACTCGCTTATGGGCCAGCTTATTCGCTTTGTATCATCACATGAAGTTGGACATACACTTGGTCTCATGCATAATTTTGGATCATCGTCTACTGTACCGGTGGAAAATCTTCGCAATAAAGCCTGGGTCGAAGAACATGGTCATACTCCTTCCATTATGGATTACGCACGATTTAATTATGTGGCACAACCGGAAGATAAGATCACCCAAAAAGGAATTTTTCCACGAATTGGCGATTATGATTATTGGGCCATTGAATGGGGCTACCGCTATTTCCCCCAGTATCGTACGGCAATGGAAGAGAAAACGGCACTCGCCAAATGGACCTCAGAAAAACTTGTGAACCATCGTTTATGGTATGGATCAGGAAATGATGATCCACGTACACAAACAGAGGACCTTGGTGATGACGCGGTAAAGGCAAGTAATTATGGAATTAAGAATTTGCAGCGAATACTTCCCAATCTGTTGGAATGGACCCATGAGCCAGGAGAAGATTATAGTAATCTTCGTGAAATATCCAATAACCTATTCGGGCAATTTTCATTATACATGGGTCATGTAGGAAAGTATGTTGGTGGTATAATGGAAACAGGTAAGACGGTTGATGATAAAGGAGTGGTTTATGAAGCTGTACCGAAAGCAAGGCAAAAGGACGCGGTCGATTTTTTTAATAAGCAGTTATTTTCAACGCCCACCTGGATGATAGATCAGAATATTTTCAGTCGTTTGGGAGTTTCACCTGTTATGGTGATCGGTATTCAGCAGGATAATGTTTTAGGCCGCTTGCTTAGTACCCGTACCCTTACCAAATTACTGGATGGGGAAGCGGCCAATGGTTCAAATGCCTATTCAGTAGTTGAGTTGATGGAAGATCTTAAAAAAGGTATCTGGTCTGAGCTGGCAAGCCATAAAGCCATTGATATTTACCGTCGAAATCTCCAGAAATCATATGTAAATACGCTGAACAGTATTGCTAACCCGCCACCACCACAATCAGCTAATATTGGTGGGGTTGTTTTCACTGTAAGTAATGGGTCTGAAAAATCAGATATAAAAAGCGTGGTAAGAGCTCATTTGGCTGGTTTAAGGGCTGAGATCAGCCGGGCTATTCAATCAACAACTGATGCGATGACCCGATATCATTTACTGGATGTTCAAAATAGAATAGATAAAGCACTGAATCCTAAAGACTAAATAGGGCTATATAAAATTTAATTTACAGAAATAGATTTAAGTATAAAACAGGAATCAACCCTGTTTTATACTTTGCGGTATAGGCTTTTAGCCTTATCTTTGCGACCCGTTTGAAAAACCATATTCCTGAAGTGGCTCGCAAAAGGTCCCCCTGTGGGGAATGCCTCAAGGGTTAATTTAAAACAAGGTTAAAATGCCTAAAGTAAAAACAAATTCCAGTGCCAAGAAGCGCTTCAAAGTAACCGCTACTGGAAAGATCACTCACGCAAAAAGCTTCAAACGTCATATCCTGACCAAGAAGTCTAAGAAAAGAAAAAGAGGAATGAACAAAGATGGCGTAGTCGCCAAAGCGAACATGGATTTCGTGAAAAGACTACTTCGCCTGAAATAATATCTTTTCCATGGAAAAATATTGATCAGGTTATTCTAAACTCTCAACTCTCAACTTTAAACTTTATTAAAAATGCCTCGTTCAAAAAATGCTGCCGCCAGTAAGGCACGCAGAAAAAAAATATTAAAGCAAGCCAAAGGATTTTATGGAAAGCGTAAGAATGTGTATACTGTTGCCAAGAATGTGGTGGAAAAAGGTATGGCTTACATGTTCGTGGGTCGTAAACTCAAGAAAAGGGAATACCGTACTCTCTGGATTGCGCGTATCAATGCTGCGGTAAGAGAAGAAGGTATGAACTATTCTGAATTCATCAACAGGCTGCAGAAAAAGGGTATTACCCTTGACCGAAAGGTGCTTGCTGATCTGGCCATGAACCATCCCGAGACATTCAAAGGTCTGGTGGCTTCTGTAAAATAAGATAGTATCCCGCTATAGAAAAAGCCGGCTCAATGCCGGCTTTTTTATTGGAATAAGTCAGCCAGTTAAAATCCGGGCTTACCATATACGAATATAAAGCTGGTCATGGCCAGCATTAAACCGAAAGATTTAATCACAGGTGCATATTCGCCCCCTTCAAGAGGAGAAAGCAGAAACCAGAATATGGCACCCAAAACAATTTCAGTTAACAGCAATGTCCATCTGGCCTTCTCATCTTTGACTTTGAAAAATTCAATTCCTCTGATATATCCAAACGCAGAGGCAAAAATACCTGCCACCCCAAAGATCACGATAAACGTAATATTTGTATAGAACCGACCCTTCCAAACGGCCATAAATAGATCTGCAAAGCTGACAATTACAAAGAAAAGCAGAGAAATACCGATTATATAGGCAATGGCTTTAAGTGTGGTCATATCCCTAAAGTAGTGAATTATAGACAAAAAAATACCCCGGATTACCAGGGTATTTTTTAGAAAATATAGTTGATCACATGATATCCAGCGCCTTCACAAAACTGGTGGTCATGAGGGGGAGGATCAGGGTAAGCCATTCCCAATGGCTATAAATAGCAAAGATCAAAGCAGCAGTGGAAGCCAGGCAAACAAGGGCCCAGATCCCGCGATATTTTTTGTTTTGCTCCATTTTTAAATATTTTTACAAAAATAAGGGAAGGAGGGATAATGGAAAAATGGATTATCTGAAACCCATGATGTTCATAATTTTAGATATAAAAACGAAATAAAGTTAACAACGAATGCCGTTCTTTTTTACTTTCGTAAATAATGTGTATACAGCACACGACTGGCCGAGAATATAAGAATTAAAGTTTGTGATGAATTTACTGTTTTATTTACGCTATCGTACCCGATATGGCCAAACCTTATGGGTCTCAGGAAATCTTGAAGAATTAGGTAATGGCGACCCAGCCAGAGCACTACAAATGGATTACCTAAATGATGAATTCTGGTCTGCCAGCCTAGATATCCGAAAAAAGGACCTTCCAGAAAATACATGGTATAAATATTATTTGAAAAATGAGGATGGTGAAATGCTCTCAGAATGGGAGCGGGACAGGTATCTGGATCTGGTTGGAAAGAATACAGCTGAATTGCAATTGATCGATACATGGAACTATGCCGGTGAATTTGAAAATGCATTTTTCACGGCGCCTTTTAATCGCGTGTTATTAAAGCAGCCTCGTCCAAAATCAAAATCGGGTTCGGATAAAAACTCAACACATATTTTTCAGGTCAAAGCGCCTCTGCTCAAAAAAAATGAAGTGCTCTGTTTTATTGGTTCTGGTGAAAAACTGGGTGACTGGGAAACCAATGCGCCATTGCTGATGAAAAAAGAAGATGGAGATTCTAATTGGTGGAGTATCAAACTCGATCTTTCCGATCAGGTTTTGCCACTAGCATATAAATATGGCATCTTCCAGGTACATGATAAAAGTTTCGTTCAATTTGAGAATGGAAATAACCGACTGCTGCAGAATGAAGGAAGCCGGAAAAAACTAGTATTGATACATGATGGTTTTGCCAGATTTCCTAACGATATCTGGAAAGGGGCTGGCCTGGCCATTCCTGTTTTCAGTTTGCGAAGCAAAGAAAGTTTTGGGGTAGGAGAATTCAGTGATCTGAAAATGCTTGCGGATTGGGCAAAGAGTACATCATTAAAGCTGATACAGATTCTTCCTGTGAATGATACGATGTCAAATTTCAGCTGGAAGGATTCTTATCCTTATTCGGCTATTTCCGCGTTCGCGCTACACCCGCTTTATATCAATTTATGGAAAGTAGCCGGAAAGAATTTTAAATCCCATCTAAGTTCGCTCTATGATAAACAGGAAGAATTAAATGCACTGGCAGAGGTAGATTATGAAGAGGTGATGAAAATAAAATGGGTGGTACTGCAACAACTTTATGAAGTAATGGGTGAAGAATGTCTTGCTTCAGAAGAATATCTTCAATTCTTCAAAGAAAACAAACGTTGGTTGGAACCTTATGCTGCATTTTGTCATTTGCGCGATAAATATGGAAGTGCAGAATTCAACCAATGGGCTACCAATAGTCAGTACGACCGACTGACAATAGAAAAATTATGTTCTTCCCGTTCTTCTATCAGGAAAAAAATAGCTTTCTATTATTTCGTTCAATATCATTTGCACCTGCAATTGCAGGAAGCAGTTGACTACGCCCATAAAAGGGGTGTGGTAATCAAGGGCGATATTCCAATTGGCATTTCACGTAATAGCTGTGATGCCTGGGTTAACCCAG
>JAYTXP010000082.1:0-4837 GCA_043742885.1 Chitinophagaceae bacterium | reverse complement strand
CAGAGGTTAGGAGAGAGGGTGACCGAAGAGGTCATTTCCCATTGCCACCAATGTGGAAAGTCTGCTGATACCCATGTCAATTGCATAAACGATGCCTGCCACCTGCTTTTTATTCAATGTGAAGAGTGTAATAAAAAAATGAAAGGTTGCTGCAGTCAGGAATGTTTTGATTTTATTCACCTGCCTGAAGAGGAACAGAAAATAAAACGTAGCGGGATCGATAAAGGACGTAACGTTTTTAATAAATCAAAACAAATGCTGGAAGCAAAAATTAAAAAATCTTAGGGTATCCATTGAATACAAACGGGTTTTCCCAGTTTCATACGACGGCCTGAATCTTTAAGAAGGCCGTTTTTTTGAATTTTAAAGATTACGATCTCATTACTGTTTTGATTTTCGCAGAATAAATATTTACCTCCGGGGTCTATACTGAAATTTCTTGGAGCTATACCCAATGCCGACTGATATCCTAAGAGCTTAAGTTCACTGGTAATTGGGTCAATTTTGTAAATAACAATATTGTTTAAATCTCCCCGGTTAGAAACATAAAGCCTGAACCCATTAATTTTAATATCCGCGCTTCCTGGTCTCAGGGTATCGCCCTGTTTTCTTGTACTTATTCGCTGAAAGCTTTTTACACCAGCATCCAATCTTATTGCTTCCACTGTTCCACTTAATTCTTCGATAAGGTAAGCTATACTGGTATTATTTTTAAACGCCAGCGATCGGGGACCTGAAACCGGTAAGGTGTTTAGTGAATCCGGGCTGCCTAATTTTCCAGTAGTTGCATCAAATGGATAAATATATAAGCGATCCAGTCCAAGATCCGTAACATATAGTCGCTTGTTATCAGCCGAAATAAATGCGCCGTGTACATGTGGCGATCGCTGTCTTATAGTATCGGGCCCTTTACCATAATGCTGAATCAATACAGGAGCGCCCAGCTTCCCATCGGCACTTATTGAAAAAACAGATAGGGAACCACTGCTGTAATTGGAGGCAAAGAGCCATTTGCCTGTTTTATCACATTCTACATGACAGGGATGATCTCCGCCTGTTGGTCTTCTATCGATAAAAGTTAGTTCACCACTTTCGCTATTAAATAAAAAAGAACAAATATTTCCTGATTTTCCATTTGAAGAGGCATCTTCCTCCACCGCATACACAAATTTTTTATCAGGGGAAACGGTAAGAAAAGAAGGATTGCTGATCTTATAATGTGATTTCTCTTTCGTATTACCAGTTTTTGAATCATAGCTGTAAACATGGATTCCCTGGTTCAATGGAGAGTCATAAGTACCCACTAACATATAGCTGGTTTGTGCGGTAGTGTTAAGAAAAATAAAAGAAACCAAGGCAAACAGTATGTACTTCATACACCGAAGAAATGGTTTTAATTCATTTTAACAAAATCAAGTCCTAACCATTGCTCATTTGGCACAGTCTTCTAATAGGTAAGATCAAACAAACTTTCCTTAACCACTGGCTACCAGCCGGACAAAATTTAAATCATGAAAAGAATATTTACCCTATCTGTTATCGCCTTTGCTGCTTTGCTTATTAGCGGTTGCGCAAAGACCTATTCAGGCAACGATAATAGCTACTGGCTATCTAAAGAAAAAGGAGAGGTGGTATATAGCGATTCCTATTGCAATTATTATGTAGTGGAAACAAATTATGGATATAACGTTGTACAATCTTACAATGGGTATAAGCCCTTTGAAGGAACACTGGTCTACGGAAATTTCAGTTCCAGGGGTACCAGGGATTTCTACAATTATTCCACTGACAGGATCTTCACTGGTAGTGTAACCGATTACTGGCTTACTTATACTGAGGCGCAGGATGCACTGGATTATTATTGTCCGGTTGGAAAGAATGCGAAAAGGGAATTTAAAACAGCTACTCAACTAAAAGTAGACACTAAATAAATCATCTAAATTAAAAAGCCGGCAAGTGCCGGCTTTTTTTTATTTAAAATTTTTCAAGTGATGAAATGATCCTTTGCTTTGTTTCTTCTTCTGTTAGGTCTTCTTTTTTAAATGACTGACCTGTTACTACTTCAAAAAGTTCAATATATCTCTTACTTATCGTACTGATCCAATCATCAGTCATTTCTGGAACTGATTGTCCTGGTTTGCCCATAAAATCATTTTCAATCAACCATTCCCTGACAAATTCTTTAGAAAGTTGCTTTTGCCTTTCGCCGGTGATCTGTCTTTCTTCAAAACCTTCCGCATAAAAATATCGGGAACTGTCAGGAGTATGGATCTCATCCATAAGTACAATTTCACCATCTAATTTTCCAAATTCGTATTTCGTATCCGCCAGGATCAGTCCGCTTCCTGCAGCTATTTCCCTCCCTCTTTGAAAAAGGGCCAATGCATAAGAAGCTAATTTTGCCCATTCTTCGGCGTTGCAAAGTCCGATGCGAATGAGCTCTTCCGGATTAATATCCTCATCATGGCCGGCTTCCGCCTTGGTAGAAGGGGTAATTATGGGCTGGGGGAAAAAATCATTTTCCCTTAATCCCTCGGCCATCAGGGCTCCGCAAAGTTGCTTATTTCCAGCTTTATAGGTTCGCCAGGCATGGCCCACCAGGTTGCCCCTCACCACAATTTCTATTCGAAATGGGACACATTTGTGTCCGATTGAGACATTTGGTGCCGGGCTATCTAATAGCCAGTTTGGGCAAATATCCCGGGTTTTGGATAGCATAAAATCCGCAATTTGGTTTAAAACCTGTCCTTTTCCGGGAATCGGGCGAGGGAGGATTACATCAAAAGCCGAGATACGGTCGCTTGCGACCATTACCAGAAGTTGGTCAGCGACAGTGTAAACATCCCGGACTTTACCCCGATAAAATGCGGTTTGGTGGGGCAGTGTCAATTGGGTCATAATCGAATGTAGCGAGGGTCCAAAAATCGGCCAATTAACGGCCGCCCAAGATTTCAACATTTTATCCCTTTCGCCTTAAAAATTAAATTTTTAGATAAACTTTACAATTCATACTTTTCCGCTCGATTAACCCCTTTTTCGAACGGGGGCAACAAAACTAAAAAATCACTATTTATGAGAAAAAGCTATCGCTTTTTAGCTGCATGGTTAATGGCTTGCCTTTTCACGGTCACCGCGAACAGCCAGACATCTGTGACAATCTCCGGCACCATTAAAGATGAAACCTCAAAAGAAAGTGTCGCTTCAGCAACCGTCACGGTAAAGGGAACAGACCAAAACACCTTTACCAATTCGGATGGAGCTTTCGCCATTAAGGTGAAAAAACTTCCTGTGGTACTGATAATCAGTTCTGCAGAGTTCGAAAGCAAGGAGATCACTGTTACAGATGCCTCTAAGCCAATAGACATCACTATTAAAGCATCTAATAAGATTACAGAGAACGTTGTAGTTTATTCTACCAACCGGTTACCTCAGAAATATATGGAGGCTGGTGTTACTGTAGAACGTTATGGCTCAAAGCAACTGCGTAATATGGCGGCGCCAAATTACTATGAAGCACTGGGTAACCTTAAAGGAGTTGATGTTCATACAGCCAGTCTTACCTTCCGTACTATCACTACCCGTGGTTTTGTTAGTAGTGGTAACCTTCGTCTAAACCAATTGGTAGATGGGATGGATAACCAGGCTCCCGGACTAAATTTCTCAGTTGGTAACATAGTAGGCCCTTCTGATCTGGATGTAGAATCAGTAGAGGTTCTTTCTGGTGCTTCTTCTGCACTTTATGGTTCGGGTGGTATGAACGGTACCGTTCTTATCAATACAAAAGATCCTTTCAAGTATAAAGACCTTAGCTATAACATTAAGCAGGGTATTATGCATGTGGATGGTAAGCAACGTAATGCTTCTCCATATTATGACTGGGCTTTCCGTTTTGCAAAATCTTTCAAAGATAAATTCGCTTTCAAGGTAGCATTTCAATTGGTTAAAGGAAATGACTGGGAAGCCGAAGATTATCGTAATAAACAACAGATCGGTGTGTTAAGCAAAGTGGTTGGTGGTAATCGCCAGAACGATCCGGGTTATAATGGTATAAATGTTTATGGTGATGAGACCAGTGCAGATATGGCAGGGTTCTCTTATTATGTACAGGATCAAACACGCAGAGGAATTCTTGCTGCGACAGGTGGTTTGCTTGATGTAGTGAATGCCGCGAACGCCTATTTTGGTGTTCCCGGTAACCCTTCCTTCCCTGGCGCGATTGGATTGAACCCATATCCTACAAATGCCCAAATTGGTGCATTCATTGGTGCACTTCCTGGTCCATTACAGGGTGCTGCTCAGCAAATGATGCCTTTTTATATTGGATTGAACCGTGGTTATTTCAATAAAGCTACTGTATCACGTACCGGTTATAATGAAGAAAACCTGGTTGATTATAATACACTTAATGTAAAAGGAACTGCCGCGGTTCATTATAAAGTGAGCGATCGTCTGGAACTTTCTGTGGCTACTTATGTTGGATCTGGTACTACTGTTTATACAGGCGCTGACCGTTATTCTCTTCGTAACCTGAAGATCGCCCAGCATAAATTCGAAGCAAAAGCAAAGAATTGGATGTTCCGAGCATATACCACGCAGGAAAATGCAGGTGAGGCTTATAACGCAAGTGCACTGGGTGCTTTCATTAATGAAGCTTACAAGCCAAGTGGTGTTTGGTTCCCAACTTATATTGGAACATTCTCTGAAGGTCGCCGTTTGAACGGATCCGCTGTAAGTGATATGACTCTTCATTCTGCTGCAAGAACATCTGCTGATATTGGACGTTATATACCAGGTACAAGATCATTTGACTCTGTAGCTGCTATTATCAAAAGAACTC
>JAYTXP010000081.1:0-6237 GCA_043742885.1 Chitinophagaceae bacterium | reverse complement strand
TATAACCACTAAGCGTCATCAGAAACCCTTTGGATGACATTTCCCATACCATATCGCTTTTTCCCTTTAGTGATACGGTAGAATAAAAATTATCAATATGCAACCCTTCCTGTTTATCATTTCCGCTTACCAACATTGCTGCGGCACCATCGCCGAATAACAAGCTGCTTGTTATATTATCTTCTGTAAATTCTTTTTGGAAATGAAGCGTACACAATTCAATGCAAACGATGAGTACATTCGATGAACTATCCGCCTTGCATATGGCATCGGCCAGTTTCAATGCGTGTATCGCGGCATAACATCCCATAAAATTTATAGAGGTTCGCCAGGTGGTCATGGGTAATCCCAATAATTCGAGCAATTCGAGATCGAGACCAGGCGCGCTCATGCCTGTGCAGCTAACCGTTAGTAAATGAGTAATCGGTTTTTCCTGATGATCTTTGAGACAATCCTTTACTGCTGCTTCCGATAAAGTGGCTGCATGCTGATGAAAGGCTTTCATGCGTACTTCCAATGAAGGAAATGGTTCAAGGTTTTCTGCGGCAGTGAAGAATTGCCATTTCGGGGCGGGCAAACTGAAATCGGGAACGACAGAATAGCGAGTCCCAATACCACAACGATGATAAAGAAATTTCAATTTTCTTTTCTCCTCATTGTTTACTGCATAAACAGTACGCATAAAATCAAAGATCTTTGCCTGTTCGTGCCTGTATTGTGGAACCGCAGTCCCAATAGAAAGAATTTTACTCAAACCACCTCCAGATTAATAAAATAAAAAAAGCCAGGTTGGTACAACATGCTGCCAGCCAGTTCATGCGCATTGTATTCCTGAAATTCGCTGCGCTGCTGTCTTTGCGTACCTGCAGATACCACCATATGAAATAAACGACAACGGGGATAAAAAAGATGCCTATCACCCATAAATAATCCACCCGTCGTATTTCGATAAAAAATTCTGCCATGAATATCCAGGCGAGCAGGTAAACAAGAGCGCAAAAGACGAATGTACCTGTATAACCCAGTTTATAGCTAATTGTTGCAACGCCATCATCCAGGTCCTGCTGGTGCTGGTATATCTGCGTGAGTGGGTAAAAACCACCTATCAATAATGCACAGATCAGCATTCCCTGCCAGGGGGCATATATATTAAATTCCACATTACTCCCGGTATACACCATCCAGAAAGTGAAGGCACCCTGAAAAATGATAACGATAAGATACCCCAAAACCGGGTATTTCTTGAGACGGATCCTTCGGTAACTATATGCTTTAGACGCACCGATATACATAATTGCTACTAGCGTGAAAAGCCAGCCGATCACCAGGCTTAATAAAATTGCTGCACCATCCAAAACAATGCTGAGCAAGTAAAGCTGCCGGGAAGGAGGCGGTGGTTTTTCGATTCCCCCGATCGGGCCGGTATCACGGTCCATATAGCTATTATAGGCATTGCTTGCGGGGTAGATCAAAAAGTGTATAATAAAAAATATCAAGGCTGCTTTCAGCCCGTCTATTAAAGGCACCTGAGCAAGTGCAAACAAATAAATAGGGAACAGGAAAAAAGAAAATGGGAGTCGAAGCAGTTTTATAGTATCGGCTTTGAGTAGCAAGGTTTCTGTTTGATTATATAGGCGATTCTTTGCTCAAGTTCTGCATAAAATTGATTCGACTCCTTTTTATTTAATTTTTCCACCCATGCTTTATCTGCGGCCCATTTATAATTGCGTTCCCAGTCGTGAAATTTAATTCACTGGTAACCTTTTGGAAAATAATAAAGGAATTTTTGCAGGCATTTTATACCAATCTTAAACTTTCCATCAAATTCAGTTTACTTAATCCGGCAATTTCAAGATTGCCACTTATTATGCGAGCACCAGAATAAGATAAGAGTGAGGTTACTGTTTATGATAGACTCAATGAAAGGGCTTTTAAAGGAAAGCCACGACAACAAACGATGCACTGGAATAAATTATATAGACGTATATGCACAAAAAACCCCCACATTGTTTTTTGTGGGGGTTTTTTGCGGACCGGACGGGACTCGAACCCGCGACCTCCGCCGTGACAGGGCGGGATTCTAACCAACTGAACTACCGATCCAATCCCTATTTTTAGGGAGGGCAAAGATAACCCTGACGGCTTTTTCAACCAAAAGTTTTTAAGAGGGTTTTTCACCCTTGATCAGGACCTGAAAGACGTTGAACAAGCAGAACAATGATAAGAAGGAGGGAAATGAATGTATCCAGGAATCCTGCCGACTAGCTCACCTTTTCAAGATAAAATCATTTGCACCCGCTTTTAAACAAAGCTCTTTTGCATTGGGATGTGCGGAGATCATCATGATTGGAATATGGTCCAGGTTTGAGTCCTTGCGAATCCTCAGACAGAGATCGGTTCAATTCCTGGCGATTGGTTTGAATTCTGGAGAGCTCCAATAATTCTCCCACCAGTCCGCGTTAATTTTTTTATCTGCCAGTTCATGGTTGACAGGGAGGTTCTTACAATCCGACCTGATGAGTCCGGAAGATGATTGGCCGTTTCGTCGAAAATATTCATCGGCAGAATCATGAACCATCACTTCAAATTTAGTGTTGGTCCATTCGCTTAATCTTTTTTCGGTCTCATCCACAAGGATGTTCACGGCAAATTCATGCCATGTTTTCGAACGTCTTGAATTTGATAGTATAAAGACTTTGAGGCACTTAATTTTTATTATTAATATAAAAATAAACGGGGAAATTATTCTCATTTATTGAAGAAAAAAATCTCCTATTTATTTTTGCAAACTATTGGTAATCACTATTAAAATGATTCGTTTGTTATATATAACTTAAGAAATATTGAGCCGGGTCAATTAAGGGAAAATGGATGATAGCATTGGCAACAAAAGTCGTCATTTATCGTTAGTAAAGGCACAGGGCATCATTGATCCAAGACCTAATCCGTCACGACCTATGAAGATACTATCATTATTATCCACATTATTAATGCTGTTGCTACTTAATGTTGCTTTCTCTTTCGCAAGAACAGAGAAAACATATTCTATTTATAATTTTACTGCTTCTTCAACTACAACCAGGCGCAATAGTAATGAAGCAGCCTATGATAGTCTTTCACTTCAAATGAAAGGACTTTCAAGAGATGCTTTTCAATATGCTATTAAAGGTTTTTCCCAATTGATCGAAAAGGGTCTAGTGTCAAACGACTCGATTCTTACCATTGTTGACTTCAGTCAATCCAGCAGCCATAAACGTCTTTATGTGATCGATCTGAAGAATTACCTCATTCTGTTTAATTCGCTTGTAGCACATGGTCGTAATTCAGGTCTCGCTATTGCCAATCATTTTTCTAATGAGAATTCATCTTATATGAGCAGTCCAGGTTTTTACACTACAGGCTATACTTATGAAGGCCATAGCGGTTACTCTCTTCAATTGGATGGTCTCGAAAAAGGAATAAATGACCGGGCCAAAGAAAGAGCCATCGTAATACACGGAGCACCTTATGTAAGTGAAGAAATAGTCAGAATGCAAGGCTATTCCGGAAGAAGCCAGGGATGTCCTGCTGTTCCGGTTTCACTGGCCAGGCCACTTATTAATACCATTCGTAACGGCTCCTGCGTTTTCGTTTATCATCCCTCCTATGTGCGCCATTCCAGCATTCTCACTGCCGCCTGATCTAACGGAATCAGATGGCTGAATCCGTTTTGTTATCTTTGACGCATCATGCTGAAAATTGGCGTTCTTGGCGTTGGACATCTTGGAAAATTTCATTTAAATAACTGGCTGGAGATCCCCGGCGTGGAACTTGTTGGATTTTATGATCCGCAAGATGAAACTGCCAGTGCTGTAATAGAAAAATACGGGCTTCGGCGTTTTTCCAAAATGGAAGAACTCATAGAACAGGTGGACGTAATAGATGTGGTCACTCCTACCGACCAGCACTTTACCTGTTGCGAAAAAGCGATCCGGAAAGGCAAACATGTTTTCGTAGAAAAGCCATTGGCTAATACGATGGATGAAGCCAGAAAACTTGTAAAACTGGCTGCTGAATCGGGAATTAAACTGCAGGTGGGACATGTTGAAAGATTCAATCCCGCGTTCATCGCCATTCGTGACATGAATCTTCAACCTATGTTCATCGAGGTCCATCGTCTGGCTCAATTCAATCCCCGAGGTACAGAAGTAAGTGTGATCCTTGATCTCATGATCCATGATATTGATATCGTTCTTAGCCTTGTAAAAAGCGATGTAAAATCTATTTCCGCATCCGGCGTTGCCGTAATGACGGATACTCCTGATATCGCCAACGTTCGTATTGAATTTCATAATGGATGTGTGGCTAATCTTACCTCCAGTCGTATCAGTATGAAAAAAATGAGGAAGGTCAGGCTATTTCAAAAAGACGCGTACATAGGTATCGACCTGTTGGAGAAAAAAACAGAGATCATCAAGCTGAAAGAGGATACAGATCAGAATGTTTTCGCCTTCGATATAGAAACTTCTTCGGGTATCAAAACCATTGCTATCGTCAATCCTCCGGTGGTTGAAGTGAATGCTATCAAAGAAGAACTTCTTGCATTTACCAATTCTATTCTGAATAATACACGCACGGCAGTCACGGAAATGGATGGACTGATGGCTATGGATGTAGCACATCAGATTCTTGAAAAGATCAGTAATAATGTTATCACCCATTCATGAAGGATGCCCAAAAAATATCCATCGTATGGTATGCGGTCATCGACTGGATAATGGCCATACTTGCCTGGGCTCTTTTCTTCTTTGTTCGTAAAGAAATTTTGGAACAACCGATCTGGCAGGATGGTCAGTTACTTATAAATAATAAATTCTGGCTCGGAATATTATTCATACCACTTGGCTGGTTACTACTTTACAGCCTGGTAGGATCTTATCATTCGCTTTATGCCAAGTCCAGGCTCTATGAATTCACGAGTAGTTTTCTTTGCGCAGCCATTGGTACGATCATACTATTTTTTGCTATTCTGCTTGATGACGCGAAGAATGATTACACTTATTATTACCAGGCTTTTTTAATTCTATTCAGCATTCACCTTGTGCTTAATTTCCTTGGAAGATGGATACTTCTGAACCGTGTAAAAAAACAATTGCTAAGTGGAAAGATATTTTTTAATAGTTTACTGGTAGGAGATCCGGAAACGGCTTCACGCATCGCAAAGGAAACCGAAAAGAATCTGCGTGATGGCGGTTTTCAGTATACGGGTTTCATATCCACTTTAAAAGAAGGAAATTCACCATCAAGAAATATTCCGCTACTTGGAGCCATTTCTGACCTGGAAAGATCTATTGACGAAAAGGATATTAAACTGGTGGTGCTGGCCATTGGAAGATCAGAACAAAATTTATTGGAAGAACTGATCAACCGTCTCACTGAAAAAGATGTGGCCATAAAGATTCAGCCCAATACCCTGGATATCCTTTCCGGCTCAGTGAAGACCAGCAATGTATTGGGAGCAGCATTGATTGATCTTCATACTGGCCTCATGCCTCAATGGCAACAGAATATAAAAAGATCTATTGACATTAGTTTTTCACTGATAGGGTTGGTTTTATTTTCTCCGCTGATCCTCTATGCGGCTATACGAGTAAAGCTTTCCTCTCCTGGTCCCCTGTTCTTTCGGCAAGAAAGGGTGGGGTTTAAAGGAACGCCTTTCTACATTATTAAGCTCAGGTCCATGTATAAGGACGCGGAGCAGGCCGGGCCTGCTTTATCATCTGCTAATGACCCCCGCATTACCCGCTGGGGGAAAACGATGCGGAAATGGAGGATAGATGAGTTACCCCAATTATGGAATGTTCTTACAGGAGAAATGAGCCTGGTAGGTCCCCGTGCAGAAAGAAAATTTTATATTGATCAGATCATTGTAAGATTTCCTTACTATAAATACCTGCTGAAAGTAAAACCCGGTTTGACCAGCTGGGGTATGGTGCAGTTTGGTTATGCAGAAAATGTGGAGGAGATGGTCGATCGCAGTCGCTATGATCTGATCTATCTGGAAAATATTTCGCTAGCCGTAGATTTCAAGATCCTTTTACATACACTTCGTATTATTTTCAAAGGCAAAGGCCGCTAACTAACGGCAGGAAGATTCATTATCTTTACCTGCAAACTAATCCCTTTGACAAAATCTTTCTGCCTGTTTCTGATCGCCATTTTTATCGGGGGCCGATCCTTCTCCCAATACTGGCAACA
>JAYTXP010000080.1:0-13642 GCA_043742885.1 Chitinophagaceae bacterium | reverse complement strand
CTTCACTAATTCCAGCTTGGAAATAGCTTTTTCTTATCAGAGTAAAATGAAAACAGGTGACAAAGGTTCAGCCTATGAAAATACTGATATACGTATGATGGCTGTTGACCTTAACTACTATACACACTTAAAAGGAATTCAAAGTGATCTTAAGATAATGGCAGAATGGAAGCATCAGAAAGTGGGTAAAGCTACATATTATGATCAAAACAGCAATCCTTACACCTTTACAAATGCACCATCTGCTTATTACATGGCTGGTTCTATCCGTCCTGCTCATGTTCATAATGTATTTTTTCACAATCTTGAGTTGGCCACACGATATTCAAAATTCAAAAGACCAGTTGATGCACCCTGGGGCGGAGGAGATTCAAATCAGTTTGACATTTCCCTTGACTATTGGCTAAAATGGAACAGCCTGGTTAAGCTGACATTTCAAGATCAAAAAAATGAGCCTAAAACATTTTATGGAATGGTGGTATTTGGGTTTTAACTTATAAATTAAAGAAAATGAAAAAGTATATTGTCATTTTATATATTCCTTGCCTGGTAATTTCATTCGCGTTAGCGGGAATCAGTAGTTGTGCAGTTTCCCAAAAAGTACTGGATAAAACAGGAACACAGTTGTGGGGAGAAAACTGCGGTCGTTGTCACAATCCTCCGGGACCAGGAGAATTTAGTACTTCAAATTGGGATATAATCGGAAGGCACATGAGGATACGGGCAAACATTACAGAAACAGAAGAAAAGAAAATAATTGACTATTTGAAAGCAACAGGAAACTGATCTCTGGCAGTCAACAAAATTATGGCACTCGTTTAAAAGCGCTACCGGGATCCAAAATGGAAGTAAAAGGAACTGCCAGTGACTTACACAGCCCGGTGAGATCTATCCTAGATTGAAAATGCTCCCTGTAACTATACCCGATGAGGTATAATATCTCTTTATCTTGTGCTTTTATACCCGATATGGTATAATTTCTTAATTTTTCTTATCTTTATACCCGAAAGGGTATATTATGGCACTGGAAAACAATATCGCATATTTTATTAAATACAACCGCGAAAAGGCGGGCATGACCCAGGAACAACTGGCCAAAAGGGCAGGTGTTGGACTCCGGTTCATTCGTGATTTGGAACAGGGTAAAGAAAGTCTGCGGATCGATAAAGTAAATCAGGTACTCTCTTTATTCGGTCACAAAATGGTACCTAAAAACGAAAGGATCATAGACCCCTATGAGATTTTGATGAAGTACATGAATGACAATATTCATATTTATCTTAAGAACCGCAAAGAACTCTATGGTTTTTTAATGGAGCCTGTAATAGAGAACCAGGAAATCAATGCCTGGAAATTTGTTTCAAATAATAATGCAAAAGAATACAAGGAAAAAGAAAAGAAAAAAGAGGAGGACCTGGGAAAATTGATACAGACAATCAATCATGCAGATATAGAAAAAATAGAGATCTATGAAACGGGCCGGTAGGGTAGTAATAAAAAATGAGTTGGCCGGACTGGTCTGGCAAGACGATGATGGATATGGATTCGTATATGAGTCTGTTTACATTGAATCGGGTAGAAATTCACCGGTAAGTCTCACGATGCCGATTCGTTCGGAACCATATTTGAGTAAGACAATGCTTCCATTTTTCGACGGCCTTATTCCGGAAGGATGGCTGCTGGACATAACGGTAAAAAATTGGAAGCTGGATGCCGCCGACCGCATGAAACTTTTGCTAACTGTTTGTAAAGATTGCATAGGAGCAGTAAGTGTTGAACCCATAAATACCGGGGAGGAAGGATGAATAAGATCCGATGTTTATATTGTTACCAGCCTTTACCTCAAGGAAGAAAGGATTTTCATCCCGCCTGCAGCAAGAAATTTTTTGGTTCGGAATCTCCACCTGTACTGGATATCACGAGCGACCAGATGCAGGAATTTGCAAAAAATATGGTGCTTAGCAGCGTTACGGTTACGGGCGTTCAGCCAAAACTTTCCCTGACCATTGATAAAGAATCGAAGGACCCAAAAAAATCAAGATTTACCATCGTTGGACTCTGGGGAACTTACATACTTAAACCTTCCACAGGTCAGTTTCCTTCATTGCCAGAAAATGAAGACCTGACAATGCACCTTTCTGATTTGTTCGATATTCCGACAGCCGATCATAGTTTAATCAGACTTAAATCCGGTGAACTGGCCTATTTAACTAAAAGGTTTGATAGGGATGGGCAGGAAAAGCTGGCTTTGGAAGATATCTGCCAATTGACAGAAACAATGACAGCTGATAAATATCATAGCTCGATGGAGAAAGTAGGGAAATGCATTGTCAAATATTCTGATCAGGCCGGCCTTGATGCAATTCATTTCTTTGAATTATCGCTATTCTGCTACCTTACCGGCAATACCGATATGCATCTGAAGAATTTCTCTTTACTAACTAATAAGGACAACAAAATAATATTTGCCCCTGCTTACGATTTGCTCTGTACAAAAATTGCTATGCCCGATGATAAGGAAGAAATAGCCCTGACGCTTAACGGCAGAAAAAACAGGTTAAAAAGAACGGATTTTGATGCACTCGCAAAAAATCTCAATATACCTGACAGAACATTGCAGCACACTTACAATAGATTTAGTGAAAGAGTTAAGAACACAAGAAAATGGCTTGATATTTCTTTTTTGCCAACGGATTTGAAGCAGGAGTACAAAAACCTGATCCGGGCGAATGCAGCAAAAATGAGCTTATGAAAATGGAAAGGAAAGACTGAATATATTTTCATTGGTTCTTCTTCCGCCAGTATACGAATCAGATTTTGCATTTGGATGTAAATGTTTTTAACTTCAGCATCAAATCAATTTCAAGAATGAAAAATAAAATCATCCCGATCTTTTTGTTATCGATAATTGCCGGTATCAGTAATCCTGTAAAAGCTCAATCAAAAAAAGATACCAGACCTAATATTTTATTGATAGTGGCTGATGATCTTGGTTATGCAGACCTGGGATGTTATGGTGGAGATATAAAAACACCTAATATTGATTTACTTGCAAAGAAAGGACTCCTGTTTACCAATTTTCACACGGCCCCGCTCTGTGCTCCTACAAGAAGCATGATCTTATCTGGAAATGATAATCACGTTGCTGGTATGGGCTCCATGTTCTCAGTAAAAGGAACTGCAAGGGAAGGTAAACCGGGTTATGAACATCATCTGACCGATAGAATAGTAACCGTGGCGCAGCTTTTGAAAGATGGAGGTTATCAAACATTCATGGCCGGCAAGTGGCACCTTGGAAGCGAAAATGCGTATATCCCTTTTGCCAAAGGGTTTGAAAAAAGTTTTGCTTTGCTCAACGGCGGTGCGAATCATTTTAATAATAACCAGATTTTTGTAAATGAACCTCCTCAATATCGGTTGGATAACCAGCCCGTACTTTTTCCCGACGGAAAATATTCAACGGATGTTTACACAGACAAAATCATAGAATTCATTACAGATGGACAAAAAGATAAACCCTTCTTTGCCTATCTTACTTATACAGCACCGCACTGGCCGCTTCAAGTCCCTGCTGATTATATAGATAAATACAAAGGCAAATATGACATGGGATATGATTCACTAAGAGTCATTCATTTTAACAGGCAAAAAGCTATGGGGATACTGCCTTCTAATGCATCGCTTGGACTCAGAAATGCTTCGATTAAGCCATGGATACAACTCTCAGCCGAAGACAAAAAGATTGAATCGAAAAAAATGGAGCTTTATGCCGCTATGGTAGAAAACCTTGATGAACATATCGGCCATTTGATAAAGTTTCTGAAAGATTCAAAACAATTTGATAACACCGTAATTGTTTTTATGTCGGACAATGGGGCTGCTGCTGAAGATTTTTATAACGACCCAGGAGGCTCTGGTCCATTTCTGCGTGAACATTATAATAATAGTTATGAAAATATGGGAAAGGCTTCCTCTTTTGTTTCATACGGTCCACAATGGGCACAGGCAGGCGCTGCACCATTTAAATTATTCAAAGCGTATTCAACAGAAGGAGGAGTGGTAACTCCGCTTATCATTTTGGATAAATATGCGCAGAGAAAACCTGGTTTTCAAAAAGTATTTATTAATGTAATGGATCTTGCTCCAACATTCCTGGAATTAGCTAATATCAAATACCCCGGATCGTATAACGATAAAAAAATAGAACCCATGCTGGGTGAATCTTTTCTTTCTTTTATCAGTGGGAAAACTAATGTCATCCATCATAACAACTATGTTTATGGACTGGAACATGATGGTCAATGCCTTTTGATAAAAGGAAACTGGAAGATCACAAATATCAGCAAGCCCTTTGATGAAACTGCATTTGCTTTGTATAATCTTGCTCAGGACCTCGGAGAAACCAACGATCTTTCAAAGTCAAATCCCCAAAAATTTAAAGAAATGTTGAAGGAGTGGGAAATATTTAAAAAGAAAGTAGGCGTTATCCCAAAAGAGAAAGGAGAATAGAATTTAAAAGGGAAATAATAATTTATTTCACTCCCTTCAGTTTTTTAAATAGGGACTTTCAAATCCCAGCTTCCGTAAACCATTTTTTATTTCGGGGCAATTCATGAATAGCTTCCACAATAAACCAGAGCGATAATTTTCTATCATTACTACAATTGGTCCTTCATCAATGGCGAGGTAAGACTGAGCCTTCCAGTTCTTTGTTTCATCGAATGCATCTACGAAACCATACTGTCCCCATAGTCGATCACCCATTACATCATAGAAGTATCTTAATGCCTTCATCGAATAGGCTGGAGTGTAAGGAAAGGCCGACAGAGCTGCCGTTGGCGAAATAACACCCAGATCATTGCCCGGCGAATGAGCATCATATCCTGAATAACTGTCGCTGGAAGTAAGTCCCCAGCAATTCTCTCCATATCCTTTGTAATTTTTTGGATTGAGGATGCAATACTGGCGATTGATGAGTGTATGATTGAGATTCTGGATCCAATAATCCGCATAGCGGTCTTTTAATCCACGAGGGTCAATTCCCAAAAACGAATACTGTGAAAAAAACAGAGGCCCGCCATAATCAAATCCCAGAGGGAGTTTGATTCCATAATATTCTTTTCCATTCATAAAATGCTCCCCGCTTGCCCATCCCTTATGATAAACAGAGGAATCGATCGCGTGGGTGGGGGAGGAAGCCGATAGCAGAAATGAAATTAAACACTCGTTCCATCCATGTATGGATAAATTCATGGTCCAGCCATAGTTGGGACTCCAGTGCCAGAATAATTCACTTCTTCCCTGCGTATGCCATTTCCAGTCAGCTCGGTTCCATAGTTCGTTAATGATCCTTCGAAGCTTGGTTTCCTTTTCATTATGGCGGTTGAAATATTCCCTGGCACATAACAATCCTTCAAAAAGGTAAGATGTTTCTACAATATCTGCTCCATCATCCTTTGTACTGAATGGAATTGTTTTACCTGTTTCGCCATGCATCCAATGCGGAAAAATGCCGTGATAATTATCGGCTGTCTTTAAGAACCTCAGCATTTTCAACAAGTGACCGGCAGCACTATCCCTGTTGATCCATTTACGTTCTGTACCAACAATGATCGCCATCACCCCAAAACCCGTTCCTCCTATCGTTACCGTTTTCAATCCATATCGATAGGCGATATTGCTTCTTTCTCTTGCCAGCCCGCTTATAGGATCTGCAAAGTCCCAGAAGTATTTTAATGTCTGGCGCTGCACCAGGTCCACCAGGGCAGAATCATTTATATTTTGCTGACGATATGCCTTGTAAATACTGGCCGGTGTCGCCGTTTTACTTAAAGGCTTGGTATTACAGGTTAGAAGTGGAAAGAGAAATAATAAAACCGAAACAATTTGTTTTGATCCTGGTACCATAAAGAGATTCTCTTAATGAGTTAATTCATTCTCACAGGTAGGGCGCTGTAAAGCCTAATCTTCTTAAACCATTTTTTATTTCTGGTGCGCTTGTAAATAAATTCCAGAGCAAGCCGCTGCGATAATTTTCGATCATGACCATAATGGGCCCCTGGTCGATAGCCAGGTAAGAACTGGCGAACCAGGGATCACTTAATTTAAAAGCATCTGTGAATCCATATTGGCCCCATATCTTATCACCCAATTTATAATAAAAGAATTTAAGTGCATTCATAGATTCTGTTGGCGTATAGGGCATTGAAGATAATGCTGCCGTGGGTGAAATAACACCCGGATCGTTATTCGGCTGGTTGGCATTATAACCTGTGGGAATATCGCTGGCTGTAAGACCCCAGCATAAACTGCTGTAGCCATTCCATCCGCGTGGATTTGCCTTGCAATATTCATAATTGATCTTTGTGTGGTTAACGGTTTGTACCTGGTAATTGGCATAGGCATCTGCCAAACCAGTTGGATTGATGCCAAGGAAAGAATAATGTTCAAAGAACAAGGGTCCTCCCTTGTCGGGGCCAAGTGGCAATTGATAACCGTAGTAGGTATTGTTGTTTCGCATACTTCCGGTTACTGCCCAACCAATATCATAAACAGGCTTTGGAATAGAATCAGTGAGAGAAGAGGATGCAAGTACATAGGTTATCATTGCTTCATTCCATCCCCTGACTTGTGCATTGATGAACCATGCTTTATCAGGACTCCAGTGCCAGTATAAAACATTCTGGCTGTTTTGACGGAACCAGCTCCATTCTACACCATTCCATAAAACGTTGATCTTATTTCGCAGATTCGTTTCATTGGGGTCAGCGCTGTTAAAGTACTGGCGGGCTGTGATCAATCCCTCCATAAGGAAAGACGTTTCAACCAGGTCGGCCCCATTATCATTTGTACTAAACGGGATCGTTGCACCGTTGCTTCCGTTTATCCAGTGTGCGAAGGCGCCATGATAACGGGTACAATTATTCGTAAGAAAATTAGTTATTAATAATATTCGGTCCCTTGCTTCGGTTCTTGTAATGAAATTCCTGTTCACCGCAGCGATTATAGCCATGATACCAAAACCAGTTCCACCTGTTGTTACAAGATCTCCGCTGGTATTCCTTTCTCTTGCCATTCCACTAACAGGATGACCAAATTCCCAGAAATACCGAAAGGTTCGACGCTGTACCGTATCCATTAACTGGTTGTCAGTTAGAAATGGAAATTTATCAGTTGAATCGATCTGTGTTATAAAGGAAACGGAAAAAGTGTTTTGCAGAGGGGTGCTCTTTACTGATTGAAGTTCTGTGAAAACAGAAATAGTATATTTTGAAATTGGAGTTAACGCAGCAATCGGTTGAAGAACCACCATGCTGTCATTATTTTGATAAGTAATATTCACCGGTATGGTGGTATTACCGTTTAGTCTTAATAATATATTATTTGATACAAGGCTTCTGTTTACTGGGGCAGAAAACAATATTTTAATCACTGGAGTATAGTCTGTATTATACTGGATAGCTGCGCTGTTGCCATTGATCGAGTATACATTTATATTGAATAGCACAGCCGCTGGTACAGGAGCTTCGCTTTTCTTACATGAAAAAAGTACAAGCAGTGGCAGAATAAAAATAATAGTTTTCTTCATATAATATCAGGTACAATCTATATAGAAAAAGGCTGCCGTCAAAAAAACACCGGCAGCCTTTTAAAAACAAACAAAATTATCTTCCTGCCTGACCTAAATGATATAAGGCAGCGATCTCATCCGTGGTCAATACTTTATTATACACTCTGATCTCATCGATCTTTCCTGTAAACGCAGTTGTCCATGTGTCAGCACTTACTGTTTTGCCAGGTATATTGTTGTACCAGCCTCCAATGATTATTTCATGCGGAGAATAAACAAAGGAATTGGAACCCCTGTTTTCAAAATTGGTATTACTAACAAGTGCACTATCAGCATAGATCCTGAAAATGCTCTGCGCACCAGTACCACCTGCAGGATTATAAGTAGTAACTACATGTACCCATTTGCCTGTACCGGCTTTTTTTACAACTTTGTATTCTACACCGGCTATTCCATAATTATTTACAGCATCCTGTAAACCACCGGCATTACTATAAAGAGATTTTAAGAACATGGTATCTGATCCGGGACCATATGCCCCTGCTTCATAAGTCAGACTGATATCTCCAAATAATTGGGTTGGCCTTGCCATTTGGAAATATTGGTAAGGGTGATTATTTGCCGGGGGGTTACCGCCTGCAAGAAAATTATTTGTTCCCTGTATCCATGCACTTACAGTGAAGGGCTGGTTAGAAACTAACGCACCACCTACTGCACTTGCATAATAAAGATAACCGTTGGCGAAACTGCCAGCCTGGCCTTTTACTCCGGTGGTGTAGGTCACGTTAGAACTTGTTGTTGGAGCCGTGTTTGATTTGCTTTCGTTTCCGTTACCATCTAAGGGCCAGTAAGCTTTCAGGTTGGCGGCACCCACTTCATCGGAATTATTATAACCTCCAATTTGAGGGAGGACAACATCTTTATTTTTTTTACAACTGGAAAATCCCAATCCAATTAAAGATAAAGCAGCAACTGCTACAATGATTTTTCTTGACTTTTTCATTTTTTGTTTATTTGTTTTTGTTATTAAAGAAATTTTTAAGTGTTATATACTATTAATATCCCGGGTTTTGAGTGATCCTTCCTGCACTCAGGTCTATCTGGTGCTGAGGTATAGGAAACAGATCATGTTTTGGTGAGATATAGGGTTTGCCCAATGCTTGTAATACTGCGGATGCTCTGCCAGTACGCCGGAGATCAAACATACGGTCATGTTCAAAGGCCATTTCCACCCGCCTTTCCCTATAAATATTATTACGGAGAGTTGTTTTATTGATGGCATTTATTGGGCCCAACCCGGCACGAACTCTCAACTGGTTTAACGCGTTTTTTGAAGCCGTAGTATCATTCAACTCGTTTTCTGCTTCCGCTTTGATCAGAAGGATCTCTCCGTACCTGAACAACCGGAGGTTTTTATTAGTATTATAATCATCCCCGTTAAACGTCTCCATTGTCTTGCTTACATATGATTTGTAATTATAGTATTGGTTGGGGGCACCGCTATTAACAATATAGCCATCCCACAATGTTTGGCCTCTTTGCATTATCGTTGCGGCCCTTCGTTGGTCGCCGGGTTCAAATGCATTATACAGATCAGTAGTCGGGGTGTTAAATCCCCATCCCAATCCGCCCGGTCCTCGCGGAGCTTGTACTAAAAAATACCCTGAAACTCCTTTATTGGGAGTCGTTCCAATTGCATTTACTTCCCATATTGACTCTGATGAAAACTCTCCAACTTCCCTCCATATTATTGCAACGTTTGGCAATAAAGCGTACTGACCTCCTGTTATGATCGCATCACACATTGCCTTAGCCTGCCCCCATTTTTGCTGGTATAAAGAAACTTTAGCCAGCAAAGCCCGGGCTGCACCCTTACTAACTCTTCCATTTTCAGAAGCACTAATGGTAACCGGAAGTTTTGCTATTGCATCATTGAGGTCCTCTTCAATAAATGCATAGATTTCTGTGGCGCTGGCGCGAATACTGGATGATTGAATATCGGCTTGTGATTCCAGCACATGATCGATTTTAGGAACTCCGCCAAATGTTCTTACCAGGTTCCAATAAAAATAGGCTCTCAATAATTTAGCTTCACCAATATACCTATCCTTATCCTGTGCGGCAATATTCATGGCCGGGATAAATTTCAATACATAGGTGGCTCTGCCAATACCTTCGAAATTTCCGCTCCAAACTTCATCGAATGATAGATTCGTGGGATCAAAGGTCCAGCCATCCATCAGATCCTTATCGGTGCCTGAATCACCCAGATCACTGCCTTTATCTGCATCATCTGAAGTAATACTTGTAATGCCGATCCATGAAAAGCTATGAACTTCCCAGTCATATAATTTTGAATAAACGGATCCAATGAGCCGCTGTGCTCCATCCCGGGGATTATTAATCAGGTCATTTATAGTAACTGTGCGCGGAGCTTCCTGCAAAAAAGATTTTTTACAGGAAACAGACATGAGCATTCCAATCAAAAGAACGATGATGAGATTATATTTTTTATGCATCATAGTTTTCATTTATTTGAGTTGAACATTTACTCCCACCATATAACTTGCCGAGATCGGGTAAGCATTCAATTCTATACCCGATGCCAGAGGCGGACCCGGTATCTCCGGTGTAAAGCCCGTATATTTTGTGTAGATAAACGGGTTCTGGGTATTAACGAATATCCTTACACTTTGGAAAGATGAGTGCTCTTTTAATTTAAGCGTGTACCCGGCCGAAATATTATTTACCCGGATATATGATCCTGATTCAACGAAATAGTCGGACACGGTTGCCGTACCATTAAATGCCCTGGGGTAATTATTGATATTCGAACCAGGGGTCCAGCGCTTAAATGCAACGTCATATTCTACATTATAGTTGCCACCATACCGTACCCCCTTTTTAGCATTGTAAACTTTATTGCCTGCATTCCCGAAAATATCCAAACCAAAATCAAATTGTTTCCAGTTTAAGCTGCCACTGATACCGTAATAACATTTAGGTTGATAGGATCCGGCATAATATTTATCTTTTTCATTGATCACACCATCGTTATTCAGATCTACGATCTTAAAATCTCCGGCCTGCGCATTAACCAAATGAGGCGAGGCGTTTACATCGGCATTCGTTTGATAAATACCATCTGTTTTAAATACCCAAAAAGAACCGATGGGCTGTCCTACTGCAGTAATCGTTGCTGTTTTTCCATTGCCAAGATTTCCATCATAGATAGACTGGCCGATGCCGATACTTTCTACCGTGTTTTTATTGAATGTTACATTTCCCTTTATGGAATATCGGGTGGTTTTATTAATAGATTTATTCCATCCAAGTGATAATTCTATTCCGCTGTTCAATACATCAGCAGCATTGGTGTTGAATACACTTCCAAACCCCAGATTGGGCAAGGGGATCGGGTATAATGCCTTGGTAGCTTTCTTATGATAATAATCTATTTCTCCGGTCAGTTTTCTATCCAATGCAGTGAATTCAATACCAAAATCAAATTCCTTCACAACTTCCCATTGAAGATTGGGATCCTTTATGCCTGTAACAGTAGTACCATTTATACGGTTGCTTCCGAAATACGCGTAATAAAATTCTGAAGGACTGATTGAAAATTGGTTAGCGGGGATCACATCATTACCCACAAGTCCGTAGCTCGCTCTTACTTTGATAAAATCAAAAATCTTTTGGGTGGCCATAAACCCTTCTTTGGTCAATATCCATCCTAATCCTACAGAAGGAAAATTGCTCCAATGTTTTGATGGGGGAAAATTGCTGCTTCCATCTCTTCTGTAAGTCAGATTGACCAGATACTTATCCTTAAAAGCATAGTTAGCCCTTATGAAGAAGGATTCTCTTTTATAATAATTACCGATAGGACCTCTTGTATTCTGCTGCCCCCTGGCTGTGTCTTTAAAATTCAGTACCCACTGACTATTGTCATTGGGTATGGTGCCATCTGCGATGGATGCATTATTGCTCCAGCCATTTCTTCTTTCTGCCGTATGTCCCAGTGTAAGTTTTAAACTATGATCTTTACCAATCTTTTTATCATAGGTAAAAAAGTTATCCCAGGTCCAGTGGTAAATACTATCTCTTGAAAAATTCAGATCACTTTTTTCATTCTTCTGTCCACCCAATGATCCGTTTGCCAGGTATGTATAATACACAGGCGAATAATTCCACCCATTGTTCTGTTCTGCGTCAATGCCAAAAGAAGACCTGAAGGAAAGCCCTTTAATTATTTGATATTCTCCCCAGAGTGTTCCTGTGATTCGGTTACCGTAGCTGCGGTTATTGGTGGTTTTTAAAGTTGCCAATGGGTTACCCACATCACTCTTGTCAGTATTGCCATAGGAACCATCCGGGTTTTTGGCATTGAAGATCGGCGCAGCGATATAGGACTGTGAAAAAAGACCATAGGGCTTGTTCTCTGATTTATAATGAGAGAAGGCGAGATTATTCCCGATCTTGAATTTTCTGCTGAAAGTAAAATCATGATTTAACCGTACCGTGAATCGCTGGTAATTATTATCCAGCAATATCCCATTCTCATTGAGATAACCTCCCGAAACAAAATAGCGGTATTTATTTTTACCCCCGCTTAGCGACAAATTATGGTTTTGAAAGATCGCAGGCCGGGTGATAGTATTGTACCAATCAGAGGATCCGGTAATATCGGTATTCAGTATAGCTGGAGCTGCAGCGGCTTCATTGGAATAGATCGTAAATAAATTAGGGCCGGCCATTTTTACTTTATGAGTCAGCATTCTTACACCGGCAAATGCGGTGTAGTTGATAGTGAATTTAGTTTTATTCCCGGCCTTTGTAGTTATCAATACAACTCCGTTCGCTGCCCTTGCACCATATATCGCTGTTGATGATGCATCTTTCAAAATATCGATAGTAAGAATATCGGCAGAGTTAATATTACGGATATCATCTGTAATAATTCCGTCCACCACATACAAAGGTTCAACGCCACCTAGAATCGAGCCCGTTCCCCTGATCCTTACATTCGGTGCGCTTCCAGGTGCGCCACTGTTTATTATTTGTACGCCGGCCGCCTTACCCTGAATAGCCTGTGTAGCTGATAATGCAGGCAGGTTGGCAATTTCCGCACCTCTTATAGTAACAGATGCGCCGGTAAGATCTCTTTTGCGTGCGGTACCATAACCCACAACGATCACCTGTTCCAGGGACCGTGTATCTGGTTTAAGACTTATAGCCAGTGTGGTATTTCCAGCTATACTTACTTCCATGGTTTCGTAGCCAACAGCAGAAAAAATCAGGGTGGCATTATCCGGGGCGGTGATGCTGAAATTTCCATTAGAATCGGTTTGTGTTCCTGTTTTCGTTGACTTTACAATTATGGAAACGCCAGCAAGCGGTTCCCCTGCAATTGAGATAACCTTGCCCGTTATTTTTTGCTGAACCATATTTGAAATGTTACTGCCAACATATCCTATTGTTTCATTTGCTTTTATCTGTAGTTGCAATACAGAAGTCGCAAACAAAATAAGCAGGGGTCTTATAAGTGCGCGTGATCCTGATACTCTTCTCATATATTGACAATAATGTTTATAACACGCAGTCGTGTCATCATATTTACAAAGTTGGTGGTGGATTGGGCTTGAGAAAAGAGAGAAGAATTTGCAAGTGGGCTAATACTCCCTTAATTTCTGACTCCCAATTTACTAAAAGCTATTGACTTAGAAGTAATTTTGTTCTAAGTGTATAGTTAGCTTTATCAAGTGCTCCATACTACATCCGGTAAAAAATAGAAATTATTTTATTCATCTGGTCAATTAAAAGCTATAATAATTTTATATACATAAATATAACTGAATGAAGCGAATATGTGTTAGATTTTTATCGAAAAGAGTTACATGACTCGCACATTTTAATAACTGGAAAAAACAGAGATATTAAAAATGGAGTAACACGGTAAGGTTCTAAGAGCGGGCAATGACGAAGAGCTTTTGAAAGAGTGAAGAATTATCTTTATGGATCTTTATGCAAGAACCTCAATCGAAAAGCAGTGAGTTATTGATTTTCTTTAGC
>JAYTXP010000079.1:0-7251 GCA_043742885.1 Chitinophagaceae bacterium | reverse complement strand
TCGCTATCAGGCATATGATGTATCTGTCCATGAGTTATGATCATCGCATTGTGGATGGAAGTCTTGGCGCTACCTTCCTGACTGCAGTAGCTAAAGAGCTGGAGAATTTTAGTGCAACAAGAGAATACTGAGTACAAACAGGTACCTATTCACTTATTCACTTCCCCATATTTCCGCTTCAACAAAACGACCTTTCTACCTTTCTTTACAATCACGAATAAATTATCGTACTCACTATCCTTCAGATCTGCGGCGATCAACTTCGCTCCGCATATCCGATTTACTATATCATCTACCGTATTGCTATGTCCTACCACTAATGCGTTCTTATGTATATGGCGAAGAGTTGAAATAAAATTACTATCAGGCATATTCGGATAGGTCTGGATATTCAAATGAAAATAATCAGCCGTTGGTTTTGCAGTTGAACGGGTACGAATAGTATTGGTAGAATAAACCCCTTTGATCTTCATGTTTTTCAGACTATCAAGTAAAGCAACTGCTCTTTCTTCGCCTGCAGGCGTTAAAGAAACATCTGTATTATTCCCCATTGGAGTGGCTTTTTCTGCATGACGAACCACATAGATATAAGATTTACAGGAACAAAAAAGGATGGCTAAAATGAATAAGACAGTATACCGCATGGTTTTGATTTAACATTCTAAAGTTAAACTACGTTATGGTTTATTCCGACTTTTTAGTAAATTAGGTAACGAAATCCTTTTAGAAATGAAACAACTATCCGAAACCTGGTTTGCCGAGGGTCGTATTGACTTCGAACTGAAGAAGTATACACTGCTGGCCTATTTGCAGGAAGTAAATAAATATTTTACCCAGAACCTGCTTTATCCTCAGCTGGCAGAGCTGATATTTCATTACCATAATATCATCGCCTTTCGCGAAAACAAGAAATTCCTGCAGGAGCATTTTCCAAAAAAATTTACCGGTATTCAAATGGAGAAGTTGCAGGGATTGTATGAACAGATGATAGAAGATGATGAATTAATGCAGGAACTGGAAACCATTATTCAATATTCAGCCCATACCATTAAAAGCACAATCGGAAACGGCACCTCGATCTATGAATTTGTAGAAGGGAAGATCAATATCAATCCGGTAGGGTTAATTCCTCTTGATCCTAATGAAGGATATTTTTTTCTCAGCTCCGGAGATAAAGGCCGCACGCGGGTTTATCAATACCGGTTATCTTTTTTCGAAAAACATGATGAGAAATACAGAAGCATGAAGACCGCCTTTGTAGATCACTGGACTCGAAGCATTTCGCATACCTATGAGTCCATCAAGGGAGAACTTATCCGTAAGATCCCGGATATTCCAAATCCTGCGGTTTATTCAATTGAAACTGAACTAAGTTTTCCCATCGAAGAAACTTTATTGCCCATCGCAAAACGCACACTCGTAAAATTCATCACCCACCCTGACGGACTCCTGACTACCGACTCCTGACTCAATCTATCCCCCAATCCTTCCCCTTCATCACCGCGGGTACTCCGTCAGTGATCCAACGAGCCGGTTTATCTCCTTTAAGTATCCAATCGAAAAATTGTTGCATACGGATCTGGTAATCGAGCATATCCTGCCGCTGACTAAGTCCATGTCCCTGTCCATTATAATTGAACATCCATATCAGTTTATTTAACCTGCGCATAGCCGTAAATAGTTCTATTCCCTGATACCAGGGTACAGCGCCATCATTATCATTTGCCATGATCACCATAGGTGCTGAAACTTTATCCAGATGAAACAGTGGAGAGTTCTCCATGTATAACGGCAGTTTCTCCCAAAGAGTACCACCTATCCGGCTCTGTGTTTTTTCATATTGAAACTGGCGATTCACACCGGTTTCCCAGCGAATGCCTCCATAGGCCGAGGTCATATTGGCCACGGGAGCACCTGCCCATACGGCTTTGAATAATTTTGTCATGGTAGCCAGTTGTGCCGCCTGGTAACCTCCCCAGCTATGCCCCTGAATAGCAAGACGCGTACTATCGGCCCAGCCTTTTCTCACAATGGCTCTTGCACCACTTACTATATAATCATAGGCCCCCTGACCAGGATGTCCGGTCTTGTATTCAATATCTGGTGTAAAAATGATATAACCCCTGCTAACAAAAAATGGAATATTTATCGCGCTGCGAATTGGTGCAGGTTCCTTATAATCAAAGAGATCCTGGCTAAGCTTTTCATAAAAATATATGATCATCGGATATTTCTTTTTTGGATCGAAATTCTCCGGTTTGTAAACTATACCTGTTGCATCTTTTCCATTGTATGCCTTCCAGTTAAAAAGCTCGGCAGTGCCCCAGGTATAATTTGATTGCTGAGGATTTATGGCCGTAAGTTTTTGTTCCTGGTAAACTGGTTTTGCAGCTGGATTGATTCCACTATTTCCCGGCATGGACAAATACAAATCAGGGTTCTGCTCAAATGTTTCCCTGGTATAAATTAAAAGGTCCGCATTCTTTGCCTTTACAGGATTACTGCATTGATAATTACCGGAAGCAGTTACTGAAACGGTTGATCCCCAGCTCGTGTTTTTATACTGATAGCCTATATAAGAAGCTTTTGTCTTTTGAGAAACCATTCTCCAGTAAAACCGTTGATTGGCAGTAAAATATTTTTCCTCTCGATCCAGTTGCACATAACGGTTGACCAATTGATTATTTCTGCCGCTAATATTAAAAAGATAAGGTTCGGTCTTCGCTTCGGGATCTACAGCCCAAATATCATAGCGATCATAAACATAAAATAAAGAGTCTCCCTCATGCCATCCCATTACGCCATAGTTACCCGGCTCATCCGGAATATCATTCTCTTCATTGTACAATGGATATTTTATTTTTTCTGTAATGTTTTTCACCGCAGTCCCATTCCAGCAGAAATAATTTTTTGCTACCCTGTCGTACCAGGCTATATACTTACCTGTATAAGAAGGATAAACGTTTCCAAGAAGATCCTGCTTCAGTAATTTCTTTTCTCCACTTACCGGGTTAATGAAATAAATATCTTTTTTAGTGACCCCCTGCCATTGGCTCTCTATTCTCTTTCCAATATCTGTTATACCAACAAAAACATCACCATCCCCTTCTTTGGTCATCAGCACCGTTGGAATTTCCTTTGATCCCAGTTGATGAAGGGTTAATGATTGGAAATCAAAGAATGCCAGGTAATTTAATTGCTGCTCTGTCCTTAGTCTGGATGGAATAGTTTGAACAGTTTGCAGATAATCATCTTTATAATTCCAGATATCAAGTTTAGCATGTTCAAAATCCACCAGGCTTGTATCCCTGGGAACAGGAATAGGCGCTACACCGAAAAACAACCTGCTTCCAGTCTTACTGAAATTTAATGAACCGAATTCACTAATGGTCATACCTAATCGCATACCAGTAGTATACCGGTCAAGTAATACAACGGCGCTGTCCATACCTGTACGATAGGTCCAGATTCGAAAGAATTTTTGAAGGTCCTTAGGTTGTGCATTTCTTTCTGCCAGGTAAGCAATCGTGGATCCATCATCCGTCATAGCAAAATTTCGAAATTCATTCCCTCCTTTGCTCAGGACCTTTGATTTAGCGGTGATCATATCAAAGAGTAATATCTGCCGCATGCTAAAAGAATCAACCGGATTGCGAGCCTGCTCCACCAATAACTTATCGCCCTGTTTATTAAAATAATATTCCAGCACTTTATAAAAAACAAGTTCTTCACCTGTATACAAATTTTTCAATACAAGGTCATTGGCCACTTCCCCATTTCCTCCTCCAGCTTCATCGCCATCCGCATCCTCCAAATTATCATCGTCTTTTTGTTTATACTTTTTAGGCAGGTTTTGTATCCAGTTCTGCAAACTGTCAATAATATAATTAAGACTGTCTGCCGATTTTGTATTTATTAACTCGGGCTTTTTATCTGGTATTTTTTTACCAGGCTGCTCTACTGGTTTGTCCAATTGATAGGCCACCCAATTACTTCCCTTAGCCGGAAGTTTATACGATTTTACTTTTTCTGTTTTCCAGATATTTTCTTTCCCCAGTTCCAGTATACCAAATGAATCCTTTGGCATGTCCTCGGTTTTTTTCTTTTTGATCCTGGCTTCCCTTGTGTCTTTAAAGGGGGCTTTTATTTTAAAAACTACGAAGCGACTATCCTCAGTAATAAGAGCATTATACCCCCTTGGAATAGTAATTGCGGATCCTCCACCCGAGGATCTTATCTGCAATTCATTATCGCCCTGCTGGGGATCGATAGTATACACTACCCAATTGCCATCATTACTGATCAGTTTTTCGCCCACATGCTGCCAGGCATCATAGACTGTATGATCGAGTGGTTTTTTTTGACAAAAAGCAATTAATACAGAGATGCTGGCAAGGGTAAATAGAAGGACCTTTTTCATAAGTAGCTAAGTTAGGAAAGTTTAGAGTTTAGAGTGGGTGCCTGTGGCTCTCGAAGGCAGAGGTTTAGTCGCGGTGATAAGACCATAGGACCATAGAGATTTTTTCCTTCCAATATACTGGTACTTGCAGGCATCAATATTTTTACGTTGTATGTCTGTAGCGGGCTGTGAAAAATTGATCTTTTTCCAGAGCAGATAAAGAGTGGCAAGAAAATAAAATTTGTATAGCCTTTTAGCTGAATGATTTGTTTGGTTTGAAATATCGCGGTATTCAATTTTTTCAAAACCTTTGCCATGCATGATTTCTTTAAAGCCATCAGGCGTTTCCAGATAATTTACCTGCCATCCATCCAGCCATTTTCTTATAACCGGATGATCATTGTTCTTTATTTCATTTACAAACCCATCTGCAATTACCAGCCGGCCACCAGGTCTTAATAGTCGGTACGCTTCCTTTATAAAGGCCGCTTTATCAGGAGCGTAACAAACACTTTCGCAACCCCAGATCACATCAAAATTCTGATCAGGAAAATCAGTATGACAATAATCCATCACATTAAAATCTACCAAATTATTTAGCTCCTTTATTATCGCATAATTTCTAGCTTGTTCAACCTGCTCTGGACTTAAACTGATACCCGTGACGCGACAACCAAGCACAGCAGCCATGAATAAACTACTCCCTCCTATTCCGCAGCCTGCATCCAGAACTTTATCTGTGACTTTTATATTCGCCGCTTCCATCATCACTTCATTCATCCGCAATAAAGAAGTTGGAAAATCTTTCACCTTTTTATCCCAGTATCCATAATGTATGGCAAGGCATTTTTCAAGTGCCCAGGAATCCTTATACGCATGGAGGGTCTCCTTATAATATTGCACAATACGCTGATGGTATTCGGAATGGCTCATGATTTTATTTTTCTTTTAGCATTATTCTGCTGTCGCCAAACGATCCAGCCATGCAGAATAAGTGCCGACATAATAAGAGCAAACCCAATATAAAACCAGCGGCTCAATAATTCATTCTCATGAAAAACCAGGAAGGCAAGCAAAATTCCATAAACAGGTTCAAGGTTAAAACTGAGATTCACTGTAAAAGCGGAAAGTCTTTGAAGGGCGTAGGTTGAGAATTGAAAAGCTATTACTGAACAGAGCCAGGACAAAACTAATAACCACATCCAATCTCTAAGATCTGGAATGATATCGCCATGAGGGAATAATTTAAAATAAAAAGGCAGGCAGCAGCTTAGCACGATCAATCCACCCGATAGCTGCCAGGTAAGCGCAGTCTCCGGATTATATTTTACCACATAATTTTTCAACAGGGTAATAGCAACAGAAATAAGGAAGGCAGAAATAATTCCTAGTATTATACCTTTTTTGAAAGCAGGATCAAAATGAAAAATCAGGTAAATGCCTGCCATGACAAGTAAACCCAAAAACAATTGAACCGGTTTAATTCGGCTTCTGGTAACTACAGGTTCCACTATAGCAGTAAAAAAACCTACGGCAGAAAAACAAACCAGTGCCACCGATACATTGGCGTAATTAATGGCGCCATAAAATGTAACCCAGTGAAAAGCGGATAAGGCTCCTATTCCGGTAAGCTGTAGCCGGTCCTTCCAGCCAACTTTTTTTAATTTTTTAGTGAAATAGAAAAGGATCCACATGCTGACTGAAGTGAGAAATAACCGGTACCAGACCAATGCACCTTCGTTGAGCGTGATGAGTTTTCCAAGTATACCGGTGAAGCCGGCCAGGAATACGGCTATATGAAGCTGAATGAATGCTTTTCTCATGCGCTACTTGCTTTGCGCCAATGCTTCTTCTTTATCCTGAGAAACGGTCGTTATATCCTTATTGGAGATTTTTTTACGGTAACTGGTAAACATCGACATCCATTTTAATTTCAAAACACCAAGAATGCCTTCTTTTACGATTCCTTTATTCATTTTAGAAACACCCAGGGTTCTGTCCTGGAATATAATAGCTACCTCTTTCAATTTAAAACCCAATTTCCAGGCTGTAAATTTCATAGCGATCTGAAACGCATAACCCACAAATGGAATCTTATCCAGGTTAATGGTCTCAAGTACTTCCCTGCGGTAACACATAAACCCAGCTGTGGGGTCCTTAACCGGCATCCAGGTTATAATTCTGGTATAAAGTGAAGCGCCTTTTGATAATGCGATACGGTTATGGGGCCAGTTCACAACGCCCCCTCCTTTTATATATCTGGATCCTACCGCCAGATCGGCTCCATCATATTTACAAGCCGCATATAATCTTTCCAGGTCAGCCGGATTATGAGAAAAATCGGCATCTATTTCGAAAATAAATTGAACATTTTTTTCAAGGGCCCAGCGAAATCCATGGATATAGGCAGTTCCTAATCCCAGTTTTCCTTTTCTTTCTTCCAGAAAAAGAATTCCAGGAAATTTCACCATCAGATCCTTTACAATAATAGCCGTGCCATCAGGAGATCCATCATCAATTACAAGAATATAATAATCCTGGCCAAGGTTGAAGATGGCATGAAGAATAGAGCTAATATTCTCCTTTTCATTATAGGTTGGTATGATAACTAATTTTTCCAAAACTCAGGCAGAACCGAAAGTACGAAAAACCGCGGCAGACACGGCCAGGTTGACGAATAGTTAACAGAAGGGTCAGCTTTTCTTTAGCATAGTTCGGGTATATATCTCGGTAAGTTTTTGTTTGGTATGCTGGGGGAAATCGCCCTTCATCATCCAATCGTAATACTGCGGTTCGGTTTTTAAAACATCAGAGACCGGTCTTCCTTTGAATTTACCAAAATTAAAAACCTC
>JAYTXP010000078.1:0-12021 GCA_043742885.1 Chitinophagaceae bacterium | reverse complement strand
CTTCATCTATATTTAAATACTGGGCCATTTTTTCTTGACTCAACCCATGCAGATACCGGTATTTCTTTATTTTCCCACCCAGGGTTGACGTATCAATCTCAAATGGAAAATACCCCAAGAATTGTATGATCTTGGGATACTTCGAAATTATAGGTTTGTTATGATTATTCTCCCAGGAATACACATACTGTGAGTCTGTCTCAAGAATTTTCGCGACCTGACTTTGTGTAAGGCCTAATTCGATCCTCCTGTTTCTTAGCTTATCTCCCAAAGTAACAGGGATAGCTATCATGCTCTTTTTAAAGTAGTTATAGGGTACTATCCCCTTAAAGGGGAAAAGGTAACGCAAGGGCATGGGTTCATTGAAGCGATCAGCATAAAGGAAGCAGGAAAATCTACAGCCATTTTTGCTATTGAGATGGTTACTTTTCTTTCTTCCATGGGTTGTCGCATAACTTCAAGTACCGTTCGTTTAAATTCAGGTAATTCATCCAGGAAGAGAACGCCATTGTGTGCCAGTGAGATCTCACCGGGTTGGGGAATGCCTCCGCCACCTACCAGGGCTACATCAGAAATAGTATGATGAGGAGACCGAAAAGGTCTTCTGGTTACAAGAGTGGCGTTCTCCGCCAGTTTGCCAGCTACAGAATGGATCTTAGTAGTCTCCAATGCTTCCTGAAGAGATAATGGAGGCAGGATAGTAGGCAGTCTTTTGGCCAGCATGGTCTTTCCTGCTCCCGGCGGACCAATTAAAATAGCATTATGCCCACCGGCTGCTGCTATCTCCAAGGCCCTTTTAATATTTTCCTGTCCTTTTACATCTGCGAAGTCCAGTTCAAATTCACATTGAGATAAAAAGAATTCTTCCCGGGTGTTTATAATAACGGGTTCCAATCCTTTTTCTTCATTTTCAAAAAAACTGATCACTTCGCTGATATGATCGATACCATAGACCTGTAAACTATTTACAATGGCTGCTTCTTTTGCATTTACACGTGGAACGATCAATCCTTTGAATCCTTCTTTGCGTGCTTGTATGGCAATGGGTAAGGCTCCTTTTATAGGACGAATATTTCCATCCAGGGCCAATTCACCCATGATCACGTATCTGGATAGTAATTCTGCATTTGGAAGTTGTCTTGAGGCGCCCAATATTCCTAGCGCAATTGGTAGGTCGAATGCGGTGCCGCTTTTTTTCAGATCTGCGGGTGCCATATTCACCACTACTTTGGTTCGTGGCAAGTCATAGTCAAGTGTTTTAAAAGTGCTTTCGATTCTTTGCAAACTTTCTTTCACGGCGCTATCTGGCAGGCCAACAATAGAGGCGTCCTTTCCTGAATCAGAGAGCCAGTTCACTTCAATCGTTATTTTTATCGCCTCCACGCCGTATACAGCGCTTCCATAGGTCTTTACTAACATAAAATGAAGATATAGAAAAGCAATTGCCAGTCCTGAGTATAGTCGACTATCTCAAAAGGTTTATCCTTGTTGGTTGTGCCATTGAAAATTTCAGCTTGAAAATTTGTGGTGAAAAGAAATTGATTAAATTAATGGATGATTAGGTCCCTGACTGGAATTTCATTTCTTTTATTATCAGTTCTTGCCTCCGCACAAGAACCCAAACTTGTACTTCCAATCGGACATACATCAGATATTAGCAGCTGTCAGTTTAGTCGTGATGGAAAAATGCTGCTTACTGCTTCCAATGATAAATCTGCAAGGCTTTGGGATACAAAAACAGGAGCGTTGCTGAATAGTTTTGAAGGCGCCAGAGCAGCAATAAAAACAGCCTTGCTTTCTCCTGATGGTAGCAGGGTAGTTACTATAGATGAAAATAATATTGGCAGACTTTGGGATAGCCGATCAGGGACACCACTTATAGATTCTATAGCAGGATCTGAACAGATCTATTTCGCTGTATTTCTTCCTTCTGGTAAAGAATTACTAATTGCAGATGGAGAAATTATTAGAATAATTTCAACGGAGAATGCAAAAGAGCTGAGAAATTTCTCTACAGGCATAGGCTTATCGTTTATTGTTTCATTAAACGGAGAGCTATTGGCTATTAGATACAAAACAAAAATCATTATCCGTAATATCCAAACAGGAGCACCGGTTAAAGAAATAAATATCAGTGATAGACCTGATATGCAATTTTATGGCCAGGACAAACAAATCCTTTTATGGGGTTCCACTACCACCGCTATAACAAGAAATATTGATAAAGCGGATAACTCTCTAAATCATATAGATGTTGTGCTTGCGGGACTTGGAAAAACCGCCAACTATGTTTTTTCTCCCGACAGGCAACAAATGGCAGTGCTAAGCAACAATAACCAGGTATATTTATTGGATCTTCCTTCTGGCAAAATAGTGGCTACTGTTTCTTCAGAAAAATTCAGCCGTTTCAAAGCGCTTCAATTCATGAACGGTAAACAGGGATTACTTATCGCAATGGAGTCTCCTACTGAAGTAGGTCAAATAATAATTGAAGCCAGAAAAATAAACCCAGGCGGATCCACAACTATTTTTCATACAGCAAAGGTTTCTTCACTTTATACGGATATCAAACATTTTGAAATAAGCGCCGATAATCGAACGGTACTGATAGGCGCTTCTGCTCCGGATGATAATTATTTTATAGATATCCACTCTGGAAGGGTTATTAATAATCTTAGCGGAAAAGGCAATGGATATTATTTCGCCGATTTCAACCATCGGGGAGATAAGATAATTACAGCATCTACTAAAAGGCCATTGATATGGAATGCGCAAGAAGGCAGGCCCGATTCCCTGCTGGGTAACTCAATCTGCTTCCAGGCAGAATATAGTCCTGATGATAGTATTATACTTTTGGTCAATGGCAATTCGATCCAACTCCTGCATATCAATGATCCAAAACAAAACAGAAGCCTTGCCTCAAAGAATAACGACGTGCTTATTAATAAAGCCTTCTTCAGCGGCAATGGAGAAAGAGTGTTATTTTATGACAACGATAATATTGCGGTAGTTTGGAAGGTGAGCACAGGTAAACTGATCTCTTATTCTCGTCAGTTTGGGAAATATGAACGTATCGGAGGTATATCATACGATGGGAAAATTATAATGGTAGCAAGTAATGATTCACTGATATTTTTTGATAGTGATACCTGGAAGATAGCCAATGTATTCAGCTATAAATTCAAGAATGATCTTTTTTACAGTGCTCAATACACATCAGACCATAAAAATATTCTGGCCACAACATTCAGAGGGCATATTAAACTGATCGACCCCGCCACAGGCCAGGTGAAGGATTCTATACAAGGGGCCGGTGATTATCTGCGGCAGGTACAGATCAGTCCGGATAAAACCAAACTGCTTGCAGTGACCAAAGACTATCAAATGATCCTTTATGATCGGTCGAAGAAAGAAAGCATGGTTTTAAATAATGAGCAACGCTCAGAGATCCGTTCAATTCGTTTCAATGATGGCGGAAATAATTTTATTACTGCTTCATCAGATTTCACATTTAGAATCTGGAATGCTGAAACAGGCACCCTGCTTTCAACTTTTTTTTCAGTAGATAGTACTGATTATTTTACATTTCTTCCTGGCGGATATTATCAGACAACACCTGTTGCGTCCCGATTAATGCATTATGTAACAAAGGACCTTAAGGTTATCAGTTTCGAGCAGCTGGATGTTAAATATAACCGGCCAGATAAAGTAATGGAAGCATTGGGGAACACAGATACCGCTCTTATCCGAAGTTATCGAAAGGCCTGGGAGAAGAGAATCCATAAATTGGGCATCGACACAACCACATTCCGGAATGGATATAGCGTGCCTGAAGCGGAGTTTGCTAACAGAGATACTATTAGCTACGAACAAAAAAATAAAGAATTACATCTTCATATAATCGGGAAGGACAGTATTTACAAACTTGATCGCTTCAATGTTTGGATAAATGAGGTTCCTATTTTCGGACAGCGGGGAATCAGTTTACTTGGAACCAATTGCAACGAGATAGATACTATTCTCACAGTATTTCTTTCAAAGGGGGAAAACCGTATTGAGACCTCCATTTTTAACAGCAATGGAACAGAGAGCTACCGCATACCACTGCTAGTGAACAATATTTCTGCAGAAAAAATAAAAGAGAAGGTATTTTTTGTCGGGCTGGGCATGGATAAATTTGAGAGAGATATTTATGATCTTCAATACAGCTGTAAAGATATCAGGGACCTGACTTCAAAACTTAAAGAAAAATTTGGAGATTATCTTTTTGTGGATACTCTTTTCAATGAAGCATTGACTATAAATAATCTTCAGGCCATCAAACAGCGGCTTTTACATTCGGGTATCAATGATAAAGTGATCGTATCTTATTCGGGACATGGAATACTAAGCAAGGATTTCGATTATTTTCTTTCTACTTATCGTATTAAGTTTGAAAAGCCAGAAGAAAACGGGCTGCCCTATGAGCAACTGGAGGATCTCCTTGACAGCATACCTGCACGAAAGAAATTAATGCTCATAGATGCTTGCCATAGTGGTGAAGTAGATAAAGAAGAACTGGTACATCTGGAAGCCAAGGCAGATTCACTTCATCTGGCCAGGGGCGGCATTACAGTGGCATATAATAACGGGGATCCCCATCTTGGCATGAAGAATAGTTTTGAATTAATGCAATCTATTTTTGTGAATGTGGGCAGGAGTACAGGGGCTACCATCATTTCCGCGGCAACGGGCACACAACTTGCGCTGGAGCAAAATAATTTAAAAAATGGGGTCTTCACTTATTGTATTCTTGAAACACTTAATAAATATTCTGGTATGAAGATCTCAGACTTAAGAAGAATAGTGAGTGCCAGAGTGGAGGAACTTACCAACGGGCTGCAAAAACCCACCTCGAGGAATGAGAATATTGTTGTGGATTGGAATCTATGGTGAAATTCATATTATTATTAATTCTTTTTTGATCGGATGATTTTCCTGATCATCCTTACAATCATTTTATCGGAACAGTTATTTATTGATTTCCGCAACCATGTTCCGGGAATGGGGTCATACTTGCAAAAAATGCAACAAGTGGAAACGCTCACGCAGGATTCAATTTTCTTCGGGTATCATTGAATAATAGCTTGCTGCTTCATGGGAGTAAACCGGAAAATCCCTGAAGAGTACGGCGCAACGACTGAAGCGTATTCAGTTCAACCACTTAAACTTGTTAATCATGAAAAAGATGATCTTTTTCTCTCTGACACTATTTGCAGCCAGTATTTCCTTTTCCCAGGATACCCGGATTGGTTTCAACGCGGGCATGGCGATGGCGAATTACAAAATTACTCAGGATAACCTCAGTATTAAAGGGGATACCAAGACAGGGATCACTCTTGGGATATTGGTAGATGTCCCTATTTCCGCCCATGTCAGCTTTCAACCTGCACTGAACTATGTGCAGAAAGGATTAAAGAACACAGAAGATGACGGCAGCGGCAATACCATTAAGTCTGATGCCAAAGTGAATCTTCTTGAAATTCCACTGAATCTTCTTTTTAATAGCAGGGGTAAGTCTGGTAATTTTTTCGTTGGTGTGGGTCCATCACTGGCCTTTGCTATCTCAGGAAAAAGTAAAATAATTTATTCCGATGGTACGCCGGAAGAATCAACCAAGATGAAATTTGGAAGTTCCGAGAATGATGATTTAAAAGGATTGGATTTCGGGGCTAATTTTCTAACTGGCTATTGTTTCAAAGGTGGATTTCAGGTTAGTGTGAATTATAACATGGGATTAAGCAACCTTGTTCCAAAACCTGTTGATAACGAAAAAGCGAAAAGCCATTATATCGGCATTAAGCTTGGCTACATGCTCGCTGGTGGCAAAGGAAAGAAGTAGTGGTTGAGGTCCGTACCCTTTTATTTTTTCTCTTCTACTACCATTTCCGCGAGCAAGGAAATAGTTGGATCAACACTGATCTTTTCAATTTTATTTTTAGAGGAAATACGGAAGGACTCCATGGCTTTTGAAACCTGGATCTTTTCCGTTTTATTACCTGTATTTATCTCTAAAGGAAAACTAAATGGTTCAGTTGATTGCTGCTCTACTGTAACACTCAACACCTGTTCTTTTACAAGATACTGCCATGTCAATTTGATCTTAGGATTATACCCTCTGGTTAGCCACTGTTCAAAAAATATCTGTAGATTTTTTCCTGAAACGGCTTCAACTATTTTCTGAAAATCTCTGGTTTCGGCATTTTTCCAGGCATAAGTGGCATAATAGGTACGGATCGCTTTTTTGAAAACTGTATCGCCCAATTCACGACGTAACATATGCAAGACCCATCCTCCTTTCTGATAACTGTTCTCATTCAGGAGCGACATGAAGTCTGTAGTGTTATCGACTACGGGACGATGACTGTTATTCACGAAATTGATCACCTGGGTCCTTTCATTCTGCATTCTTTTATTCAAGCTGTCTTTTCCATATTTTGATTCCACATATAAATGGGTCATGTAGGTGGCAAATCCTTCACTAAGCCATAAATGCGCGAAGGTTTTTTCGGTGGCGGTATTTCCAAACCATTGATGGGTGATTTCATGGGCAAGAAGAGTCTCCTGTTCTTTTTTGCCTGTGACAGAATTTTCAAAATAAAATATGGCGCTGGCATTTTCCATTCCACCGAAAATGGTCTTGGATTGAATATTCGCCAACTTTTTATATGGGTATGGGCCTATATAATTACTTAACCAGGCCAAAATTCCGGGGGCTTCTCCATAATCATAAAAACCTTCTTTTCTATTTTCCGGAAACACCCAACTTGTAACCGGAATGCAATCATTATACATGCCGGCCAGGTTCACTGCAAAATCAGCAGCGCCAATCACCATCACCTTTGTTGGAATGGGCATGGTCTCTTCATATACTGTCAATTTTTTATCGCCGGGAAGACTGGTCTCTTCCACCTGCAGGCCATTTGAGATCACCTGGTAATGAGAAGGAGCGGTGACTGCAAAGCGAACGCTGGCTTTATCACCAGGCATATCGTTGCAGGGAATCCAATTATGCGCCCTGTTTGGCCAGTTGTCTGCAAAAAAACTGCGATGACCGAATTTATTTTTAGAGATCACCATTCCATCAGCAGGAATGCCTTTGTATTGGATCAGAAAGGTGAGTGTTTCATTCGCTTTATAATTGCCATCGATAAAAATAAAATTATTGCTGTGATGATAGGTAACCTTATCTCTGGCAGTCACGCCCGTTACGATCATTCCCTTTCCTTTTCCATTCAGCGATTGCAGATCAAGGATCACCTGGTTAGAAGCCTGAAGCAGTTTGAGACTGATGACGGCCCTTCCGTATAAAGTATCGTTCTGATCGTTGAGCTCGATCTCATAGTTATAATTTATTACATCGATCTTTTGAGCTAGTCCATGCAGGCCAAGTAAGAGGAATAAGGGAATAAGGCAGCGGTTCATAAAAATATTTTTTATCAGGGTTATAATTTTTCAAGCATCTCCACCACTTTTTCCCTTCTCAGGATGACATAGCCGATCCGGTCGTTGCTTATGCCTTCTTTTAACTGGTAGGAGAATTTTAACTGGTCCTCATCGACCATGGTCTCAAAATAACGAAAGCTGATATTGGGAAAAGATCTTAATTCTTCACCGATCTCATACAAATGCGTAGATAAAATAAATAATGAATTAGGGATCTTGATCAGGCCACGGATCACAGTCAGAGAACATTTCATCGCATCCTGCACATTGGTGCCTTTGAAAAGCTCATCGATCAGGACCAGCCATTTCTTTCCATCATTTATTTTTTGTACGGTATTTTTCACCCGTTGCACTTCATTGTAAAAATAACTTTCACCTTTTGCAATGTTATCGGCAACGTTAATATTGCTTAGTAGTCCGTCAAAAAGCGTCAGTTTCATTTTATTCGCCGGAACTCCCATGCCTATATGAGCCAGAAATACGGCAGAGCCGACTGCTTTGATCAGGGTACTTTTTCCCGCCATATTGGCTCCTGTTAGAAACAAAAAATTATTACCGGGATCCATTCGAAGGTCATAGGCTACAGGTTTCTGCAATAAAATATGGTATAGCCCTTCCGTATCTACCATTGGTTTTTGCTGCTCAATAAAATGAGGAAAGCTCAGGTCATAAGTTTTCACTGCGACTGCCATGGAATACCAGGCATCCAACCGGCTGTAGATATCGATCAGGTCAAGGATATTTGATTTGTATCTGCCGCGGATATGATACCCAAAATAAAGATATTGACCACGCTGAAATATTTTGCCTTTATCTGCTGCCGCCAATTTTCTCATGGGTTCTTCTTTCAGAATCCCTTCCAGCTGATCAATATAAATTCGAATACTTATTGGTAGTTCTAAACCATCCAGCAATTCAGCTATCTTTTTAACGCCCCGGAAAAAATCCGCAAAATGGGGGATGGAATATTTTAGCATGGAGTAATCCTCACTATGCAGCCAGGGATAGGCCAGATTATTTACAGAGGCCGGAGCTTCACTGATTGGATCAAGTGCATAGTCCAGGAATTTTTCCATCACCAGGATGGTGCCGTTATTGATTTCCTGGGGCCAGTCCTTCACATGTTCCATAAAAGTTCGGATCACTTGTTGTGTACCGAGTATCTTTCTCAGATCATTATGTGGCTCGGTGAAAAATTTCCTTAACCACTCCCGGCCACCGACTGTTCTTGTGAAATTCAGTTTATGAAAAATCGAGAATTCCTCTTCAGGATGGAAGATGGAAATATCGTTGAATGATATTTTGTCTATCTGCATACTTACCTGTTAAATTCCATCCGACGACCTTTCCGGGATTCGTCCCAGTTCCCGTTTTCGAAAATCAGGTGTCCGTTTACGAATGTATGTGTAATAGATGCGGGAAACCGGAAATTCTCTAAAGGACTCCATCCGCATTTGTATAAAATATTTTCTTTTTCTACAGTAAATGGACGATTAAGATCAACAATCACCAGGTCCGCATAATATCCTTCCCGGATATATCCTCTTTCAGCGATCTGAAAACAATCTGCCACTGCATGACTCATTTTATCCACTATTTTTTCAAGGCTTATTCTGCCCTGCTGATAATAATATAGCATTAGTGCGAGCGAATGCTGCACCAGGGGAAGACCCGCAGGCGCTTTTTCATAAGGTTGCTCTTTTTCTTCCAGTGAATGTGGCGCATGATCTGAGGCGATCAGGTCCAGGCGGTCATCCAGCACTGCCTTCCAGAGCGCTTCCCGGTTATGGGGGGCTTTGATGGCCGGATTACATTTGATACGATTGCTCAGGGCTTTATAATCGTCGCTGCTGAAATGAAGATAATGCACACAGACTTCCGCAGTGATACGTTTTTCTTTCAGCGGAATCATGTTTGTAAACAATTGAAGTTCCTTTTCGGTTGAAATATGAAGGACATGCAGCCGGGTACCATATTTTTTTGCGATCTGTATAGCGTAGAGAGAGGAAGAATAACAGGCGGCATCATCCCTGATATTCGGATGATCGGAAGCCGTCAGCATTTTTCCCGTTGCTTTCAATTTAAGGAGGTTATTGTGGATGATATGTTCATCTTCACAATGCGTGGCGATAAGTAATTCAGATTCTCTGAATACACGGTCAAGCGTATTCGGATTATCTACCAGCATATTTCCGGTACTGCTGCCCATGAAGATCTTTATACCGCAGATATCTTTCTTTCGGTTATTGGTTTTCAATACTTCTTCTGTATTGTCATTGCTGGTACCCATGTAAAAAGAATAGTTGGCCAGCGAATCCATTGCGGCAATAGCATATTTTTCTTCCAGCAGTTCATGGGTAAGCGCATTGGGAAGAGTATTGGGCATTTCCATAAAACTGGTTATGCCCCCGGCAATAGCTGCCTTTGCCTCGGTTTGAATAGTGGCTTTATGGGTTAATCCTGGCTCACGAAAATGTACCTGATCATCAATACATCCGGGTAAAAGAAATTTGCCCTCACCATTTATCTCGGTGTATGAGGAGTTTGTTTGGATCTGACCCGCGATCTTTTCAATACGACCGTTCACAAGCAGCAGATCCGCTGTTTGAATACTGCCTTCGTTGACGATTCGTATATTCCTTATCAGGTATTTTTGCATATCTTGTATAATGAAAATTTAAGAAAAAGCCAATACAAATGCAATTTAAACAAAGCTTGTTAAGACTAGCCTTTATCCTCATACCCTTTTCCGCTTTTAGCCAAACAACATTTCTTCCTGCAGCTGACAAGGCTAATTTGCTGTATGAACGGCTGGAGATAAGGTCCAGAAAAGATTCCTTTTTCAATTTTTCTAAGGATAAACCCTATAGCCGGAAAGCGTTGGTGAACGCGATGGATCATTACCGTGCCGCTGGTGGAAAACTGACCAGAGTGGATGCATATAATATGCATCATTTTTACATGAATAACCTGGAATGGGTGCCCGAAGCCGACCGGTCAAAATACCTGAGCAAAAAGCCGATCTCTAAAAGTTTTTATAAAACACCGGCCAATCTGTATGAAGTGCATATCAAAGATTTTGACCTTATCGTAAACCCTGTTTTCCAGTACACCTTATCAAAGGAAAGTAATAGCGACGAAAAATTATTTCTTAATACCCGGGGTGTAAGTGTCAGAGGAAAGATCACCAATAAAATTGGTTTCTATTCTTATATCACTGATAACCAGGAACGCGATCCTTCCTATGTAAGGCAATGGGTAAGTGACCGAAGGGCGGTTCCAGGAAACGGATTGTACAAAAATTTTAAGGGAACAGGCTATGATTATTTCGATGCCCGGGGATATATCACATTCAATGTTGCTAAATATATTGACGTGGTATTTGGCTATGATAAAAATTTCATCGGAAGTGGATATCGCAGCCTGCTGCTGAGCGATTTTTCAGCAAACAATCTTTTCTTAAAGCTCAATACCCGGATCTGGAAGATAAACTACCAGAACCTGTTTATGGAGCTGCAAACGGCTACTCCGCCGGCTGCTACGCAGCTGATTCCTAAAAAATACGCGGCCATGCACCATCTGGATATTGGTGTAACTAAATGGCTGAACATAGGTTTATTTGAAGGCGTAATCTTTGGTCGTAAGGACCATTTTGATTTCGGCTATCTGAACCCTATTATTTTCTATCGATCCATTGAATTGCAGAATGGAAGTTTTGATAATTCCATAATAGGTTTGGATTTTAAAGCCAACCTTCCTCATCGTATCCAGGTTTACGGGCAATTAATGCTGGATGAATTCCTATTGTCTGAAGTGAAAAAGAATCGCGGATGGTGGGCGAATAAATGGGGCACCCAGCTAGGGGCAAAATATATTGACGCTTTTGGTATCAGCAACCTGGATCTGCAGATCGAAATGAACCGGGTTCGTCCTTTTGCCTATTCGCACTATGACTCTGTAGGGAACTACACCCATTATAATCAGCCGCTGGCTCATCCGCTAATGGCTGGCTTTAAAGAATTTATTGGTATAGTTCGATATCAACCCATTCCAAAGCTGATGGTAATTGGAAAACTGATCTATTACCAGCAGGGCAGGGATAGCAGCAGCAGAAGCTTCGGCAGCAATATATTTCTGCCGAATTCCCCTCCTTACCGTGTAGGAGATTTTGGTTATTCAATTGGCAGCGGATGGAACACCAAAGTTCTCTATGCTTCACTGGCCCTGTCTTATGAAATAAAGGAGAACTTCAACATTGATGTATCCGGATTATTTCGCAAGCAGGAGACCACCACACCTCCACTTACCAGTAAGAATGTTTCCCTGGTAACAGTAGGATTAAGATGGAACATGGCCCGCAGGGAATTTGATTATTAAAAGATAAAAAGATCCATAGGGTACCGATCAATAAATAAATTAGAGCATTCTTTCCAGGCTGCTCCAGCCACCTCCATTGTATACTTCAAAGCCATTGGTCTGAAGGATACTTCTGGCAGACCCGCTTCTCATACCCGAAGCGCAGCAGGTAATCACCGG
>JAYTXP010000077.1:0-3872 GCA_043742885.1 Chitinophagaceae bacterium | reverse complement strand
CAGATACCTGCGCGAAGCATATCTACTTTTCCGGTTGCCTTTAATCTTTGAGCAGTGGCCAATACCTGCTCTTCAGTTTCCGCGCTGCAAGGTCCGCTGATGATTAGTGGTCTTTTAGTAAGCAGATCATCCAGCGAACTTGAAATAATGGGTTCTGTAGTTTCCATAATAATTATTGTAAAGATAGTTTTTCATTATTTGATGATCCGTCGGATACGATTCGCATCCTCGATCAGTTTTTTCAATCCCTGTTCATCATTGTTTTCCAGCGTAGTTTCAAATTTTTGTAACTGAACAATATGCTCCCTAAGTACATCAAGTACATGATACCTGTTCTGTAAAAATATGGGCACCCACATGCCCGAATGACTTTTTGCGAGTCGCACAGTACTTTCAAAACCGCCACTTGCCATTTCAAAAATCGCTTGCTCTTCTTTTTCTTTTTCCAGTACTGTATTCGCGAGGGCGAAAGAAGTGATATGCGAAACATGGCTGATATATGCCGCGTGAAGATCGTGCGCTTTTCCTTCCATATCGATCAGGTGCATGCCGATTTTCTGGTACATATGTCTTACCCAATGCAATGCATCTTTATCAGAATCTGCCGCATCGCATATCACTACCGCCCTGTTCTCAAATGCATCTCGAACCGCAGCGGTAGGTCCGCTGTATTCTCTTCCCCACATAGGATGAGTAGCTACATATCTTCCTCTTTTCGGATGATCTTTCACCGCCTCAATCATTTCTGATTTAGTCGAACCCAGGTCGATCACGATTTGCTGATCTATCTTGTCCAGTATCTCAGGCAATAATTCATTTATCCAGTTTACAGGGATGGCAATGATGATAACATCAGAAGAGGATATAGCTGTTTCTAAATCCACAACACTATCCACCAATTCCAGTTCCAATGCCTGTGCAGCATGTTCGTTGTTTGTTTCCACCCCAAGCAGAGAGGAACTAAGTTTTTTCTCATGCAATTGGATGGCCAGCGAACCGCCGATCAATCCAAGGCCGATGATGGCAATTTTTTTTCTTTCCTGCATAGCTTGATTATAAAAAAAGATCCCGGTCGTTTCTGACCGGGATCTCTATGTTGATTTTTTAGTTGTTCAATATGTCAACAAATGCAAACCCGGTACTCGCTGGAGTAATAATAGAACCAGTAACCAAAAATGTTGTTTGCCGTTGTCATAAAACAAATGTAATCTGCCGTTTCGGCAATTCCAAGTTAAAATATATTATTTCACAGAATCAGCCGGATTCATCCTGATCTTACGACCACGGAAGTTCTTACCGTCGATCGCCTTGATCATTTTGTTCGCGGATTGCGTATCAACTTCTACCCAACTATTCATTTCCTTCATATCAATGCGACCCAATACATCTTTTCTAAGCTCACTCATATCCAGAATGTACTGAAGAAAGCTTGCCTTATAAAATCCGTCCTTGGTGCCCAGGTTGACGAAAATGCGGGTGTAATTACCACTTGGGGCATTAGCTCCAAATTTCCTTCCCTGAGTGTCAGTACGGGTTGTTCCCATACGGCTTGATTCAGCGCGGGGAGCACGACGATCGTCGCTGCGTAAATTCAGATCAGCTGAGTTCTCATAATATTTCAGGAAGCGATCGAATTCAAGGGCCGCAACTTTCTGAAGGATGGCTTCTTTATCGATATCAGCGAATTTTTCTTTTAGCACAGGGAGATAAGTCTCGTATTCACCATGACTGATATCAACTTTCAGCATTTTATCAATGAAATGAAAGAATTGCTTACGGCAAACATCTTTACCGGATGGAATATCCATTTTATGGAATTCGGTTTTTACAAGTTTTTCAATCTGGCGAAGACGATATAACTCGCGGGGGGTAACAATTGAAATAGATATACCACTTTTACCTGCACGACCTGTTCTGCCGCTGCGGTGGGTATACACCTCCGTATCATCAGGCAGTTCGTAGTTGATAACATGGGAAATTTCCTTCACATCAATACCACGGGCGGCCACATCAGTAGCGATCAGTATTTGAAGATTTTTTTCGCGAAAGCGAGCCATCACTTTATCACGCTGCACCTGCGTAAGATCACCATGCAAAGCCTCAATATCATATCCTTCACGAATCAGTGATTCGGTGATCTCCTGAGCATCGGCCTTGGTGCGGGTAAAAATAATACCATAGATACCCGGGTTAAAATCGATGATCCTTTTCAGGGTCTCATAGCGATTCACATGCTGAGTACTATAATACTGATGGTCGATAGTGGAGGAACCTGAATTCGCTTTTCCGATGGTGATCTCGAAAGGTTTCTCCATGTATTTTTTGCTCACCTGCTTGATAGCTGCGGGCATTGTAGCGCTGAAAAGCCAGATAGATTCACGATTGGGCGTATTTTTCAGGATGAATTCTATATCATCCTTGAATCCCATATTCAGCATTTCATCGGCTTCATCCAGGATCACATAATGGATCTTTTCCAGTTGGATGGCCTTTCTTTCAATAAGGTCGATCAATCGGCCTGGAGTGGCTACTACTATATTAGTGCCTCTTTTCAGTTCACGTATCTGAGTAGTGATTGGCGTACCGCCATAAACGGCTGTTACGACGATCGGATCTTTTTTGGGTTTATATCCCTGAAGGTCTCGGGTGATCTGCATGCAAAGTTCCCGGGTAGGACAAATAAGCAGAGCCTGTGGCAGTTTGCTTGTTTTATCAATCAGTTGTAAAAGAGGAAGTCCAAAAGCAGCGGTCTTTCCGGTTCCAGTCTGGGCAAGTCCGATAAAGTCGCGGGTGCCCTGTAAAAGAACAGGAATAGCTTTTTCCTGGATGGGGGTTGGTTCTGTAAATCCTAAAGCAGTGATGGATTGGAGGAGCCCTTCCTCTATTCCAAGCGATTCAAATGTTATCACGTAATATGTATTAATTAAAAAAATTCTAAGGGGCAGGGAGCCACAAAGGTAAGCTATTTGGTAAGGCTCAAAACAAGAGGCCCTCCTGATTCAGGAAGGCCTCAAACGTTTGCTTGCCTAAAATATCTTACTTCTTAGTTGTATCAACTACAGGAGCAGCAGTAGTATCCATTGCTGGAGCTGGTGCTACAGTAGTGTCAACTTTTGTAGCAGCTGTGTCTTTAGTTTCAGTTTTTTCGCCGCTGTTGTTACAAGCTACGAGTGATCCTGCGATCAGTGCAATTGCAAGTACTTTTTTCATTTTCGAGATTTTTTTAGAATTGTGAAATATTTCAGGGATTAATACCGGAATGGGAAAAAGGTAACCCGGAACTTTATATTTTTTTTTAGACGGCTGCGGGTTACTATTTTTAAAATCCTGTATTAAAAGAAGGCACCTTGAAATCTGAGAATAACGAGAAGGCTCTGTTGGAAGGATTTGCGTCCAGCGACCGAAAGGCGGTGGAAAAGATATATGAGGACAATTTCAACATGGTTCAGTCCCTGATAATCAACAACAACGGTTCGGCAGACGATGCCAGGGACATATTTCAGGAGACGATGATCGTTCTTTTTGAAAAACTGAGGGCCGGAGGATTTGAGCTCAACTGTTTGATCAAAACTTTCGTCTACTCGGTGGCCCGGAGGCTCTGGCTCAAGCGTTTACAGCAGCAGAACCGGTATAGTAGTCCGGGTGACAGTATGAGCGATGTGGTTCAGGTGGAAGAAGACCTTCAGGATCATGAGCAGCGGAACGTTGAATTTGAAATGATGGAAAGGGCGATCAATAATCTGGGTGAACCCTGCAAAAGTCTTTTGGAGGCTTTTTATCTGCAAAAGCAGAGCATGCAGGTGATCGCGGCAAAATTCGGATATACCAATGCGGATAATGCCAAGAACCAAAAGTTTAAATGCCTGATACGG
>JAYTXP010000076.1:0-2592 GCA_043742885.1 Chitinophagaceae bacterium | reverse complement strand
CCTACTGTGTTCACCATTGTGTGGGCCCGTCGGTTTGCAGGCTATAAAAGAGCGGATATGATCACCACAGATACCGAGCGATTCCGCAAACTGATGAATAACAGTAAGTATCCTGTGCAATTGATCTGGGCAGGAAAACCTTACCCGGTAGACCATCCGGCTATTTCTGAATTCAATCAGCTGGTACACCTGAGCAAGCAGTATAAAAATATGGCTGTGCTTATTGGTTATGAGCTGGGACTTTCAAAAAGATTAAAGCAGGCTGCTGATGCCTGGCTTAATAATCCGAGAGTTCCGCGTGAGGCCTCTGGTACTTCCGGCATGACGGCTGCTATGAATGGAGCAGTGAATGTTTCTACAGATGACGGTTGGATCCCGGAATTTATCAATCATGGACATAATGGTTTTGTGGTGCCACAGGCAGATTATGCGAATATGGCAACACAGGAACAGGATGAGTACGACCTGAATAAACTTTATGAGATCCTGGAAAAAGAAATTCTTCCTCTTTATTACGAAGATTATAATACCTGGAGAGTGGTCATGAAAAACGGCATGAAAGACGTGCGCTTTCAGTTTGACAGCAATCGTATGGCGACAGAATACTACGATCTCCTGTACAAATGAGGGTAGTATAATAGGTTATTCTTCGAAGCAATTGAGATCAGATGAAAAGGAACAGGAAAGATTATTTTTTCTTCCCAGATCTTTTAGGTTTGATCTCCTTTTTTTTGGGAAACTTCAGGTCGAAGGAACAGTCCAGCGGTCGATAAGAACCACAACCTTCTTCTTCTTTTAAGGCGACATAACCGGCGCTGAAAATAAATTTTAGTTTGCATGGATCTCCATCCCGGTTATATTCGGCCGTGGTAGCCGTTCTTATAATTGCCTCACCCTTTAATTCACCAATACATTCTTTACTCTTTTCAAAATGAATAAAGAAATTGATATGATTTGTACGACGACTATCGCGAATGGAAACCAGGTTTGTTTTTCCTGAAGTATAATCGCCCGCGTATTTGAATTTCTTTGGCAGTGTATCAATGGGATTGACCAGGTCAGCGGGTTTATCATCCAGCGCATCCGTCATGATCAGGCTGAATTGATTTTCATCTCTCATATAACTATATACATCTTTCCCTTCGTTGCCGCTGCCATCGGCATTTTTTCGGGTGATCGTTTTCGTTATGGTTCCCCTTCGGTCCATTAAGAAAGATTGCGTAGTGGTTGTATTATTATCTAATCGAAGCATGTTCATATAATTCGCAAAGTGCTGCTTTTTGTCAAATATCAGCAGGATTACCGATTTATTATCTGCATTGTCAGCACGAATAAAAAGATAGGTCTCCGCTCCTTTTGTTTCCACTTTTCCGATAGAATAGATCTTCGGTTTGCTATGCTTTCCGAAAAGGGATTGCAAAATTGAGTCTGGAACGAACTGGGAAAATATTTTTGAGTTGATCAGGAAAGAATCATTTTCCTTTTTGATATGTAAAAAACTAGTATCCCCATATTGAAATGGGAGATTCAGTTTCTGGAAGGAGCCGATGAAATCACCTACCTCCACCGGTTCTTCTCCGGTCAATACCGTTTTCTTTTTATCCTTGCAGGAGCTTACTAAAAGGATAAGGAGTAATACAATAGAAAAGCGACGAAGGATCATCATGGGTCTAAAGTAAGCGATTCCCTGATAGCGGTCAATAGTAAAAATTTGAATATTGTCGATAATTTTTTAGCTTTGACTAAAATATTTTTTAGTCATGGTGAATTATTCTACCAGTGAGGAGAATTACCTGAAGGCTATTTACCGTCTGGGCGGGGCCGAATCGACCATTACGACCAATGATCTGGCCCAGGAGCTTCAGACAAAACCTGCCTCTGTAACGGATATGATGAAAAAATTAAAAGCAAAAAAATTGCTTCATTATCAACCCTATCAGGGTTTCAGGCTGACCACAGAGGGTATAAAAGTGGCGCTGGGAATCATTCGCCGGCATCGACTCTGGGAATTTTTTCTTGCAGAAAAATTACGGTTCACCTGGAATGAGGTACATGAAGTGGCTGAGGATCTTGAGCATGTAAGTAATAAAAAATTAATTGACAGACTGGATGAATACCTGGGATATCCAAGACTAGATCCTCATGGAGATCCGATACCGGATGCCAATGGTAAGATAGAAGCGACAAAAAAAATATCGCTTATTGAATTGCCATTAAATACAGCGGCGCATGTGGTCAGTGTAAGCGATCATTCAAGTGATATTCTCGAGTTACTTGAGCATAAACATATTCATATTGGCACGAGGATAGAGATCCGTAAGAGATTTTCATTCGATGATTCGATGGAAGTAAAAGCGGGAAGACAGGCAGCCTTTACAATCAGCAGGCAGTTATCAGAAACCATATTCGTTCATCTTATTTCATAAAGCCATACATGCCAAGGGAACCACATAGTTATGAATCACTCAGCGATGTTCACCATAGCATTGACACCACCACTATGCAACGGAAGGGTTGGCGAAGGGCCCTGGCTTTTATAGGCCCTGCTTACCTGGTAAGCGTGGGCTATATGGATCCGGGCAACTGGGCAAC
>JAYTXP010000075.1:0-5880 GCA_043742885.1 Chitinophagaceae bacterium | reverse complement strand
CATCTTTACCATCACACCGCTTAATATCATCGTAGTGGCAGTAGGTGATTGCTCATAGGTATCGGGCTGCCAGGTATGGAATGGAAATATCGGCATCTTGATAGCAAAGGCGACAAACATTAGCCAGAAAACGGTTTGTTGTTCGCCGATACTCAGCTTCGCATTATAAAATGCCTGAATGGAGAAACTTTGGGTGGTGGTATGCGAATACACGAAGAGAATACCTATCAGCATTAGCAATGAACCAAGAAAAGTATACACGAAAAATTTAAACGTAACCGCGATCCTTTTTTCTCCGCCCCATTGTGAACAGAGAAAATACATAGGTATCAGCGCCAGTTCCCAGGCAAAATAAAACAAGAGCGCATCCATTGCCAGGAACACACCCATCATACCCGCCTGCGCCAGTAACATCAGGGCATAAAAATTATTCGCTTTTTTATACGTTGTTTTCCAGGTTGCCAGAAATACCAATGGATAAGCAGTTGCATTTAATAATACAAGTAACTGACCCATTCCATCCAGCTTCAAAGAAAAACTGCTATTGAGTATCGACAGCCACTCCGTGGTGAAGGCCAGACAGCCAGCGCTATTTTTATAAATGGTCAGTCCTGCCAGCACCACAGTTAGTGTGAGCAGTGAGGCGAACAAAGCCCAGGCCCTGGCAATTCGTTCATTCTTTAAAAAGAAAGTGGCGAAGCCAGCGACAAGAGGAATCAGTATAAGCAGAAGAGCGATCATTAAAACTTTATTTTCTCAGGAAGAACTGTAATAAAAAGATCAATACCATACTAAGCACCATCAGCAATACATAGCTGCCTACCTGTCCGCTTTGCAATAGGCGAAGCTGGCGGCTGCCATAATTAACTGCTTTTCCTACTCCATTCACTAAACCATCCACCACGGTGCGTTCAAAAACTTTATCGAGAAAACCACCGAGTCTATGCAGTGGTTTAATAATGATAGAATCATATAATTCATCCACATACCATTTGTTCTCCAGCACCTTTGCGAAGCCGGTATTTTCTTTCGCATTGTAATTACGGTATACAAACCAGGCCGCGATGATCATCACAATGACCAGCCCGCTGGATAATCCCATCAGCATATATTCAGTAGAAGCAGATACTTCATGACTTTCATGAATTGGAATCACTGGTTTTAAAAATTCAGTTATTTTATCTCCGCCGTGACTGATGACTTCAGGTATACCGATAAATCCTCCAACAATAGAAAGAACGGCGAGGATGATCAAGGGAAGGGTCATGGCCCATGGACTTTCACGCAAATGATGTTTCTGCTCTTCGGTGCCGCGGAAACTTCCTGTAAAACCGATAAAAAATAAACGGAACATATAAAAAGCAGTAAGCAATGCAGTGAACAACGCTATGCAATAGAATAATGGACTTTTAATATAAGCGCTAAGCAGGATGGCATCTTTTGAAAAGTAACCACTGAACGGAGGAATACCAGCGATGGCAATACAACCGATCAGGAATGTTATAAAAGTGATCTTCAACTTACCACTCAATCCACCCATTTTTCGAATGTCCTGTTCACCACCCATGGCATGAATTACACTACCACTGCCAAGGAATAATAGCGCCTTGAAGAAAGCATGTGTCATTACATGAAATACCGCTGCTACATAGGCCCCAGAGCCAAGGGCCAGGAACATGAATCCCAGTTGACTCACGGTAGAATAAGCCAATATTTTTTTAATGTCATTTTGCTTCATCGCGATCGTAGCAGCGAGTAAAGCGGTGGCCAGACCAATAATGGCCACAATATTCATTGTAAGCGGAGCCAGACTATATAATAAATTAGAACGGGCGATCATGTAAATACCGGCAGTGACCATGGTAGCAGCATGTATCAAAGCAGAAACAGGAGTTGGACCTGCCATCGCATCCGGTAACCAGGTGTACAATGGGATCTGGGCACTTTTACCAGTAGCCCCAATAAAAAGAAGAAGTGTAATTGCGGTGATATCAGTTGTAGTAAGTTTGGCAAGATTCTCAGGCATGAATACCTGGTCGTAAGAAACGGTGTTCAGTTTGCTGATCAGCCAGAAGATAGCGATCAGAAAAGCCAGGTCACCAATACGATTCATAATAAAGGCCTTGTTGGCAGCTTTATTATATTCCTGATTTTTGAACCAGTATCCTATTAGCAGGTAAGAGCATAGTCCTACTCCTTCCCAACCAATGAACATCACAACGAAATTGGCACCCATCACCAGCAAAAGCATAGAGAATACAAATAGATTAAGATAGGCGAAGTAACGGGCAAAATGTGTCGGCTTCTCTTCGTGCATATATGCAGTAGAATAAAGATGGATCAGAAATCCTACACCCGTAATGATCAGAAGAAATATAGAAGAAAGTTCATCCACTTTAAATTCAAAAGGGATCACCAGTTTGCCAACAGAAATAAAATCAAAATAAGTGGCTGTATATCCTCCACCCTCTTTTACATGCATAAATACCCAGATGCTCATTACGAGAGCGGCCAGAATGGTTCCGCTTCCTATCAGGCTGGTCATGCCTTTCGAAAGATAATTGCGAAACAGTCCATTGATCAGAAAACCGATCAGCGGCAGTAAGGGGATCCAATACACTATTTGTAAAACGTTCTCCATTTTTAATGTTTCAATCTGTTGAGAAAATTCACATCAACTGAATGCACATTCCGGTACATCATTACGATAATGGCCAATCCCACACTTACTTCAGCCGCCGCCACCACCATTATAAAGAATACGAATAACTGTCCTTCAATACCCGCTGTTGGATTGCTCATTGATAATTGCAGGTGATGCATTTTTGAAAATGCCACCAGTAAAAGATTTACGGCATTCAGCATAAGCTCAATGCACATGAAAATGATGATCGCATTGCGACGGGTAAGTACCCCCACAATGCCAATGGCGAATAGGGCCAGGGAGAGGAATATATAATAGTTGATAGGCATTTTCTTATTCTTTTTTACCAATAACGACCGCCCCTACCATGGCACTTAGAAATAAGATGCTGCTTATTTCAAAAGGCACGACATAGGTGCTGAACAATTGTTTTCCGAGTTCTTCGATCAATCCGATATTTCCTGTTTTCACTAATGCTTCCTGTTGTTTCAAATCTGAATCTTTCAGCGCAGCCACCAACACAAGTAATAAAGCGCCCCCGGCAACGGCTCCCGCCAATTTAAGCCAGCGATTTTTTCTTGGTTCTGTTTCCTTATTCAAATTCATCAGCATGATCACAAAAAGGAACAACACCATGATGGCTCCGGCATATACGATGATATTCACGATGGCCAGGAACTGCGCGTTCAATAAAATATAATGTCCGGAGATAGAGAAGAAGGTAAGTATAAGCCAGAGTACGCTATGTACAGGGCTCTTGCTGCTGATCACCATTAATGCCCCGAATAACGCAAGGATCGATAGAAACCAGAATAATATTTGTACGATGTTCATTCTCTTTAGCAGTTAATCTTGATCAGTTCTTTAATGCTTTCTCGCCCAGCGCTTTTTGATATGCTTCCGGTTCTTCAATCGGATGAGGTATCAACAGGTCATTCTTTTTATAGATAAACCCTGAGCGACCGTAATTGGCGGGCGCGAAGGTCTGGGATAGATAGATGGCGTCTTTCGGGCAAGCTTCTTCACATAGTCCGCAGAAAATACAACGCAGCATATTGATCTCGAAGCGGGCCGCGTATTTTTCTTCACTATAAAGATTCTCTTCACCAGGCAGTCTTTCTGCCGCTTCCATAGTGATCGCTTCCGCAGGACAAGCCACGGCGCAAAGACCGCATGCCGTGCAACGTTCTCTTCCTTCTTCATCACGATTCAACACTTGTAATCCGCGGAATACTTTAGAAAAACTTCTTGTCTGCTCCGGGTAGCTGATAGTTGGTCGCTTCTTAAACAGGTGACTGAACGTGATCATCATACCCTTCATTATGTTCCACAAATAGATACTCTCCAGCCAGGTCATTGGCTTTCGTTCCACTTGTATCGATCTGTTTGTTAGTGACATATTTCTAAAACCTTCTTTTAAAAATCATTTACAAATATACCGGCATCCATCAGTAAGCCGGAGCTTACCAATAATGAGACCAGTTCTCATTTCTTCAACCACAGTACCACGGCTGCTGTGATCAGCATATTCAAAAGAGCCAATGGTATTAACTTCTTCCAACCCAGATTCATCAATTGATCATAACGGAAACGCGGAACAGTCCAGCGGATCCATATGAATACAAATAGGAAGAAAAATGTTTTTGCCATCAGGGCCGCGAATCCAAGTATGCTCAGCAGATTCGGATTAAGTCCCCATTTAGTTTCATCTACAAACGGCAAAATATCATAGCCACCAAAAAACAGTGTGGCCATGACCGCACTGCTGATGAACATATTAATGTATTCGGCGAAAAGATAAAAACCAAGTTTCATTGAAGAATATTCCTGGTGATAGCCAAAGTTCAGTTCATTCTCTGCCTCAGCGAGATCAAATGGGGTACGATTACATTCTGCCAGTGCGCAAACGAAGAATACAATAAATCCTACAGGCTGAAGAATCACGTTCCAGTAATTATTGCCTTCAGTCTGGCTACCCACGATACGGCTCATCTGCAAACTACCTGTAAGCATCAGCACCGCGATAAGGGCCAAACCCATGGCGAGTTCATAAGAGATCATTTGCGATGCACCACGAATGGCAGCCAGCAAAGAAAATTTATTATTAGAGGCCCAGCCACCAATCATAATTCCATATACACCCAAACTCACTACTCCGAAAACATAAAGAATTCCAATATTCACATCTGCTATCTGCAGGGAAATATTTCTTCCAAATAAATGAAGAGAACCTCCCCATGGTATGACCGCACTGGAAAGCAGAGCGGTGAGCATTGCCAGTGAAGGGCCCAGTATAAATAAAAAGCGGGATGAGTTTACAGGAATGATCTCTTCTTTAAAAAAAAGTTTTCCTCCGTCCGCTAATGGCTGAAACAATCCAAATGGACCTGCGCGGTTAGGACCACGGCGATCTTGCAACCAGGCTGCCACTTTCCGTTCAGCATAGGTTGTGTACATGGCAATCACCAGCGAAATAGTAATGATAAACGATACGAGAATCGCTTTTTCAAGGACCAGCCCCCAATCCATTGTTAATAGATACATCTTGATCATTGTTCTTTCTTATCAAACGTTTTACTCGTTGCCGACCCGGCCACTTTACTCAAATCCACATCCGGATCGTTCACTCCACTTATACCATGAATATCCATCAGCAGCTTTGGATCCCTTCCTCCCATTACTTCTGAAATAGTTTCCTTCGGCATTACCAATCCGGGATATTTTCCCTGTGAGATCACTGAATGACGATTGATATTGCTAAGTCCTTCAATTACCCAATCGCTTGTATTTTTCATATCAAATCGGCAGGTATTACATATCCATCCCGGCTGGTTCCCTCCTCCCTTGTCTTCGGGACGAGCATAACTCATCACTTCACCCCACTCATCTTTTCTGGCTGTTACTCTTAATACTTCATCGCCGCGCTGCCAGAGTGTGACCTTACCACAGCAGGTTGGACAATCACGATGCGCATTCACTGGTTTAGTAAACCATACGCGGTTTTTGAATCGAAATGTTTTATCGGTAAGTGCTCCAACCGGACATACATCGATCATGTTTCCACTAAAATCATTATCGATGGCTTTTGATATATAAGTAGAGATCTCTGAATGATCACCACGATCCAGAATTCCATGCATGCGATGATCCGTGAGCTGATCGGCTACATAGGTGCAGCGATAGCAAAGAATACAACGAGTCATGTGCAATTGAATATATGGGCCAATATCTTCTTT
>JAYTXP010000074.1:0-2231 GCA_043742885.1 Chitinophagaceae bacterium | reverse complement strand
TTTTCTCCAACATAAGAAGATATCATTTTTTTAACCTGACGAGTAGCCAATAAAAGGCCGATGCCGAAATTATCAACACCCGCATTATTGGAAATACATGTGAGGTCCCCGGAACCTTTTTTTACCAAAGCCGAAATGCAATTTTCAGGGATACCACAGAGACCAAATCCACCGAGCATAATAATTGCCCCATCATGGATATCGTGAATGGCCTCGTCGGCATTGTTGACGATCTTATTCATTAGAAAGAATTGGAATGTAAAATTAAGGAGTTTGAAGGGGAGCCCGCATTATTGAGATTTTGCAGATTTTATGCTTCTACGAAGAGTATCCCCTGGTCTCGGTTGAGACCAAACTGCACTGGTATCCACTTGTTTTGATACCGAGTCCATCAGATCTTTCATCAGCTTAGGATGCGAACTATAATACTCATAGCTTTTTTTGAATTCTGCCTGGCTGATCTTATGCAATGCTAAAACTTCTCCATACCATTTGGCACTAACAGCTGTTTTATTCGCCAGGCTATCCTTCGCGAATATAAAATCTCCCATGAACTGATCTGCACGCATCATATCCCAGATCACCGATCTCATATCATTAAAGGAAATTACATCACGTGGTTTTCTTTCCCCGCAGGAGAATAATAGCAGCATTGATAAATACAGTGAGAAAAATATTTTTCTCATTTCATGTCTTTATAGTAGGAAGCATGGGTAAGATCCAGCCGGGTAAGAATATCCCTTGCCCTGTTTTTCATTTCAGGAGTTGCTTTTGAAAAAACTTTTATCAATTCTGTATTTTTCCCCTGGAAAAAAAATTGCAGGATCATAGAATTGGGGTTATCGCTATTAATTGAATTAAGGAAATTAAGGCAGTTAAAAATACTGGTACGTCCTGCTTCTTCATTCTCATAATAAATATCCATACCCGTTCTGTAATAGGCATAAACCGCGTCATGGAAAAGTGCAAACCGGCTATTGTTCAGGTTCTCTGCCAGCCAATACCTGTTACGAAGACTTTCAAAAGATTTCCATCCATGGATATCCCGGTTCTCGGGAGCATTATTTACAATACTCCAGGCTTTAAGAAAATATGGATCACCACCACGTGAAGAAAAAGAGGCATAGTCGAAGCCCAGAATAATATTTACATAATAAGCGAATACTGCAGTAAGATTAGAAACGATTGGATCATTACCCTGTACCCTGTTCTCATTAAATTCTATGGGTTGGAATTCTATATATTTAAATGATACATCATCATCCAAAAAATTCACAATAGGAGATTCATAAGAAGTATTGAATATAGGGCGGGCCGCCTGGATAGTTAGTTTTCCTTTATAAACATTTCCATCCAATGCCTGATCGATCGTAAGCAGAAAACTACACTGGATCTTTTCCGCTGGTTGAAATGCATCGTTGGTCCAGCGGCGGCCATTCAGAAAATTGGTAAGTCCTGATTGCAGGGTGGTGAATATTTTTTTATCAACGGTACTACTCACTTTGCTGGTGATGATATTCACCCTTGCCTGTAATTCCTGCGCCTGGGCGCAATAACAAAAGGCCAGCAGTATGAAGAGAAATGAGAATTTCTTAAGCATAGAATTTCCTGATTATCGTTTCTACAATAGCTTTTGCAACTTCTGTTTTAGGGCGGAGCTCAAATGTTATTTCGTCTCCATCCTTACCGAAAATAGTGATCTTATTGGTATCATGTCCGAATCCGGCGCCTTCATCACGAAGTGAGTTCATCACGATCAGATCCGCATTCTTTCGGGTCAATTTTTCCTTCGCATGATCTTTTTCACGTTCTGTTTCCAATGCGAATCCCACCAGTATCTGATTCTTTGATTTTTTTTCTCCCAGGGCTTTCAGAATATCGGGTGTTCTTTTCAAATTGATGGTGAAGCTTTCTTCACTTTTTTTGATCTTCTCTTTTGATACCAGCTGAGGTCCATAATCTGCAACCGCCGCCGCCATGATCGTAATTTCAGAGTCAGTGAAATATTCAAGGCAACATTTGTACATTTCTTCTGCGGTGGTTACCTGCTTTAGGTTCATACCCTGCCTATCTGTTATTTCAACATTAGGTCCTGCCACAAGTGTCACTTCAGCACCTCTGTTTCTTAATTCCCTGGCAATGGCCATTCCCATTTTGCCTGAGGAATGATTGCCTATAAAACGAACGGGATCCAATGGTTCGTATGTGGGACCTGCAGTAACCAGCACTTT
>JAYTXP010000073.1:0-8417 GCA_043742885.1 Chitinophagaceae bacterium | reverse complement strand
TGGCAGGTCACCTGGCGAGATAAAAAAAATGCTATGACCCGTAAGCCGGATCCTGTTACCATTTTCATGGCCGCCATCATTTATCTGTCCCGAAGATTGCTCTGCGAGATCAATCTGCCTACCCTGTACCATCGGACGAGCAGCCCTCAATCGGTACTATACATGGCATTTCAGCTTGCAAGGTTTACCCGCGACAAACATTACTATTCATCACCGTAGGCTCTTACCCTACATTTTCACCCTCACCCTGAAGAACACAAGTTTCTTCAGGGCAGTTATTTTCTGTGGCACTATCTGTCTTCCTTACGGAATCCCCTGTTATTCGCAGGGTGCATTGCTCTGTGCTGTCCGGACTTTCCTCCTTCCGCAAGCGGAAAGCGATAGCGGGATCATAGCGGGGCAAAGATAAGGAAGTTGAGAAAGTTGAGGAGGTTGAGCTGTTGAGGAGTTGAGAGAGCCCTCCCAGCGTTCAGCTTAGGCTTGCCATTTGAAATTATAGGGATATTTCGCTCAACAGCTCAACCGCTCAACCGCTCAACCGCTCAACTTGTATTATTTTTGCATCATGAAATACCAAATCGGCGATCGGGTGTTGTTGCTGCACTCAAATGAAGAAGCGGATGTGATAGATATTATCAATGAAAAAATGCTGATGGTGGATGTGCAGGGTGTTCAGTTTCCTGTTTATATGGACCAGGTGGATTTCCCTTATTTTAAGCGATTCACGGAAAAGAAAATTGTTCCGCTAAAAAAAGAAAAACAATATGTGGACGATCTTCGGAAAGAGAAAACAGTAAAAGAAAATAGAACGGAAGATGGGGTCTGGCTCAGTTTTCTTCCTATAATGGATACGGATGAATTTGATGATCTGGTAGTAGAAGAATTAAAACTTCACTTATTAAATCATACCTCACTCTCTTACGAGTTCACTTACAAACTGTATTATTTTGGAAAGCCTGATATTTCCATCAGCAATACTCTTCTTCCTTTTCAGGATTTCTATATCCAGGATATTCCGTTCAGTCACCTGAATGATAGTCCTTCCTTTGAATTTGATTTTAAGCTAACAAAGCTTGAAAAAGGAAGAGCCAGTCATTTTGAAACGCAGGTAAGATTAAAGCCAAAGCAGTTATTTTCTAAGATCGAAGAACTGAAACAAAAAAATCTGGCCACCTTCACACAATTGTTATTTGAAAAATATCCTGCTCAATTACGAGAAGAAATCATTGAACCAGGGGTATTAGCGAAACATGGTTATAAAATTTATGACGCCAGTAAAGGAAGGCAACATCTTGAAGCCGCCCGTTCAGTAATAGATCTTCATATTGAAAAAATAAGTAATGATTTTAGAGGACTCAGTAATTACGAGATCCTTCAAATGCAATTAAAAGAATTTGAAAAATATTATCAATTGGCCATTGTTCATCATCTTCCCTCCATGATTGTGATCCACGGCCTGGGAGAAGGCGTTCTCCGCGATGAGGTCCATGATTTACTTCGATTGAAAAAGGAAGTGAACTCTTTTGTGAATCAGTATCATCCGGTGTATGGGTTTGGGGCCACCGAGATTTTCTTTAAAGGTTAGTTTATTTTCATAGCAGCTAGCTGCTAGTAGCTAATTTACTTTTCCTGTATCCATACGCAAAATACAATACCATTCCAATCGCGAACCACACAAAGAACCATTTCCAGTTGGACCCGGCCATACCAGTAAGCAGGTAGCAACACGAAACCAAACCGAGAAGCGGAATCAATGAAAATTTCTTTGTAAAACTGAATGCTGAAAGTACAAGGCAAAGTCCCCAGAAAATGAGGGTGCTTACCTTGGCAGCAAGTGTAGGGAAGAAAAGTGCACTGGCATTTGAATCCCTGGTATGGTCAGAAAAATCACCATTGAATAACTCTGAAAAATAATGACCGTATTGCGTATATATAAATAAAATGGAGCCAATTGTGAGAATTGGGAAAATAAACTGGCTGTTTATAAATGGCATATTAAATCCACCTTTTGATTTTTCCCTTCTGGGAATCAATAATACGCCACCGCAAACCAACACAAATGCGAATAAAGTACCAATACTGGTAAAATCAAGCACAAAACTTTTATCAGTAAAAATAATAGGCACTCCTACCAAAAAGCCAGTAATGATAGTTGCAAAGGATGGTGTTTGATATTTTGGATGGATCTTTTGAAACGCCGGCGGCAGCAAGCCATCACGGCTCATGCTCATCCAAATTCTTGGCTGTCCCATCTGGAACACCAGCAGTACACTGGTCATGGCGATCACTGCACAAAAAGCGACCAGTAACTGCATCCAGGGAACATTTAAATTATCTTTTTCAAAAATGAAAGCAAGTGGATCGCCTACATTAGCAAATTTGGAATAAACCACAGCTCCTGTTAACACCAGTGATAATAATATATAAATAATAGTACAAATGATCAGTGACCAGATCATACCTCGTGGCAGATCACGTTGTGGATTCTTACTCTCTTCTGCAAGTACCGATACCGCATCAAAACCGATATACGCAAAGAACACACCGCTAACCGCTGACATAACGCCTCCAAATCCATTCGGCATAAAACCGATTTCTCCTTTAGGATTTACCGGAGTCCAGTTATGAAAAAGATCATGAGAAAATATCAGCGACCCTCCTACTATGATCACCAGCGCAACGACCGCAAGTTTTAGCATAACCATCACATTGGAGAAATTACGACTCTCTTTTACACCACGATAAACCAGTGCCGTGATCATCAGGTTGATCATCAGGGCTGGCAGGTCGAATATGATACGAAGTCCGCCCATTACTGGCGCATTGTTCCAGGCATCCAGCAATTCACCACTGGCTGAATTTGCTTTTATTGCCAGGGAAGCTTCATGATAACTACAGGTTAGATAAGCGGGAATATTAACATCGAGGCGATGAAGCAGAGAAGTGAAATAATCACTCCATGAAAAAGCTACATAAATATTGCCGATCGAATATTCCATTAACAGAGCCCAGCCAATGATCCAGGCCATGAACTCGCCAAAGGAAGCATATGCATAAGTATAAGCGCTTCCTGCAACCGGTATGCGACTTGCGAACTCCGCATAACAAAAAGCAGTGAAGCCGCAGGCAACGCCACAAATTACAAATAAGAGCACAACACCGGGTCCACCTGAATTTACAGCTGCACCCAGGCTGCTGAAGCTACCAGCGCCGATAATGGCGGCAATACCAAAAAATGTGAGATCACGAACACCCAGTACCCTTTTCAATCCATGGGCATGAATATCATCCGCTGAGAGATCAGCATTCTTTACTAATGATTCAATGGATTTGGTACGAAAAAGGGATCGTAGCATTGGCAGTTGTTTAGAGCATCAAAATACAGAAATTCCAGCTTTAATGATCACGACTTACCAGGAAGGAGGCCAGTTCTTTCAGCGGTTCTTTTCGGCGACTCAATACTGCCACATCTTCCAGGTGCTGCAAGGCCTCGTTTAAATATCTTTTCTTGAGTTCAAGCGCCCATTCATCTACCTTACTATCACGATATAACTGGAGCATTCGTTCTACCTTATTTTCATCATTCCCCTTTATCATATCATGTAGTTCTTTTATCTGGGCCGCAGTGCAGGTCTCCATTGCATGTATAAGAAGGAAGGTTTTTTTATTTGAGAGTATATCTCCACCAACCTGTTTCCCAAATTTGGATGGATCGCCAAAGGCGTCGAGATAATCATCCTGCACCTGGAATGCGATCCCAAGTTTTCTTCCGAATTCATAAACCAGGTGTTGATTTCTTTCGCCGGCTCCGCCAACAATTGAACCTGCCTGCAAACTGGCCGCAATGGCCACCGACGTTTTTAATTCGATCATCCGAAGGTATTCTGCCTGGCTCACCTTTTCTATGCTCTCATAATCCATATCATATTGCTGTCCTTCACATACTTCTTTTGCAGTACGATTAAATAATGTAAGTACAGGACGAAGATATTCAAGTGAGATTTTATTCAACTCTTCATAAGCAGCAACAAGCATTACATCACCAGCCAGAATAGCGGTATTGGAGCCATACTTCGCATGCACGGTTTCCATCCCTCTGCGTAATGGCGCCTTATCCATTATATCATCATGTATGAGCGTGAAATTATGAAACAGCTCAATGGCAGCACCTACATGAAGGGAATCCGATTTCATATCATCAAACAATTCATTACCCATCATACAAAGCACGGGGCGAATCCTTTTTCCTCCAATATTCAAAAAATATTCATTGGGCTGATAAAGAGTTGCTGGCGCTTCCGGGAAATGCCAGTTCTCAAAATACAGAGCAAATTTTTGTGAAAGAAGTTGAAATGATTGCATGGCTCAGTTCGATGCTTTTATTTTTTTCGTTTTTTCTTTGGCGCTTCTTCTTCGTCAGTTTTCTCCTTTCCTATTTCAGAGGCAATGATCCATTCATAATCAAGCTGCCTTTTTGTAAGATTGGCGGCAACAACTCTTATCCATACTTTATCTCCCATTCTGAATTTTTTGCCGCTTCTTCTTCCGGCCAGGCAATAATCCTCTTCAACATGACGAAACTCATCAAATTCAAGCAAACTACTAACGCTGACCAACCCTTCACATTTATGTTCAATAGTCTCTACCCAGAATCCAAAACTGGCTACCCCGCTGATCACTCCTTCAAATTCTTCACCAAGGTAATTTTTCATATACAGAACCTGCATGTATTTATTACCGGCTCTTTCTGTTTCCATAGCAGCCCGTTCCCTTTCGCTGCAATGTTTGCATTTGTCTTCTAATTTTTTATCGGGACGAATATCTCCAGCCAGCACTTCCGTCAAAATCCGATGCACAATTATATCCGGATAGCGTCGAATAGGAGAAGTGAAATGGCAGTAATTGGAAAAACCCAATCCATAATGGCCCACATTTTCTATTGTGTATTTGGCCTTCGACATGGTACGTATGCCCAATTGTTCCAGCACATGCTGCTCAGGACGTCCCTGTACATCTTTTAATAGCTGATTAAATGAAACCACTATGCTCTCCGGTGAATCGGTATCGAATTTATGTCCGAATTTTTTCGCAAAGGCAGCAAAGGGAATTAACTTCTCTTCATCCGGATCATCATGTACCCTGTAAGGAAATGGCAGTGCCTTACCATTAAATTTGATCTTAGAAATATTTTCCGCCACGGTTCTGTTGGCCAGCAACATGAATTCCTCAATAAGCTGGTGTGCTTCTTTGCTCTCTTTGATCATAATGCCAACGGGTTCTCCTTTATCATCCAAACGGAACCTCACTTCCTGGGAAGAGAAATTAATGGCGCCATGCTGAAATCTTTTTTTGCGCATTTTTTGCGCGATCTCATTCAACAATAGTATTTCATCCTTATATAATCCATCGCCTTCTTCAATAATGGCCTGTACATCTTCGTACGTGAAACGATGATCAGAATGGATCACCGTTCTTCCCAGCCAGTATTGTTTTACCTCTCCGCGATCTGTCATCTGGAAAATGGCGGAAAAAGTTAGTTTATCTTCTTTGGGTCGAAGAGAGCAAAGGAAATTCGATATATGCTCAGGCAACATAGGATTTACTCTGTCAGGAAGATAAACCGAAGTGGCACGCTGATAAGATTCTTTATCAAGCTCTGTTCCCTGTTCCAGATAATGTGAAACATCTGCAATATGTACTCCTATTTCATACAGTCCGTTTTTTAATGGCCGGATTGAAACTGCATCATCAAAATCCTTGGCGTCGGCCGGATCAATAGTAAAAGTGAGAATATCGCGCATATCCTTTCGCATACGGATCTCATCAACAGAGATCAGTTCGGGAATACGAGCAGCTTCCTCCTTTGCTTCATCAGAAAATTCAAGCGCAAAGCCTTGCTCTAATAATAGTTCTTTTAAAGCCGCATCATGACCGCTTTCCTCTCCGAGAATGGATATTACTTCTCCTTCTGGTCGTTTACCGCCGCTTTCCCAGCTTACCAATCTTACCATTACCCTGTCCTTATCCTTTGCATTATTCATGCGACTCTGAGGAATATAAATATCAGGCATGGGCTTATCCATGTCGGCAATAAAAAATGCAAATACTTTATTGGCTGGTTCACCCGGACGAGGTTTAGCAAATTCCAGGTGTCCGATAAATTCCACTCGTTTACGATTCAAAACCTCACGAATAACCCCCTGCATTCTTTTTCCGCCTGTCTTTATTTCTTTAATGGATACCAGCACAGTATCACCATGAAGTGCCGTATTGAAATCTCCCGGACGGATAAGAATATCCATATCCATATTTTCAATAGTTACAAAGCCCATTCCTGCTCTCGTGATTTCCAGATTCCCCTTTAGTAATTTGCTGTTCGACTGAACGGATCTCGTTTTCTCTTTTGTATTTTTTCTCTTCTTCTGATTTTTTCTTCCCATTGTTCAAGTTTAATTCTTCTTCTTAAAGTTACGAATGAAATCGCCTACAAGCGCCCGGAAATCATCGGAACGGTTAAATAAAAAATGGTGACTTACGGGCACTACATAAAATGGCAACTGTTCAATATCTGTGCTGAATTTCTCAAGTCTTACAGCATCTTTTTCAGTTGTCAGGATGATACAGTCTTCCACACCAGGTTCCTTAAATTTTTTCCTGATATCTTTCAGATCATCTATTGAAAAAATATGATGATCCCGGTATTGGAGCATTTGATAAGAGCGGCATTGGTCTTCCAGCCATCTTTTAAGTGGCCTTGGATTGGCAATACCTGTTACCAATAAAACCTCTGTTTCCGTATTTATTATTTTTTCTTTTTTGCTAATGATATGATATGGCCTGCCATAATTAATACTGGTGAAGAATACCTTTTGTCCGGGAAGAGGCCTTATTTGTTTAATAATACTGGCAGCTTCATTTTCATCCAGATTAGGGTCACATTTAGTAACAACAATCACCTGGGCTCTTTTATAGCTGCTTTTCAGATCACGAAGATCACCTGTTGGTAAATAAAAATCATGTCTGAAAAGATTCGTTTGCTCAGTAAGGAGGATATTCAAGCCCGCCAATACTTTACGATGCTGAAAGGCGTCGTCAAGAATTATAGCCTGTGTTTCCGGATGGTCATGCAGCAATTGTGGAATAGCCTGGAGACGCTCCTCTCCAACAGCTACTGCTGTATCAGGAAATTTTAAATGAAACTGCATCGGCTCATCACCTATGTCCAGTGCAGTTGATCCTGTAGTTGCCAGGGCATAACCACGGGTTCTTCTTTTATATCCACGACTTAAGGTGGCCAGTTTGAATTCTTTTCCAAGATGAGTGAGCAACCATTCTACCATGGGCGATTTACCTGTTCCTCCAATGGCCAGATTTCCTACACAGATCAATGGAAGACCGAAGGAAGCAGAGCCTGCAATTTTATTATCATAAAGAAAATTGCGCAAAGCCACCCCCGCCCAGTAAAGCAGTGAAAATGGTAGAAGTAGTATGCGAAATGATCGCAGGAAGAAATTAGAAAACATAAGTTGCCCCTGGAGTGATGCAAAGGTCTAAAGGTACATCAAATTCAGCCTTATCACTGATGGATATAACAAGATCAAAATAGCTGAAACCCACCTTCAGACATTCGGGGCGGCAATCAGAAAGATATTTATCATAGTACCCCTTCCCATACCCTACGCGGTAACCCTTCTGGTCTACGCAAAGAAGCGGTACAAATATCAATTCAAACTGTTCGGGAAAAATCAATTCTCCCTTTTGTGGTTCAAACAAATTAAAACTGGTCTTTTCAAATGGAGTATCAACATCCGTTACGATGGCATTCATAGTAATGGATGCAGGATCGATAACCGGGTAAGCAATTTTTAATTCAGGATTTCTGAAGCGAAGAAATTCGGTAAACAAATGCGTATTGGGCTCATGATTTTCTTCAATTGGCCAGTAGCTGAAGAGATATTCAAGACAAGGAAGGGAAACAGTTTGGAATTGGATTAGCATCAGATCATCCATTCGCATCCGGTCGGATTCGCTGAGATCTCTTCTCTTAGCGCGATATAATTTTCTTAATTCTTTTTTTTTCATTCTGCCCTGTTCTCTGCAAAAATAGAGAATACGGTAGTACCGTAGTTACGTTCTTTAAGGTAAAAAGCAAATTCTTTGTAATCGTTACGTGGAGTATGTTCAAGAATGAACCACCCGTTTTTTTTCAGCAATTGCTTTTCAAAAACTACAAGAGGCAGATCATCAATGCTTGTCAGCGCATAGGGAGGTCCGGCAAAAATAAAATCATATCTATCCTTGCAGGTTTCCATGTATTTGAAAACATCCATTTTAAGGACCTGGATTTTCGTTAACCCAAAACTTGCTGCCGTTTTTTTAATGAACTCATACATAGCAGGATCCTTTTCAACAATAGT
>JAYTXP010000072.1:0-2911 GCA_043742885.1 Chitinophagaceae bacterium | reverse complement strand
CGGGCCACACATTGAACAAAAATGCGCCAGCTTGGCCCCTTCAGCAGGAAGTGTTTCGTCATGGTAGGAACGGGCCGTATCAGGATCAAGTGATAAATTAAACTGATCCTCCCACCTGAATTCGAACCGTGCTTTACTAAGCGCATTATCCCTGTATTGCGCACCGGGATGCCCTTTAGCAAGGTCAGCAGCATGGGCGGCAATTTTATAAGTGATCACGCCATCTTTTACATCCTTTTTATTGGGTAATCCTAAATGCTCTTTTGGCGTAACATAACACAACATAGCGGTACCATACCATCCAATCATAGCCGCTCCGATAGCTGATGTGATATGGTCGTAGCCCGGTGCAATATCTGTAGTTAAAGGCCCAAGCGTATAGAAAGGGGCTTCATGGCATTCCTTTAATTGTTTGTCCATGTTTTCTTTGATCAGGTGCATGGGTACATGCCCTGGACCTTCGATCATTACCTGTACATCGTGTTTCCAGGCAATCTTCGTTAGCTTCCCCAAAGTTTCCAGTTCAGCAAACTGTGCAGCATCATTTGCATCAGCAATGGAGCCCGGGCGTAATCCGTCACCTAATGAAAAACTTACATCATAGGTTTTCATGATCTCGCAGATCTCTTCAAAATGTGTATAGAGAAAACTTTCTTTATGATGTGAAAGACACCACTTAGCCATAATACTCCCGCCGCGCGAAACAATACCTGTAGTACGTTTGGCAGTAAGCGGAATATATCGCAAGAGAACACCCGCATGAATTGTAAAATAATCCACTCCCTGCTCAGCCTGTTCAATCAATGTATCTTTAAAAATCTCCCAGGTAAGGTCTTCCGCTTTCCCATTTACTTTTTCCAGTGCCTGATAAATCGGTACCGTACCTATGGGCACAGGGCAATTACGGATGATCCATTCCCTGGTTTCATGAATATTTTTTCCGGTAGAAAGATCCATCAAAGTATCTCCACCCCAGCGACAGCTCCATACTGCTTTATCAACTTCTTCTTCAATCGTAGAGGTAACGGCAGAATTACCAATATTGGTATTGATTTTTACCAGGAAATTCCGCCCGATGATCATGGGCTCACTTTCCGGGTGATTGATATTAGCGGGTATAATAGCCCTGCCAGCAGCTATTTCATCACGTACAAATTCAGGCGTTATTTTTTTAAGTGGTGTATTCGCACCAAAACTATTACCCGCATGCTGTTGCCAGATACTGTCTTCGTTAGACAGTTCATCAATACGTTGATTTTCACGAATGGCAATGTATTCCATCTCTGCAGTAATCACACCTTTGCGGGCATAATGAAGTTGGGTAACATTCAAGCCGGGTTTACCGCGCAGAGGCATTTTTTTATGCTCAAACTGCAGTGGTTTTAATGCTTCATCGGCCAATCTTTGGTTGCTGTAATCCGAAGTGAATGCTGAAAGCTGATCAACATCTCCACGTTTGGCGATCCATTGCTCCCGCAAACGCGGTAGCCCTCTCTTTAAATCAATAGCAATATCCGGATCAGTATAAGGTCCACTCGTATCATATATTGTAACAGGTGCATTTAATTCGGTTTCTTCTTTACCAAAAGATTTATTAATGGTATCGCCCAATACAATTTCACGCATAGCCACTTTTATATCATGCAGTTTACCCGGAACATAGATTTTCCTGGAACCAGATAATGGCGACCTAACAATTACTTCTTCCTTAGATGAGGGAGTTTTGTCTTTTTTCATATTTTCAGATTATGGATGGAAATTAATTTGAGAGATTAAACGGGCATTTATTTATCGACTATCCACCTTGTGAGGCGCGAATCAATACAACAGTATCTTGAGGCCTCAGTTCATGCGAACTCCATTCTTCTTTTTTGAGAATATGATTATTAATGGCTACAGCAATCCCATTAAATGAAGTAATCCCGATAACCTGAAGGGCTACACTTACTGTGGACTTATCAGGTAATTCCTGCGGCTGATGATTGACAGAGATTGTCATTACACATGTGTTTATGAATGAAAAAATACAAACACACTTTAAGGGGAAATAAAAGATGCAAAAAGCACCGGTTACTTTTTCCTTCGCAGGCATTATCCTGATCAGGTACAAGGGTGTGATCTCAGCCTTTACTACAGGCACCCCTAAAGTGAAAACAAAACTATTTTAAATTTTCAAGTAACACAAGCATGTGTATAAAATGTTTGTTTATACATAGGATTATAATAAAGTACACTCGCGCATTAATACAATAAAAATCATATTAACTAATCTACATATCAGATTCATTCTCTTTAGCTTTTCGTTGCAGGGTCGGCGTTTCCCGTTCTCATAATGAAACAATTGACTTATTAACGCCGAGTTTTTAAGCCAAGTCTCCCTGACTCAACCCCTTCAAATACCTTTTCATTTTTATCCTCTCTCCTGTCGCACTTGTATCAAGCTCAAATGGCACATATCCAAGAAATCCTATGAGTTTTAAATAATATCTTATTCGCGGCTGTACACGGTTATTTTCCCAGTAAGTGACAGCATCCTAGTAAATCCCAATTATGTTTGCCACATCCTTTTGCAATAGCCCTAACTCTAAGCGCCTATTCCTAATCTTCACTCCTTCGGGAAAAAGGCAACGCAGGGATAGTTCCTACGGCTATTACAATCATCCGGAGAAAGCCTGTACCTGACCTCCGGGTGCTGTACATAAATATTTAAACAAAGTGTCGGGTCCTTTATTAGATAGAATTGATTTGCATGTAGAAGTTACGCCGGTTGCATTCAGTGAATTGACTAATCAAAATGATGGCGAACCCTCTTCTGCTATTCGTGAGAGAGTTATTAAAGCCAGAGAAATACAAGCAAATCGTTATGGCGAAAATTCGGGTATTTATGCCAATGCACAAATGAGCAGTAAAC
>JAYTXP010000071.1:0-2480 GCA_043742885.1 Chitinophagaceae bacterium | reverse complement strand
TGAAAAAATTTGCAGTAGCTATATTAGCACTTGTTTACATCACTACTTCCGTCGGTGCAAACATTCACATGCATTATTGCATGGGCCACCTGGCTGATTGGGGTCTGGGGTCCAGTAACTCCAAATTATGCAGTAAATGCGGCATGGAGAAAACGGTGGGAAAAAACAAGGGCTGTTGCAAGGATAAACAGCAATTTGTTAAGAATACTGCTGACCAAAAGACAGCGGAATCCTCAATTCAATTCATTTATTCCTTTGTAGCAACCGTCCCGGCTAGTATTTTGGAATTGTCTGTAATAGATTTTCCTTCTGTTACCGAAGAAAATTCTTTTAGCAATGCCCCTCCCCGAAGCCAAAGCGTAGCATTATACCTTTTCAAAAGGGCCTTCCTTATTTAAAGGCTATTATACTTCTTATGCCCGGCAATCGAGATGGCCAGGCTATCGTCATTTCTGTTTCCTGTTATTCTGATTTTACATTCATCGGAGATATTCAATAATATGAATGATTCGGGTGATAGCAGTTTAATCCAATTCAGTAACTGAATGGGTTAGGGCCACTCAATTCATCAGCAATAATAATATTTAAAACTTTAATCAAAATGAAGAAAATAATTATTTGTATGGGAGCCGCGGGCCTGGTGCTTTTTACAGCCTGTAATAATGGAGGAACCAAAAAAGAAAAGGCATCTCATGATATGAATACGATGAATAAAGACACTGCGCCACCTGCTTCAAAACCAGACGACAAGGAGGTGAACGTAGTGGCTGTAACATTTATGGATGTAGATCCAAAGGCAGCGGCTTCCGTCAAAGAAATTGTCAGTCACTATTTACATATAAAAAATGCACTGGCCAATGATAATGGTGGTGATGCGGCAGAAGGAGCAAAAGAGATGGAATCTGCTATGAATAAGATGGACAAATCTCTATTAACAGCAGTGCAAAAGAAAGTATATGATGCAATTGAGGAAGATCTCAAAGAACATGCTGAGCATATTGGCAAAAACGGTGATAAAATTGAACATCAGCGCTCCCATTTTGCGATGATGAGTGAAGACGCATTTGACCTGGTTAAAGCTTTTGGCGGAGGCCAGCCGATGTATCATGACCATTGCCCCATGTATAATGAAAATGAGGGGGCTATGTGGTTAAGTGAGGTAAGAGAAATCAAAAATCCTTACTTAGGTGCAAAGATGCCCGGCTGCGGCAAGGTGGTTGAAGTCATTAAGTAATATTTTAAACCCAAATTATGGTTCAAAAATTAATTGAACTGGCTTTACGCAACAGGGTTATCGTCTTGCTTTTTTCTGCAGTCCTGTTTGTATGGGGGTTATATTCCATCAGGCAAAACCCGATTGATGCCATACCTGATCTGAGTGAAAACCAAGTCATCGTTTTTACTGAGTGGATGGGGCGCAGTCCGCAGGTAATAGAAGACCAGATTACATATCCCCTGGTGAGCAATCTTCAGGGGATTCCTAAAATTAGAAATATCCGGGGTTCCTCCATGTTCGGGATGAGTTTTGTGTATGTGATTTTTGAAGATAATGTAGACATCTATTGGGCCAGAACCAGGGTGCTGGAACGGTTGAATTATGCGCAGCGCCTTTTACCGCAGGGAATTACTCCCACCTTAGGTCCTGACGGTACAGGGGTGGGGCATATTTTCTGGTACCATCTTGATGCTCCCAAAATGGATTTAGGAGAGCAGAGAGCTTTGCAGGATTGGTATGTAAAATTTGCCCTGCAAACCGTTCCCGGGGTGGCGGAGGTAGCATCTTTTGGTGGTTTTGAAAAGCAGTACCAGTTAATTATTGATCCGGTTAAGCTGCAATATTATAACCTCTCTCTAATGGATGTAATGAATAAGGTGAAGGCCAATAACAATGACGTGGGTGGCAGAAAATTTGAAATGGCGGACATGGCTTATATCATACGCGGACTTGGTTATATCAAAAGCAAGGATGATGTGGAGAACATTGCTATAAGCAATTACAATGGAATTCCTATAAGGGTCAGGGATATCGGCTCAGTACAAATGGGCGGTGATTTGCGACTGGGTATTTTTGATATGGATGGTAAGGGGGAGGTAGTAGGTGGTATTGTAGTAATGCGCTACAACGAAAATGCGAATAAAGTGATCGCAGCGGTAAAGGCTAAAATGGCAGAGGTTGAAAAAGGTTTGCCTGAAGGTGTATCCTTTAAAACCTCGTATGACAGAAGCACGCTGATACAGGATGCTATAAAATCTGTAAAAGGCACATTGATAGAGGAAATGATTGCGGTGTCACTGGTTGTTCTCATTTTTCTTTTCCACTGGCGCAGTGCTGCTATCATTCTTATCCAATTGCCAATATCAGTGGCAGCCGGTTTTATTTTCCTTGAGATATTCGGTATTTCTTCCAACATCATGTCATTGACCGGCATTGCTCTGGCTATTGGCGTGGTAGTGGATGATGGTATTGTGATGGTGGAAAA
>JAYTXP010000070.1:0-5358 GCA_043742885.1 Chitinophagaceae bacterium | reverse complement strand
ATAATCTCTTCTACAGGACCGGTGGTCACAAGTTCACCCAGTTTTAATATGGCCGCATGCGTACAAACTTTTTCAACTTCATCAAGCAGGTGACTGGCCATAATAACGGTATGACCTATATCCTTCAATTCAATGATAAGATTGCGGATCTCCGCGATACCTACCGGATCTAATCCATTGGTGGGTTCGTCTAGTACCAGTACACCCGGATCGCCTAATAAGGCAGCTGCAATAGCCAGGCGCTGCTTCATACCCAGACTATAAGATTTAAAAGCATTTTTTCGGCGATCAAAAAGATTTACCTTCTTAAGTACTTTATCTATTTCTGATCTATTTCCTCTTCCACTAATGGCGGAAGTAATAAGAAGATTATCCTGACCCGACATGTACGTATAAAAATTCGGGGTCTCCAGCAGTGTACCAATTTTTCGTCGTTGGTGAGATGAACTTCCTTCTTCACCAAACCAGGTATAATTTCCTTTGTTTGCCTTTAAAATGTCAGTGACTATTCCCAGCAAAGTAGTTTTTCCACTACCATTGGGACCCAGAACACCAAATACTGAACCCTGGGGAACTGAAAAACTAACGCCTTTCAGTGCTCTGATGGAGCCATATGATTTTTCCAGCTTATCTACTCGAAGTACTGTTTCCATTTGATCTGTTTACAAAATGAAGTTAGTTGAAATAACTCTGCATGACCTTGATTGCAATTTATTTTATTCAAAAGCAATTAAACAGTAGATGAACGGCATGCTTCAGATAACAGTAGCTTTGCCTATGCCTATTGTATTGATAACAGGGGGTACCGGCACTATTGGAAGGGCCCTCACAACCGAACTATTGAAACGCAATTTTCAGGTGATCATAGTTTCGCGCGATCATCAAAAACTCAGCAAGCTTGCAGGCATGAGTTATGCCTGGTGGGATCCGGAAAAAAGGGAAATAGATGAAAAAGCCATCTCCATGACGGATTATATCATACATCTTGCAGGTGCAGGCGTGGCAGATAAAAGATGGTCGGCAAAAAGAAAAAAGGAGATACATGATAGTCGAGTGAATGGTGGGCACTTACTTGTTCATGCGCTGGAAAATATTCCTAATAAAATTAAATGTCTGGTCAGTTCATCTGCTATTGGATGGTATGGACCCGATCCAAAAATTCCAAATCCTGATCCATTTAAAGAAACTGATCCTTCCTATTCCAGCTTCCTTGGAGAAACTTGCAAAGATTGGGAAGCTTCCATTCAACCGCTTGAATCAAGAATACGTGTTGTGTATTTGCGTATTGGTATCGTAATGGCGAGGGAAGGAGGCGCATTGAAAGAATTTGAAAAGCCATTGCGATTCAAAATGGCTGCCATATTGGGGAATGGAAAACAGGTGATAAGCTGGATACATATTGATGACCTGGTGCAAATGTTTATTTATGGCATAGAAAAAGAAGAATTGCATGGCGTTTATAATGCAGTAGCACCATCTCCTGTAAATAATAAACAACTTACACTAAGTCTGGCCAGAGCCCGAAAAAAATTCTTTGTCCCATTGCATGTTCCTTCTTTTGTATTGAAACTTATCATGGGAGAGTTGAGCATCGAAGTATTAAAAAGCGCAACGGTAAGTGCGCATAAAATTCAAGGATCAGGATTTAATTTTCGCTTTGTGGATATTGATTCTGCAATGAAGGATTTGAGTCGGCCAGCGGAACTTCGTTACTCCGGGTTAAGCGAAACTTAAGTTTCGACATCAGAACCTGCATGATCTTCATGCCATACATTCGTGTATTCGCCCACTATGGCCATATTATTTTTCCATTCCAAAAGGTCTAATCGAAGAGAATCGATATCTTTCTGTCTTACCCTTCGGTGAATTGGATTGAGCGTGCCTCCTTTCATTCCCGCTTCCATATCCGGTTCGTATTGATAAACCGGATCTATCAGGGTGCCCCTGGGATACATAATTCCGGGAATTCCATTTCCTCTTTGGTCAAAATTTTTGGGATGATCGGCACCTAAACTATGTCCGTATTCATGTGCGGCGGTAGTGGACTCAGCATAGAGATTTTCTAATTTTAAATAACCAGTATTGCAACCTATACCATCTACAAATGAAATATTTCCTCGTGCAAATTCTTCAATCCGGAAATAGTTATTGCGTGGATCCGTATTACTTATGACCTCAAGGTTGCTAATGCCTGGCTTCCATTCTGCACTGATGCTAAAAATGATATAGTACAGTGTTTTTTCAATTTGTATCTGCCCCTGAGGCTGATTCCACATAGATTCTATTTCGGCCCTGATCTGCCCTGTGATCTCAGCCGAGGAAGCCGTTCCATAAGTTATAATATGGGAGCGAAGAATAAGTTTAGTATCTGCTAACTCTAGCGTGCCCATTAATTCCTTACGGGCCTGCCGCTTTTTAAAACGCTTTGAATGCGCTCCAGCGATTTTTTCTCTCCGCAAAGTGAAAGAAATGCTTCTCTCTCCAGGTCAAGAAGATATTGTTCTGTTACAAGTGTAGGTTCGCTCAGATCGCCTCCGCACATTACATAGGCCAGCTTTCGTGCCACAAGCGCATCGTGGTCAGTGGCGTATTTCGCGCGCCACATGCCATTGATACCAGCATAGAGAGCCCCCAGGGCGGTCTGACCCAATACGCGTATATCTTTTCTCTGTACAGGACTTACATATCCGCTATCATAGAATTCGATCACCGAACGTTTCGCTTCGGAAATACGTCGATTGATATTTGGAACTACTTCATCCAGCCCTTTCCGATATACGCCTATCTGAAACCCTTCATGTGCTGAAGTGGCCACTTTTGCAGTGGCAATAGTAAGAAATCGATTCTTCAATGTGATGGTCTCTGGTTCATCTTCATGCATCTCATCAGATGCACGTAAAATAAATTCCTTTGTTCCACCACCACCAGGTATTAAACCTACTCCAAGTTCTACCAGGCCAGTATACGTTTCAGCAGCAGGACAACATTTATCTGCATGAAGACTCATCTCACAAGCGCCTCCTAATGCAAGACCATGTGGTGCCACTACAACCGGAATAGAAGAATAACGAACGCGCATCATAGTATTCTGAAATAAACGTATGGCCATATCCAGTTCATCATATTCCTGGTCAATGGCCAGCATAAAGATCATACCCACATTGGCGCCCGCAGAGAAATTTGGTCCCTCATTAGCGATCACCAATCCTTTATAATCTTTCTCTGCTTTTTCTATAGAAGTTTGAATTCCTTCCAGCACATCTCCGCCAATGCTTCCCATTTTGGTGAACCATTGAAGCCCCAGCACATCATCTCCCATATGATACAATCTGCATGAGCCATTTTTCCATACCTGCTTATCAGTGAAATTGCTCATTACAATAAACGCTTCGGCCCCTGGCATGGGCTTATATGATTTCGTTGAAGGATCGTAAAAGAATTTTTTGCCTCCTTCCAGTTTGTAAAAAGATTTATTTCCACCAGCCAGCATTTCTTCTACCCATGGAGCAACTTTATATCCATTCAACTTCATTTCTTCTGTAGTACGCTCAACTCCTAATACATCCCATGATTCGAATGCACCTATCTCCCAGCCAAACCCTGCCATCATTGCGTCATCTACCCGGTATAATTCATCACTGATCTCAGGAATGCGATTTGAAATATAAGAGAACAATCCATAATGAAAATGTCTATAGAATTCTCCTGCCTTATCCTGCCCCCCACATAACATTTTTATTCTTGTCGCCAGATCATCGATCGGCTTGGCCGCTTCAACAGAGGCGAATTTTGATTTCTTTCTTGCTTCGTATTCCATCGAAGAAAGATTCAGTACCATGATCTCCTTGTCTGATTTTCTTTCTTCAGGACTGCCACTGGTCACTGGCAATTTCACTTTCTTGAAAAATCCCTGTCCGGTTTTATCTCCCAGCCAGTTATTCGTCACTAATTTTTCCAGCCAGGATGGGATTACAAAATTATTTCTGGCTTCATCATCAGGACAATTATCATAAACGCCCCTGGCTACTTTTACCAATGTATCTATGCCAACAACATCTGCTGTACGAAAAGTGGCTGATTTAGGACGACCAATAATAGGACCAGTAAGTGCATCTACTTCATCAATGCTGATACCCAGTTTATCTACCAAACCGAATATGGACATGATACCGTATACGCCAATTCTGTTAGCAATGAAAGCAGGTGTGTCCTTACAAAGTACTGTGGTCTTTCCGAGGATCAGATCTCCGTAATTCAAAAGGAAATCCACAACTTCTTTATCGGTATGCGGAGTAGGAATGATCTCGAATAAACGCAGATAACGGGGAGGATTAAAGAAATGAGTTCCACAGAAATGTTTTTGAAAATCCTCAGATCTTCCTACTGCCATCATGTGAATAGGAATGCCTGAAGTATTGGATGTGATCAGTGATCCTGGTTTGCGATATTTCTCAACCTGTTCAAAAACTTTTTGTTTGATGTCCAGTCTTTCAACCACCACTTCGATCACCCAGTCACACTGGCCAATATCCTTCATATTGTCTTCAAAATTTCCTGTACTGATCTTCTTAATCACATCCTTATGATAAACAGGAGAAGGGTTTGATTTAATCGCAGCCGCCAGCGCATCATTCACTATTTTATTTCTTTCCGCCTGTTTATCACCTGGTCCCTGAGGAACTATGTCCAGCAAGAGCACCTGTACTCCAATTCCAGCAAAATGACAAGCGATCCTTGAACCCATTACTCCGCTTCCCAGAACGGCTACTTTTTTGATACTACGTTTCATTTGAAAAGATCTAATTTTTATGAGATCAAAATTAGTTAGTTATGCAACTAATTTGATATCGAAGATAAAGATTTTTATCAAGGCAGTAGAAGGGCTTCGATCAAATAATTCAGGTAAAATAATTAGCTGATGGAAGAACCCGGTGTTACCATTTCCTCCGGCTTTAGAAGGCGAAGTTTGCCATCTTTGTCTTCGGCTGTCAGGATCATTCCCTGGCTTTCAATTCCTTTCATTTTTCGGGGGGCGAGGTTGGTAACCACCACCACTTGTTTGCCTACCATTTCTTCTGCGAAATAATGAAGCGCAATACCCGAAACAATGATTCTTTTTTCGGAGCCAAGATCCACTTCCAGTTTCAACAGCTTATCTGCTTTCGCCACTTTTTCGCAGGCGGTTACAGTACCGGCTTTCATTTCCAGTTTGGCAAAATCATCATATTGAATTTCCGGTTTTGCTGCAGCGGCTGCTTTTTCTTCCATAGGTTTTTCTGTTTGTGGTCTTTGAGATCCATTTTTCAATTTCTCTACCTGGAAACTGATCTCTTCATCTTCAATTTTTCTAAATAGCAA
>JAYTXP010000069.1:0-9911 GCA_043742885.1 Chitinophagaceae bacterium | reverse complement strand
CCTCCGCATCACCGATGTGGATCCTATCGAGCTGGATCTTTTCTTCGAGCGTTTCCTCAACCCACACCGTACCTCGCCCCCTGATTTTGATATTGATTTCTCCTGGACCGACCGCGATGAAGTGATCGATTATATTTTTAAACGCTATGGCCGCGATTATGTCGCGCTGTTAGGCGCTTATCCAACGTTTCAGCATGATGCTACCATTCGTCAGCTGGGAAAAGTATTCGGTCTGCCCGATGAAGAAATAAAAATATTGCAGCGCGACGGAGAGCCGCGTGATCAGATACAGAAACTGATCCTTCAATATGGTAAACTGATGAAAGGATTTCCTTCGCATCCTTCCATTCATCCCTGCGGTATGCTGATCTCCGAACAACCGATCACGCAATACCTCAGTCTCTTCATGCCTCCCAAAGGTTTTCCTACGGCGCAGATGGACATGTTTGTGGCAGAAGATATTGGACTAAACAAATTTGATATACTCAGTCAACGGGGACTGGGACATATTCGCGAAGCGCTTCGGCTGATCAAAGAAAACCAGGGACATGCTGTTAACATACACGATTTTGAAAATTTCCGCAAGGATCCTTCTATCCGTGCTCAGATACGCGAGGCAGATACTATCGGCTGCTTTTATATCGAGTCGCCCGCGATGCGACAGCTACTGAAAAAACTTCGCTGTGATGAATATATCACCTTGGTGGCGGCCAGCTCTATTATTCGTCCGGGTGTGGCGCAGTCGGGTATGATGCGGGCCTATATAGAACGCTATCATAATCGCGATAAAGTGGTTTATCCCCATCCCATCTTTGAAGAACACCTGGCGGAAACTTTTGGCGTGATGGTTTACCAGGAAGATGTGATCAAGATCGCGCATTTCTTCGGGGGACTGAATCTCGGTGATGCAGATATATTAAGAAGGGCCATGAGTGGAAAATATCGTAGTCATAACCAGTTCCAACTGATACAGGAAAAATTTTATGACAGCTGTGTACAGAAAATGGGACATAGCAGAGAACTGGCTATCGAGGTATGGCGACAAATGGAAAGTTTCGCGGGCTATAGTTTTAATAAAGCGCATTCCGCCAGCTTCGCCGTAGAGAGTTATATGAGTCTTTATCTCAAAACTTATTATCCAAAAGAATTCATGGTGGCGGTGATCAATAATTTCGGGGGATTTTATTCAAGGGAATTATATTTTCTCGAACTGTTGAAATGCGGCGGAAATATTCATCCTCCCTGTATCAATACCAGTGAGGAGTACACCAATATACATGGCCATGAGGTCTATGCGGGATTCATCCATATCAAAGGGTTGGAAGGGCAGTTGCTGGAAAAAATAATAGAGGAGAGAAAAGAAAGAGGACCGTTTTTACATCTGCAGGATTTTATTGAACGTACGGGGGCCGGACAGGAGCAATTGAATTTACTGGTCAGTATTGGTGCATTTCGTTTTACAGAAAAAACTAAAAAGAAATTATTATGGGAAGCTAATTTTTTACAGAAGCATCATCAGCCGCAATTGCAGGAAGCGCCGGCATTATTCCGGGAAGAGCCGGTGGAATTTGAACTGCCCGCTTTGCCCGATCTTCCGTTGGATGATCTCTATGACCAGATGGAGATCCTGGGATTTCCACTTACCAATCCTTTTGAGCTGGTAGATGATGATCCCTCCAAATATATTGCGGCCCGTGATCTTCCATTACATAAAGGAAAACAAATTGAAGTGCTGGCGTATTTTATTGCACGCAAGCATGTCACCACAAAAAATCATGATCATATGTTCTTTGGCACATTTGTCGATTCAAAACTGGATTGGATAGATACCGTACACTTCCCCGACAGCGCAGAAAAATTTCCCTTGCATAGTGGCGGGTTTTATAGAATAAAGGGGAAGGTGGTGGAGGATTTTGGGGCGTTTAGTTTGGAGGTGGGGTGGATGAGGGTGGTGGGGTATAGGAAGAGGGGGTATTTGAGTTGAGCTGTTGAGCTGTTTGGGCCTTCGGCGTTGAGGAACAGCCAGCAGCCAATGCACCCCCAGCCCCTAAAGGGGAGGGTAAACTGTGTAAAAGGGATATTCGGTATTATTAATCATGTAATTATTAATCAATGTTTTTAAAACGGAATAAACACTGCTATGCTAAACAAAACTCCCCTTTAGGGGCCAGGGGGTGCTATTGGCTGTTATTCGCACGCGAGCATGATAAAGACAACGAATATCAATCGTAAACGAAGCACCCTCCCCTTTAGCTGGGGGTGCATTGGCTGTTCCTCAACAGCTCAACCAGCCGCAGGCCTCAACAGCTCAACTTTTCCTCATGCTCTACTCCCGCCACATCTCCCATCTCGATCTCGACGCCTTCTTCGTTTCCGTCGAGCAGCTTCGTAACCCTAAGCTGAAAGGCAAGCCCCTGCTCATTGGCGGAAGTAATGACCGCGGAGTAGTCGCAGCCTGCAGTTATGAAGCAAGAAAATTTGGTATTCACTCGGCTATGCCCATGCGGGTAGCATTAAGATTATGCAAGCATGCCATTGTGGTGAAAGGCGATCATGAGAATTATTCAAAGTATTCACAGCTGGTCACCGATGTGATCAGTGATTCTGTGCCATTATTTGAGAAAGCTTCTATTGATGAATTCTATGTGGACCTCACAGGCATGGATAAATTCTTTGGATGTTACCAGTTCAGCAAAGAATTGAAAGAGAAGGTGACCAAAGAAAGCGGACTTCCTGTATCATGGGCCCTGGCCAGTAATAAACTGGTGAGTAAGGTGGCTACGAATGAAGTCAAGCCCAACGGACAATTAGAAATTCCATTTGGCAATGAAAAGAACTTCCTGGCGCCGCTTAGTGTGATGAAGATTCCGGGAGTAGGGAAGGAGACGGGTTATAAACTGATCAAGATGGGAGTGGAGACCGTGAAGACACTCAGTGATATTCCCGTTAGTTTATTGCAGAACCTGTTAGGAAAAAACGGAACAGAACTCTGGCGTCGCGCCAATGGTATTGATGAAACGCCGGTTGTTCCCTATCGTGAACAGAAATCTATTTCTACCGAGAATACATTTCAACAGGATAGCATCGATCTTGATTTTCTATTGTCCGAACTCACCCGCATGACAGAGCATATCGGTTTTGAATTAAGATCACAGGATAGATTAACAGGATGTGTTACGATTAAACTTCGTTATTCGGATTTTGAAACACATACAGTACAGAAAACAATTCCTTATTCTAATTCAGATGATGTGTTATTAAAGATCGCCCGCGAGCTTTTTCATAAACTTTATGAGCGCAGGCAATTGATAAGATTATTGGGTATTCGTTTCACCAATTTAATTCCGGGTATACGACAGATTGATTTGTTTAGTGATACGCAGGAGGATATTAAGTTGTACCAGGCGATAGATGGAATTAAAAGGAAATATGGGGAAGGACTGATGATGCGGGCAGTAGGGTTGAGCAACAGCCAAAGCACCCCCAGCCCCTAAAGGGGAGGATGATTTGTTTAAAAGAGATATTCGGTGTTATTAATCATGATAACTATTCATCAATGTATTTAATTACGGAACAAACACTGATATACTAAACTAAACTCCCCTTTAGGGGCCAGGGGGAGCATTGGCTGTTGGCTGGGGGTGCCATTGGCTGTTTTGGGGCCAGGGCCCGGGGGTGGTCCCTGAGCTTGTCGAAGGGTGGCTGTTTCTTAATTACGAGTATTCAAATCTTTCAGTTGGCTCAGGCACCTCCCTAAAATCCTTCCTTATCGTCCACGCCTCCATTTCCTCCGAAGGAATTTGAAACCCCGCTAACTCACTAATTCTCTTCTCATCCAACTCTCCAAACAACCACTCATAAGCAAGATCTTCTGTAAGTATCGTGGGCATTCTTTTTTTACTATTATGAATTTCCTCCATCAATGAATTTGCTTTTGTAGTCAGTATCGCGAAACTCTCCACATATTCTCCTGTCTCTTTATCGGTCCATGGTTGCCAGATGCCGGCCATGAAAAAATATTCTTTGTCTTTTAATTTTATATGATAAGGATATTTTGTCGCGGTCTTTAATGGTTGTCCGGTTCTTTTATTTAATGGATAGACATGCTTCCATTCAAAAAAACCAGAAGAGATCACCAGACATCTCCGGTGCAGCGCCGCATCTCTGAAAATTTTATTGGGAGCGAGAATTTCTTCGGAAACAGCATTCAGGGTGATCATAGGTGGTTTGAACTGACCCTTATCATCTTTATAACCAAATCGCATTTTAACTAAAGCATCCCGATTGCGGATATAGGTAGGAATAAATCCCCATTCCGCTAGTCCCATAGTGACCGAATTTATTCGGTCTACTTTAGGGATACCTGCATCCACCGAATCGGGCTTTAGTATGGCACTTTTCCCATAATCAAAGCCCACCTGCAGGGGTCTTTCGAAATAATCATATTCCGCTAACTGCTTTTCCAGCTCTTTTAGCCGGATATATTCCGCTTTCATAACTCTTTGACCGTTATAATAACACATACTAGCAATTTATAAAACTCCTGTTTTTCAATGACTAAAATTATGGATGTACCAATGAATTATGAATTTCTTTCCATGGGTTTTTTGTTAACGCACCCAGCCAGTTAACAGCCGCCCCCGGGCCCCTAAAGGGGAGTTTTGTACAGTGTATAGTGAATGTTTAGTTTTAAATAGTTCGATTGATTGATACTCTTGAATAATAACTACGAGTATCGTCTTTTCACGGATTATCCTCCCCTTTAGGGGCTGGGGGCGGCTGTTTACATATCAATTTATCAATCTTTCTACCAACTTGGTAGACTATTATCCCCTGACCTGATTTTAATCAGTTCCCAAACCCTCCCGATTTCACAAATTTGTCCGCAAGAAACTATGCGGTCAACAATTAAAACATTTATTATCACCATTGGCATTTCGCTTTTCCTGATCTATTCAGCTTACCTGTACACGCATTTGCCAAGGCAATCGCAGGAAATGAGTGCCTTAGCCGACAAGGGTAAAATGAACTGGCAGAAATATAACTGCGGTTCCTGTCACCAGGTATATGGATTGGGTGGTTATCTCGGACCTGATCTTACAAATACGTTTTCAAAAAGAGGAGATGCCTATATCCGGGTTTTTCTGAAAGGAGGTACACAGGTCATGCCCGATTTTCAGTTAGATGAAAAAACTATTCAATCTCTGGTCATTTATCTGAAACATATTGATGCCTCCGGAAAATCCGATCCTCGCACGTATACAATTAACAGCAATGGTACCATTCAACAATAATAGCGAGAGGACCTCTGCTTCATTTATTAGCTACGCACTGATTCTTTTATGTGTAGGTATGTTGTTTGGAGTTATCGGCGGACTCCAATATATTTTTCCCGGATTTTTAAAACAGCATCTTTCCTTTGAAAAGACAAGACCACTGCATGTGTCAGCCATTCTTTTCTGGATCATTCTGGCAGCTTCCGGGGCTTTATTTACTTATCTGCAGGAGTATACCGGAAAATTAATTTGGTCACCCTTACTGCAAAAACTGCAATTGGGTCTATGGCTATTTTCCATCTTCGCCATTTTTTTTTCCTATTTTATGGGATGGTTTGGTGGAAGAGAATACTGGGAATTTCCACCGATACTTGCGGTACCAATACTGATCGCATGGATACTTTTCATTTTTAATTTTATTCGAAGTCTTGGTAGTTTTAAAGATCAGCCAGTTTATATATGGATGTGGATGACCGGCCTGCTGTTTTTTCTCTTCACCTACGTGGAATCTAATCTCTGGCTGATCCCTTATTTCCGAAATAATATCATCAATGATATGACCATTCAGTGGAAATCGAATGGTTCCATGGTCGGTGCATGGAACATGCTGATCTATGGTTCATCGATTTACCTGCTGGATAAGATAGGAGGGACCAGGTATGGAAGATCAGGCATGGCCTTCAGCATGTATTTTTTGGGATTATATAATCTTATGTTCAACTGGGGACATCATATTTATACATTACCTACCTATGGTTGGTTGAAAAATATAAGTTACCTGGTCAGCATGACGGAATTATTTATTTTAGGAAAGATCATTTACGAATGGAAATCAGCCTTAAGTATATCCAGTAGGCTGGCCCATCATGAAACCTATCGTTATCTTCTTGCAGCAGACAGCTGGATCTTTCTGAATCTGGTATTGGCCATATTGATGTCCGTGCCTGGTATCAATGTATACACTCATGGCACACATATCACAGTGGCCCATGCCATGGGAGCTACTATTGGAATTAATAGTTTTTTATTACTTGCGTTCGCGCATGATATATTTAGTGGAGATCAGTATTCCCATCACTATCATCCCAAATGGTCCAATATTGGATTCTGGACCGCAAATATATCCTTGCTGACCTTCTGGTTAAGTTTGATATTAGCTGGAATTTTAAAAGCCAACTGGCAGATGGAACCCGATGCTGAAAGAATTCCATTTGGAGAAATGATGATAAAGATGAAACCGCTGTTTATTGTGTTTGGTGCGAGCGGGGGGTTGCTTATGATCGGATTGCTTATTGTGGTGGTGAATTTGATCAGGAACACTAAAAGGGTTTAATCAAAATATTGGTCACAAAAAAAGTCTTACAATCTGTAAGACTTTTTTTAATCAACTGTAAAGAGGAGAAGATAGAAGATTCCTTCTTCTCAATAATTACTTAGGCAACACTACTGAATCAATTACATGGATTACACTATTGGTAGCTTTCAAGTCAGTTGCTGTAACAGTAGCTTTTCCGCCTTTTGCATCAGTCAATACCACTTTACCATTCTCAACAGAAGCAGTCAGTTTACCACCTGCTACAGTTGTTAATACTGCTTTTCCTTTGCCTTTTTTAATGGCAGCCAGAACAGCTTTTGCATTAAGGTTTCCGGCAACTACATGGTAAGTTAAAATACCTGTGAGGGTGGCTTTGTTTTCTGGCTTCAATAAAAATTCTACTGTGCCTGCTGGTAATTTTGCAAACGCATCATTAGTAGGAGCAAATACAGTAAAAGGACCTTTACCTTGTAAAGTTTCTACGAGGCCGGCAGCCTTAATAGCAGCAACCAGGGTAGTGTGGGCAGCCGAACCAGCGGCTACACCTACAATATCCTTTTTAGATTGGGCCATTACATTAAAAGAAAATAAGGAGGCAGCAAATAAAATAGCTGCGAATTTGAACGACTTCATTTTTTTGATTTGATTATTATTTGAAATAATTAATGTCAAAAAAATAACGGCTGACTGAAAGGAAAGTTCTGAAAAGGTGAAGATTTATTTATGAACTTGCAATATAATTATTAAGCTTTTATTTCTTTACTTCTTTATTTAACTCTTCCGCAGGTTTCAACTCTTCGATAACTGTTTTTACTGCATTCAGAAATGTGGCTTTTTTCCCGGATTCAATACGGTCGTCTGTAAATATCTTACCAATTAATTTGATCATTTCAGCCCTTGGACCTGTTTCTTCCTTCTCCACAAAGGTTGTCGTATTCATAAAATTGAATTCTCTTATTGAGGCAATAATAAAGACAATAAAAAGCACCACTACTACACTGGTTAAAACAATGATGTCTGTATAGTTTTCCATAATTATTTATTATTGTCTTTTAATATTGAAGAAGTTCAGTAATCCCAGAATTGTTGGTGGCCATAATCCGATAAAAATTGCCCTGTTTGGGTCTTTTAGTATTATATAATAGTATTCTGAAACAAAAATTAAAATGATGACCATTGCTATTATTAACAATTCTGAGGCCTTAAACTTCTTGAACATAGAAAGATTTTTTATTTATTAAAGCTATATGTTTTCTACCTTTTCTCTGCCGTTTTTATTTTTCGAAGGCTATTGTACATGTCATGCATGATTTACATGTGGGGTGCCGTAAGTACGGCAAGACCCATAAACAGGTAAATAGCTATAGTATTGATATTGTTAAACATAAAACCAGTTATTCCAAATAATGCGATTGCGCCAATGGCCAGGGAGCTGTACAATAATATTTCCCTGATCAGGCTATTCCGGGAATAATAACTACTTCTTTTCAAATACCTGGTAATATTATAAAGGGACAGGATGGAGTGCCAAATAACAAAGTAGAATGTAAACCCTAATAGAAGAGGAAGATTGAACAGTATAATCAACAGGATCGAAAATCGAATTAAAAACTGTCCTTTATCATTTTCCCCGGTATTTCTGTTCTGAAGAAAATAAATAAAGGCTGCTGTGAAAAACAATATTCCAGAAGCAGAGATAATCTTAAATCGATTTATATCTATCCAGTTAATCAGTATGGAATGACCCCGTCCCGCGTTATAGGATTGAAGTAAAGGCTTTACTTCGTCAAAATGTTGAAGTAGAATAACAGATAGAATTAAAAATCCGTAGAAGACAACGAAGACTTTTCCAGTTAGCGTGTTTGTATTAAACTGGTATAGGTCTGTTTCCCCGAAATGGTAGGTGGCGAACAGAATAAATAATGAGAGCCCAGCCAATGGAAGAAACCATAGTAGTAAAAAAAAGATAAAAAGTCGGGCTAGATATAAAGCAAAAAATTGAATTTTTGAAAATTTACTTTTTTGGCTGATGGCATTTTGTGTTGCTACCATTAAATCCGCAGCTCCATGGGGAATTCCAAGGAGCAATATACCTGTCAATAATATATTGAATTGAATCTCATAATTAAAAGGCAATAGGTATTGTTGAAATATTAACAATACTATTCCTGTAATTAATAGTACAATTCTTAACATAAAGAGATTTTAGAAAACTTAATTTAGAAGTTGCGCAGTAACAAAGGCTCTGCACAACTTCTAAAATAATTTTATGCATTGGAGGTAACTACAGTCTTATCTGACTGTGCAAGAACATAGATAACCAGGCCGAATCCTATTTTATTGATAGCATCTCCCAGATTATATATTATATCCATTGAGAGCCCTTCAAACACTCTAACACCAAATAAGCCTCCTGTAGTTCCAGCAATATATCCGATAGGGTATATGGCCCATCCTACAAGCACAAACCAACCTAAATTTTTTACTGCTTTATTAACAGCCGGACCAGCATTTCCTGCAAGTTTGGCAACTTCTCCAAACCAAACCAGGTATACGATATAGAAATAAGCTATGCCACTTATCAATCCCCAGATCCAGCTTTGTGTTTCATTTCCATAAATGGCTTCACCAATATAACCGGTGACCAGCATTACTAAAGATGCAAGAATAAGTTGCCATAGCAGACCAACTTTGGCACCTGCTTTTTTGGTAATAAGATAAAATTCAACACACATCAGAGGTACAGTCAAGATCCAATCTACATAGCGGAAGAAGACAGGAGATTGGCCTGTTTCAAGGTTATAACCCCGCATGTAATAATAATGTACTGCGGCAATAAAAGTGATAAGACCAGAAACAAGAACCGAGGTTCTCCACCTTTGAGGAACATTACTTAATTCAAAGAAAAAGAATACTGAAGCGGCCATCATGGCCATGGTGCCTACGAAGAATGTAAAGGCAACATAATTGTCATTTGGGATTATCCCAAGTAGTGTTAGATTCATATACAAGTGTGCTTTGGTTAGGAAAAAATCTTTAAAGGATTAAGCAAGAATCATTTTGTTTAAACCTTTATTTTAAATGTTAAACACGGCATTTAAGAAAAAGGTTTAATTCTGGTTGAAAAATCATAATTAATTATCTTTTTCTTTCCTCTGTTTAGGCTTATCGATAAAAAAATGGTAATCTGTAAACATTAAATCAGACCATAGAATGCTAACCAGCGAAAGTCGATTGATGAAGCGGCGGTGTTCCGCGGCTTTGACGACTGAGCATGCGCCCAAATCTCAGGGCTAGCCCCGATTGCTCACTCGCTCCCA
>JAYTXP010000068.1:0-3761 GCA_043742885.1 Chitinophagaceae bacterium | reverse complement strand
TTCATACCGTTGATTATTTCGCCTCTCAGGGAATCAAACTCAGGGAAGAAGAGAAAGCACAGGATAAATTCGGACAGCAGTTGCTAAGTTTTACGAAGTGTTTTCAACCATTCAGTAAAACTTAGCAACTGCTGTCCGAATTTATCCTGTGCTTTCTCTTCTTCCCTGAGTTTGATTCCCTGAGAGGCGAAATAATCAACGGTATGAAAAGGTTCAAACAGTAATTCTTCTTTCTCGGGAGGTGCTTCAGCTAAAGCAACCGTTTCTACTTCCGCGCTTCCTTTATCTTCTAATATAGTTTCTACCCATACTGGGTTATGAAAAAAACTGTAAGCTCTCTGCAGGTTTTCTTTGTATTCTTCCTGGTTATTTTCCTGTAATTTTTTAGTCAGAAGCAACTGGGCTGCACCGAAATATGGGAATCGATTGGCATAATCCCTAAGTTCCGCAAGACTACATTGCTCAAGGGTGTCCTTTTGCAATAATGTTCTGACTAGTTGGTCGATCCTCGCATTCATAATTACAATTTAATGGGATATTACCAGTTGGAGAATAGGCGGTTGAAAATTTCATCCGTAAGGGTACGAATCATTTCATCCCCCAATTGATTTTCCGCCTGCTGAAATGAAAGATCCCCTTTAAATTCAAAACTCCTTGTCACATCATATTCACTGGTCTTATCTGCTTTATGATCACTAAGAATGATATGTACACTTACAGTAAGCCGGTTATTTACTACCTGCTGATTAGAAATTGCCGATGTGGAGAAACTATAATCCGTGATCGTGCCGGAAATCTCCCAATCTACATTATCATTATTGGTCTGTGTAAGACGGGTTTGCGAAATGATCTTTTGCCTTAACTTGTCAGATAACTTGGGACTCAATTGAGGATTGATATAACGCGCCTTATTTTCAATATAGTTGACCTTCACCGTTTTGATGCTATCCGGAACGGTGGCCTCATTGAATTTATACACCCCGCATCCCATAGTGCTTGTCAGAAAAAGCATACTGATGACCAAAGCGAAAAGCAATGTAAAAACAAGCTTTTTTCTCTGAACAATGATTCTTAAACCAGGCGGGTTAACTAAAAATTTATTCCTCAATATCATATTCCTTCAACTTTCGATATAATGTTCTCTCACTTATTCCCAGATCCATGGCCGCGTCTTTCCTTTTGCTTCTATGTTTCTTAAGTGCTTTGATGATCAGTTCTTTTTCCTTGTCCATAATATTAAGGCTTTCCTCGACTTCAACATGGTCGTGAATGTTGTTATTTATGATCACCGGTTGGGAAGCTGGCAATTGTGATTGCACTCTTACGGGACTAAAATTATTAATATCTGAATTATTCCCATTCTTATGCCTGAAATTATCTGTCTCCTGTAATTCATTCATAAAACCCGAATGCTGTGCCGCTAAACCTGGATTTTGAAGAACCTCCACAAACATTTTTTTAAGCTCAGTCACATCCTTCTTCATGTCGAAAAATAACTTGTACAAGATCTCTCTTTCATTAGCGAACTCAGGACCCTGCACCGATTTATGGCCAGCTAGAACAGGCATCCTGTTACTGGAATAAGGTTGAAGATATTTATTCAATTCCTTCGCATTGATCAGTTTTTCGGGGGCCAGAACAGAGATCTGCTCCGCAATATTCTTAAGTTCCCGCACATTACCCGGCCATGGATAGTTTATTAAGACATGTTTGGCTTCTTCATCTAATTGAACAGGAGCTGTTTTGTATTTATTGGCGAAATCAGCAGCAAATTTTCTGAATAATATATGAATGTCTTCCGGACGATCATGAAGTGCCGGAACCCGGATAGGCACCGTACTTAATCGGTAATAAAGATCTTCCCTGACCCTACCGGCCTCTACCAGTTGCAGCAGGTCCTTATTTGTTGCTGCTATGACACGCACATCCGTTTTCTGCACTTTTGAAGAGCCCACTCTAATATATTCACCGGCTTCCAGCACACGAAGAAGACGAGCCTGTGTACCCAATGGTAATTCGCCGATTTCATCCAGGAAAATGGTACCGCTGTTTACTGATTCAAAATAACCTTTTCTTGCATCTGCTGCCCCTGTAAATGATCCTTTTTCGTGTCCGAAAAGTTCGGAATCAATAGTCCCTTCGGGAATTGCCCCGCAATTCACGGCAATGAATGGATTATGTTTTCTTGAAGACAAAGCGTGAATAATAGATGAGAATACCTCTTTACCCACGCCACTTTCTCCGTTTATTAATACTGTCAGATCCGTATTGGCTACCTGGATCGCCACCTGCAACGCATAATTGAGCGCTGGTGAATTACCAATAATTCCAAACCGGTTCTTTATACTTTGAATTTCCATTTTTTTCTTTTTATTTCACAATACTGCCTAACAAAGTTCCTTGTGTGCAATCGCAGATCTTTACGTTTACATAATTGCCCTTCTTAAGATCGTATTCCTCTTTTGGAAAAACCACTACTTTATTCCTTGAATTTCTTCCCTTCCAATCTTTATCACTTTTTCGGCTATCACCTTCAATTAACACCTCGCTGATCGTACCAAGATCCCTTTGGTTACTCTCAAATGAAAGCCGGTTCTGAAGTTTTACGATCTCATCCAGTCTTCTTTTTTTAATTTCTTCCGGTATATCATCAATGAAACGGCGTTGCGCCAATGTGCCAGGCCTTTCACTATAAAAAAACATATAGCAATAGTCGTACTTGCTATATTTCATTATTTCCATTGTTTGCTGATGATCTACTTCAGTCTCTGTACAAAATCCTGCAATGATGTCGGCGCTGATACCGCAATCGGGAAGAATTTTCCAAATTGATTTCACTCTGCCTTTATACCATTCGCGAGTGTACGTTCTGTTCATTAGCTGAAGTACCCTGTTAGATCCGCTTTGTACAGGAAGATGAATGTATTTGCAGATGTTTGGATGACGGGCTATTGTATAAAGTACTTCATCTGTAATATCCTTAGGATGGGAAGTTGAAAACCTGACTCTCAGAAGTGGGGAGATGGTGGCCACCTTATCCAGCAGATTTGCGAAATTTATTATTTGACCCTGCTCATCTGTAAAATAATAGCTATCCACATTCTGCCCCAATAATGTCACTTCGCGAAATCCTTTTTCAAAAAGATCCCTGCATTCATTTACAATTGAATTAAGGTCACGACTTCTTTCTCTTCCTCGTGTAAAGGGTACTACGCAGAATGAACACATATTATTACATCCGCGCATAATAGAAACATAAGCGCTAACGCCATTGCTGTCCAATCTTACTGGTGAGATATCTGCGTAAGTCTCTTCTCTGCTCAACAAAACATTGACGGCCTTTTGGCCGGTTTCAGCTTCCATGATCAAAGCAGGAAGGGCACGGTAAGCATCCGGACCCACTACCATATCAACTAATTTCTCTTCTTCAAGCAATTGTGTTTTCAGACGTTCTGCCATACAACCCAGCACACCTACCAAAACTCCTTTTCGGGCCTTTTTTAATTTCTTGAATTCAGTCAGCCTTTTCCTTACAGTTAGTTCCGCTTTTTCACGGATGGAACAGGTATTGATCAGAATCAGATCAGCTTCCTCCAGGTTTCTTGTAGCACCAAATCCATCCCCATTTAATATGGATGCTACTATCTCACTGTCAGCGAAATTCATCTGGCAACCCGCGCGCCTTTCCACAACCAGTCAGCGATGCCACCGCCGTCGCGCACAGTGGCCGCGATCTCGGCGGGAGCGGAGCGCAACAACGT
>JAYTXP010000067.1:0-7439 GCA_043742885.1 Chitinophagaceae bacterium | reverse complement strand
AACTATTACCCCGGTTATGTAATGATCGAGATCACCAGCGGTAAACTCATCGATGATCTTCGTGATATTATCAAGAATACGACCAACGTTATTCATTTTCTGGGTAAAGAAGATCCTATCGCTCTTCGTAAAGCGGAAGTGAACAAAATGCTGGGTAAGATGGATGAAATGGCAGAATCCGGTGGAGTAAGTATGATCGAACCTTTCATCGTAGGAGAGACCATTAAGATCATCGAAGGACCATTCAATGATTTTAACGGTGTGATCGAAGATGTAAATGATGAGAAGAAAAAACTGAAAGTAACGGTGAAGATCTTCGGGCGCTCTACGCCGGTGGAGTTGAGTTATATGCAGGTGGAAAAGATCAACTAAAATACATCGTGTACAAATATTTGAGAGACAGGCCTTTTCAACCTATTTGAAAAGGCCTGTCTCTTTTTAGATAATTAGGGCTAAAATCTTTGTCTGTTAACCATTTTCCCCCTAACTTTGCGTCCCCAATTAGTTCTTTCTTTTGTCCGCCTGCGTTGTTCAATGGCGGAACAGGTTACGGTCCTCCCTCGGGAAAGATCGAACAAAGGATGAATTTGGGAGATCTTCTACCTCAAGGTGAAGATCGCTTGAACCAATAAATCGAATAGAAAAATGGCAAAAGAAATCGGCGGCTTAGTAAAGCTGCAATGTAAAGGCGGACAGGCCAACCCTGCACCGCCAATCGGTCCCGCACTTGGTTCCAAGGGTGTTAACATCATGGAATTCTGTAAGCAGTTCAATGCTAGAACACAGGACAGGATGGGAAAAGTTCTCCCAGTATTAATTACAGTTTATACCGATAAGAGTTTTGATTTTGTAATCAAAACGCCTCCTGCTGCTGTACAACTGATGGAAGCGGCCAAGATTCAAAAAGGTTCCAAGGAAAGCAACCGTATCAAATCCGGTAAAGTAGATTGGAACCAGGTAGAGGCTATCGCCAAAGACAAAATGCCCGATCTGAACTGTTTCACTGTAGAAAGTGCCATGAAAATGGTAGCTGGTACTGCTCGCAGTATGGGTCTTACAGTAGAAGGTAAAGCTCCATGGGATAATTAAGCCCCCTGACCCTGAAGGGGACGTTTAAAAAAAATTAAAAGAAAGAATTAAAATGGCATTCCTCAGTAAAAAAAGAAAAGTAGCAGAAACAAAGGTTGACGCGAACAAAGCGTACTCACTGAAAGAAGCTTCTTCATTGGTAAAACAGATCTCCACATGCAAATTCGACGCATCTGTGGACCTGCATATCCGTTTGGGTGTTGATCCAAAAAAAGCAGACCAGGCCATTCGTGGCACGGTTAGCCTTCCGCATGGTACCGGCAGAACCAAAAAAGTATTAGTGCTTTGCACTCCTGATAAAGAAGCAGACGCAAAAGCAGCGGGTGCTGATTTTGTAGGACTGGACGAATTTATCACCAAGATCGAAGGTGGATGGGTTGATGTGGATGTTATCATCGCCACTCCTTCTGTTATGCCTAAGATCGGAAAACTTGGTAAGGTACTGGGTCCACGTAATTTGATGCCAAATCCAAAAACAGGTACAGTTACCAATGATGTAGCTGCTGCTATCAACGATGTAAAAGGTGGTAAGATCGCCTTCAAAGTTGATAAAGTAGGAATCATTCACGCTTCCATTGGCCGCGTGAGCTTTACTCCCGAAAAGATCGCGGAGAATAGCCAGGAACTGCTGAACGCTATTATCAAAGCAAAGCCATCTTCCGCAAAAGGTATTTACCTCAGAGGAATCAGCATGGCCAGTACGATGAGCCCGGGCATCCAGGTTGACATCAAAGCTTTCGTTCATTAATAACGGAAGTTGAGCAAATCAATTTTTAGCAAGAGTCAAAAAGAAATAAAATGACCAAAGAACAAAAAAATGAAGTGATCGAAGTACTGAAAGGAAAATTCTCTCAGTATAACAACTTCTACGTTACCAATACCGAGTCTCTCTCTGTAGCACAGGTTGGTAAACTTCGCCGTGCCTGTTTCAACAAAAATGTTGAAATGAAAGTGGCAAAGAATACATTGATCCGTAAAGCGCTAGAGTCACTCGATAATGAAAAATACTCGGGTGTAATTGATTCCCTGCATAAAGTAACTGCTTTGATGTTCTCTGAGAACCCCAAAGAACCAGCTCTGATTATCAGTTCCTTCCGTAAGGAAAGTAATGGTGACAAGCCTGTAATGAAGGCCGCCTTTATCAATGGTGATTTGTATATGGGCGATAATCAATTGGTAACCCTTACAAAGATCAAGACCAAGAACGAACTGATCGGAGATGTAATTGCATTGTTGCAATCACCAGCGAAAAGGGTTATTGCCGCTTTGCTGCAGAACGCAGAGAAAAAAGCAGCAGAAGTTGCTCCAGCTGAGTAAATAGCCTGACTGAGGTATCCGAGCAAAGGGCTTGCCCTGGTTCGAAGACCCTGGCCAAGCTTTAACTATAAACAATTTTTTTAAAACGCCGTCGGACTCAAATGAGGATGAAGACGGTAAAAATTCAAAACAATGGCAGACGTAAAAGCATTAGCAGAAAGCCTCGTAAGTTTAACAGTAAAAGAAGTGCAGGATCTCGCTGACTTCCTTAAATCAGAATATGGTATCGAACCAGCAGCCGCTGCAGTAGTAGTAGCTGAAGGTGGTGGTGGTGCCGCAGTTGCAGAAGAGAAAACCGCATTCAACGTAGTGTTGAAGAGTGGTGGCGCTTCTAAACTGAACGTAGTTAAGATCGTTAAAGATCTTACTGGGTTAGGATTGAAAGAAGCAAAAGACCTGGTTGATGGCGCTCCTAAGAACATCAAAGAAGGTATCTCAAAAGTAGAAGCAGAAGAGATCGCAGCCAGGCTGAAAGATGCTGGTGCTGATGTAGAAATCGCTTAATATCTTCCTTAAGATAATCAAAAAGCCCTCCCAAAATGAGGGCTTTTTATTTTATTAAAGTTCCAGGTATGGAGCTACTTTAGTAAAGGCTTCTTCTGAAAATGCCATGATGTTTTTCAGGTCATCCAGTTTTTGAAATAAGCCATGTTCATTTCTGTAGGCAATGATCGCTTTTGCCAGCTGCCATCTCAAATAAGGATGAAGTTTAAGTTCCTCTTCAGTGGCTTTATTAATATTTATTTTTTTTATGGCCATCGCTGAAAGTATTAGCATAGATTTTATCCGCTGGAAAATTGAATCCTGCAATCCGAAAGTTTGTGCAACCTGATCAACAGAATAAAAACCTCCCAGTTTCTCTCTGAAATTCACAATTCGCAATGAAAGTTTGCTGCCAATTCCGGGAAGAGCGATCCAGGCACTGGTATCTGCCAGATTGATATCGACGATCTGTTTTTTAATTGGTGCTTTTTCCGGAAATTTTTTAAAGGATTCAGTATAGGTCCTGGTCTCCTCAGGTTTTCTGAATGAAGTGTAATTATTAGTTTCTTTTATGCGGACAAAAGATTTCATTCTTTCAAACTCCTGTTCCTTTAATCCATAAATTTTTTTAAGATCGTCAGCAGTTTTGAATTTTCCTCCTTTGGACCTGTAATTCAAAATAATCTGAATGGTTTTCTCCCGAAGTCCCAGTTTTCTCCAGTCGGATTCTTCAATCAGGTTGGGATCAAAATAAAAACCCGCAAATGCAGGAGCTGAATTTGTAAAAACCCTGGAGCGGATTTCATCGGGAGATGGGCTGCTGATGATCTGCGGTTCTTTTGCTTCCTCATTATCGGGGATAGGAACAGGAGGTATCGATCTTTCGGGTAAAAATGCAGGTAAAAGGAAAATGATTAAAACCGCGACTAATAAGCAGGTCATAGCGATGCGATCTTTTTTCGAAAAATGGAAGTATTCTCTCACAATATTCTCACGCTTCATAACCTTAATTTCCGCTCAAGATAGGGTTTGGGAAGCCCCTCGTAAATAACCAGTTAGTGGTATTTTGGCCTTATTATTGGTAGCAAATTTTTCTTGTTTAAAACAAAGGAATTCCGTACTTTTGCCATCCTTTATTTTGGCCAAATATATTTTGACACCCCAAATCATGTGCAATTAGTTGATAGTCACGGAGTTTCATTTTTCGATGCATGAAGCTTTGAAAGTGATTGGTGTGTTCTCATCGTTGTAAAAACCGGTTTTTACGATATGTCTTCTACAAAATTGAATCAAAGGGTGGATTTCGGTAAGATCAAGCATCTGGCCGACGCCCCCGACCTTCTTGAAGTACAGATCCAGTCGTTCAAAGAATTCTTCCAATTGGAGACCACGCCGGACAAGCGTAACATTGAAGGCTTGTTCCGTGTATTCAAGGAGAATTTCCCGATCACGGACACAAGAAACATCTTCGTTCTGGAGTTCCTGGATTATTTTATTGATCCGCCCCGTTACACGATTGAAGAATGTATGGAAAGAGGTCTTACTTATGCGGTACCTTTGAAAGCCAAACTTCGCCTCAGTTGTAATGATGAGGAGCACGTTGACTTCCAAACAATCGTTCAGGATGTATTCCTGGGTAACATTCCTTACATGACGCCACGAGGTACATTCGTTATCAATGGCGCCGAGAGGGTAGTTGTATCCCAGCTGCATCGTTCTCCTGGTGTGTTCTTCGGACAATCTGTTCACCCGAACGGAACGAAGATCTATTCTGCCCGTGTAATTCCTTTCAAAGGTGCATGGATGGAATTCGCTACTGACATTAACAATGTGATGTACGCGTACATCGACCGTAAGAAAAAATTTCCAGTAACCACTCTTCTTCGTTCCATCGGATTTGAGACCGATAAAGAGATCCTGGAACTTTTCGGCATGGCCGATGAAGTGAAGGTGGATAAAAAGACCCTTTCCAAATATATTGGCCGCCGCCTGGCTGCACGCGTATTGAGAACATGGGTTGAAGATTTCGTAGATGAGGACACCGGAGAGGTGGTATCTATCGAGCGTAATGAGATCGTGATGGAAAGAGATACTGTTCTCGATGAAGAAGCTATTGAAAGCATTACAGACCTGGATGTGAAGAGTGTGTTCATTCAGCGTGAAGATGTAGGCGGAGATTACGCTATCATCTACAACACGATGAACAAGGATACTTCCAATAGCGAACTGGAAGCAGTTCAATTCATCTATCGCCAGCTTCGCGGTGCGGATGCTCCCGATAATGAAACAGCACGTGGTATCATCGACAAATTATTCTTCAGCGATAAGCGTTATGACCTTGGTGAAGTTGGACGTTACAAGATCAACCGTAAGTTGAACCTTAATCTTCCACTAGAAAAGAAGGTGCTGACAAAAGAAGATATCATTCTTATCATTAAGTATCTCGTAAGACTTACTAATGGTAAGGCAGAGATCGATGATATTGATCACCTGAGCAATCGTCGTGTTCGTACAGTAGGAGAGCAGTTATATGCTCAGTTCGGTGTGGGTCTTGCCCGTATGGCTCGTACCATTCGTGAACGTATGAACGTACGCGATAATGAAGTATTCACTCCGGTGGATTTGATCAATGCAAGAACACTTTCATCTGTGATCAATTCCTTCTTTGGAACATCACAGTTATCGCAGTTCCTGGATCAGACTAATCCACTTTCTGAAATAACACATAAGCGTCGTATCTCCGCGCTGGGCCCTGGTGGTCTAAGTCGTGAAAGAGCTGGTTTCGAGGTACGTGACGTACACTATTCTCACTACGGTCGTCTTTGTACGATCGAAACTCCGGAAGGTCCAAACATTGGCCTGATCTCTACTCTTTGCGTTCACGCGAAGATCAACGACATGGGCTTTATCGAAACGCCATATCGTAAAGTAGAGAACGGAAAAGTGAATATGAAACTGCTCTCTTTCCTAAGTGCCGAAGAAGAGGATCTGGCGAAAATTGCCCAGGCCAATTCAGGACTGAATGAGAAAGGAGAATTTACAGAAGATAAAGTGGTAAGCCGCCAAACAGGTGACTTCCCCATTCTTGATAAAGGTGAAGTGGAATATATGGACGTTGCTCCAAACCAGATCGTTGGCTTGAGTGCTTCATTGATTCCCTTCCTTGAGCATGATGATGCCAATCGTGCATTGATGGGATCAAACATGCAACGTCAGGCTGTGCCGCTGATCCGTCCTGATGTACCAGTTGTTGGTACCGGACTGGAAGGCAAGGCAGCGCGTGATGCAAGGATACAGATCCACTCTGAAGGAAATGGTATTGTTGAATTCGTTGACGCAAACGAAATTCATGTTCGTTATGATCGCGATGAAGCAGAGAAGCTGGTAAGCTTTGAAGATGATCTTCGCATCTATAGATTAACGAAATTCATCAAGACCAATCAGGAGACCTGTATCAACCTGAAACCTGCTGTGAAGAAAGGGCAGAAGGTGAAGAAAAGTGATTTTCTTACTGAAGGATATGCTACCAAAGATGGTGAGCTGGCATTGGGTAAGAATCTGAAAGTGGCCTTCATGCCATGGAAAGGTTACAACTTCGAGGATGCCATCGTTATCAGCGAAAGAGTAGTGAAGGAAGATATGTTCACTTCAGTACACATCTCTGAATATGAACTGGAAGTTCGCGACACCAAATTAGGTGAAGAAGAACTTACTCCTGATATTCCAAACGTTTCTGAAGAAGCCACTAAGGATCTTGATGAGAACGGTATCGTTCGTATCGGTGCCCAGGTGAAAGAAGGAGATATTCTCATTGGTAAGATCACTCCTAAGGGAGAATCTGATCCTACTCCTGAGGAAAAACTTCTTCGCGCCATCTTCGGTGACAAAGCTGGTGATGCTAAAGATGCATCACTGAAAGCTCCAAACGGAGTAGAAGGTGTTGTGATCGGCAAAAAACTTTTCCAGCGCGCTAAGAAAGATAAGAACGCGAAGGTTCGCGAGAAAGCAGCCATGGAGAAGCTGGAGAAAATGCACGAGAAGAATGAAAATGATCTTAAAGAAGTATTGCTTGAGAAACTCATCACACTGCTGAAGGATTTCGTATCCACTGGTGTGAGCAATAATTTCGGAGAGATACAGATCGGTAAGGGTGCGAAATTCACTGATAAAAACCTGCGTGGTCTGGATTATGCGAACATAAATCCGCTGGGCTGGTCTGCAGATAAAAAAGTGGATGATCAGATCAATACTCTTCTGCATAACTTTAATATCAAATTCAACGAAGAGCTGGGTCGTTACAAACGCGAGAAGTTCAATATCAGTATTGGTGATGAATTACCTGCTGGTGTATTGAAACTTGCTAAGGTTTATCTCGCAGTAAAACGTAAGCTGAAAGTGGGAGATAAGATGGCCGGCCGCCACGGTAATAAAGGTATTGTTGCTAAGATCGTTCGTCATGAGGATATGCCTTTTATGGAAGATGGAACACCAGTTGATATTGTTCTTAATCCATTGGGAGTACCTTCTCGTATGAACCTTGGTCAGATTTA